>NZ_CALYQK010000029.1 GCF_945285465.1 uncultured Bartonella sp. | reverse complement strand
AATCTTTGTTATTTATCCGTTGCATCGGATCAAGCATATCAACAATGCCGTCGCCAACAACAGCAAGGGAGCCTTGTTCAAAGAAAATCGAACTTAGCCCTGTGGAATCTCTGTTACCGAAAAATTGTGTGGCTTGACCATTTGCATCGGTTTTCAAAATCAATGTAGCACGATTGCTAATCGCGCCACCCAAAACGTTATTGCCGGTAGATTTATTATTTATAAACCGTGCTCCACTGCCTAATGTAAGTGTGCCGGCATTGTCAACTACACCATTTATTGTATCACTAACTTTAGACTCATTGTTTATAAATGTCGCGCCGCTGCCGAATGTTGTCGTACCGAAAGTAGCAATTGCTCCGGCATAGTCGGCCTTATTGTTCGCAAAAGTTGCATTGTCACCAAATTGAATAGTCCCGTCCGAATTTAGGTTGATCGCACCGCCTTGATAGGCTGTATTGCCTTTAAACGTTGCATTATTGCCAAATGTAATTGTACCGGAATTGCTAAAAATTGCCCCGCCCAAATGGGAATTGGACACATTTTCATTAAACATCGCATTATCACCGACTACTATTGTTCCATAGTTGGAAATTGCACCACCGTTCCATGCCACATTGTTTTCAAAAATTGCCCCCTCTTCAAAAGTTAGCTGCCCCTTCCGATCGTTATAGATCGCACCACTATAGCTATCGGCTGAGTTTTGTGAAAACCTGGCGCTTTTACCAAATGTCATTTTGCCTTCGTTATAAATCGCACCGCCACGATTATACCGATTGTAATTGTTATTTTTAGTAAAAGTGGTGCCGTCGCCGAATGTAATTTTGCCGCTCTCGGTATTGTAGATTGCCCCACCTTTATCGGCCGATGCATTTTGATCGAAAAACGCATTATCAGCAAAGACAATCATACCGTCATTACGAATTGCCCCACCGCGGCCACTCTTTGCATTTCTTATAAAACTGGCATCATCGCCAAATAAAATGGTTCCGCTAGAAAAATTATTGACGGCACCACCCCAAGTACTTGTCGAATTTTCCAGAAAGCTGACCCCGGAACCAAACGAGATTGAACCTTTATTGAAAACCGCACCACCATCATCTGCTGATTTATTAGCTCTGAAAATCAGTTTGCCAGCGCCGTTTTGCACAAAAGCAGCGCCACTCGACACATGAAGTGCACCACCACAGCCCTTTCTTGCGGTGTTTGTAGAATCACAGTCTCTCTGTGGATTGTCACCACGGCCATTAAAAAAATTACCTGAAATTACCAGCGTAGCACGATCAGCAATATTTATTAGTAGAGATTTGGAATCGACAACGACAAGACGTTGATCGGCTTGGTTTTTTGTTGCAATCAATATTGTTGTATCGTTAACGATAAAACTTGGAATACCGGCGGCTGCCGCTCCGGAACCCTCTAATGCAGCCACAGCATCATTATAAGATGTAATCGCATTTTCCAAATTTTGTTTGTTTGTCTTGTCGGGCGTCGTTACATGTGTTTTTATCGCGCTATTAAGCCGTGCAACAGAACTGGATAAATCTGTTGGAACGCGCGCATTTGAAACAACTTCCGATAATTTGTTGGTGGTGTTGCCACCCACGCTAACACCGTCAGAAGTCCATGCCGTTTTGTCGTTTCCATTCACCAAAACCGGTTCCGAATAAGCAATATGCGGGCAAAACAATGCCGCTGTCCCAACTGTTAAAAGCAACGCCTTACGGTTTTTGTGGTTAAGAGTTTTAAAGCGCCGAAGAAACTCCGGTTCTAACAATTTGGACATATCACAACCTTTTAACATATTCTCAAACATATCGACCTACGTTTTGGATATAAACATAATTTTCAATTTATATTTTATCCAATTTTATCTTTTACCTTTTGTTTTTTTAACTAAATTAATTATATTTATAATACCTTTAAGCACATATAATAAATATAATTCGTAATATACAATTATATATTTACTGTTATTTTATATAAATAAATTTATCTAAAATATTATTTTACAAATTTAATTTTTTAAATCTCCTTATACGTACGAGTTGCTTCCAAAAAACTATAAGACCTTTTTGTCACCGAATTTTGGTTTATCGGCTCGGGAGACCGGGGCAATTCGCGTCGGAATTTTATTCGTACTACGCTGTGCATCAGGCAATTCATCACAATTAACGCCCGTGCTTTTATCAACGCCTGTATAGAAATTAGCCGGGCAACCATTAGTGCCTGAAAAAGCAACGCGTTGGCCGCAAACAATGGTTGTTTCCACAAAAAATACAGGCGATTTTTTTGCCAGAAAATTTCGGCGACTACACAATAGAACCGCAGCATTTTCGGTCGAAAAAAATTAAAATGTTGAAGGTTTCGGTCTGTTTTGTTCAGCGGCTTTACCGCTGAGACCTTGTCCTCGTTCGCACGACCGAACCGGAAAATATTGAACAAAACCGTAGTGATATTTACTGCTATTAACCCCAATGCCCCATTTGTGTGATGGCACCACACCACACACTCACCCCTAAAAATAAATTATCGCATGACCTACCTTTGTTAGAAGGAATCATACCACAAGTTCCATCGGATTCAACCTTAAAAACCGAATTATTCTCGCTTTCAAATTATCTATTAATTATCTGTGGTGTATGAAGAGATAATATTGAATGACCGGCATTTACAGATTTTTTCGTGTCGCTATTTTATGCCGACATTATTTTTTGCAAAATAAAATGTCGGATGTTCCCGCCGGTAACAGAATTTATCCGCTTGGCATAAAATGGACTTAAAGGATTATAGGTGTTTTATTCGTTGTAACCGTCACACACAAAATTTTCTGGATGTAGAACCAGCCACGCAAGAAGCAATGAAAAATATGATCCCGATACTTATTTTACCGACGGCTTCATGGCAGTTTAGCAAAAAATTTTTGTGTCAAACATCGCACACATGTTTTGCCTGACTTCTTTTTGCCCGTCTATATCTGCCAGTGACGCACGTTAACAGCAAAATCCGTTCAGGAAAACGTTACGAGAGCTTGGCCATCCCTTAGCGTAATCAACAAGATAGAAAGTTCAGATAGCTTTGACCAGCGGTAAAAACCGCTGACAAAGCAGGCAAAAAAAACATTTTGTCACGTCAAACGGGAAATCACAAAAAGCTTCTCGCGCATACCCGCTATTGTCGGGTGGCTACCTCGCAATGGTAATATTGAATATTCGTCAAATCTGTCATCCATTTAGCGGCAAATTAATTGCGGCGCTTGTTTCACAAATACAACCGGTCAATGAACAACCATAAACGGTCAACGAACAACGCTATCTCCACCGTTCAATTTTGACATCATTATAACTCACCGGAATAAAACCACATTTTTGATAAAGCTGCAATGCCCGCGGGCTATCAAGTGTGTTTGTCTGGATAATCACTTTTTCCGGATTATTTTCCCAAGCGGAAAGCAACACTTCATTGAAGAAGAAATAGGACAAGCCACGTCCTTGATAATCCGGGACCAGACCAAAATAGACGATCTCCGCTGTTTTCGGCATTCCCTTCAAATTCGTTTCGGCAAAACCAGCCGGACAACCATCATTATAGAGAATTTGTATGACCGTATCATCCGACTGGATGAGCTGCTTTAATGCTGGATCACTCATCTTACGGCGTACATTCCAATGATGTGCCTTGCCAATCTGTTGATAAAGATAGCGATAATAATGCACCGGCATTTGATATGCGCGCATAATGGCAAGACGCATATTGAGCGGTGCGGGCACAACGTTTTGTGGCCGTTCATACATTTCCAGATGTGTGACGCGCGCATCGAGAAAATCTGGCATCTTACCTTTTCCTATCTTCATTGCCCGTAACAACCGGCGTATCTTTTTTTCCCCCCCATTCGCTCCATGACCCATCGTAAAGCCTTACATTGTGATTACCTAAAGATTCAAGTGCCAAAGCCAGTACTGCTGCCGTTACCCCCGAGCCGCAGGTTGTGACAACAGGTGCAGCAACATTGATACCGGCATCTTTAAAGATTGTTTTTATTGAACTTAAGTCTTTAAAATTTCCTTCAACAGATAATGTCGTTGCCGGAACATTATGTGCCCCGGGCATATGCCCGGCCCGCATACCAGGACGCGGTTCGGCCTCTTCACCCAAAAATCGCTTATGCCCGCGAGCATCGACAATTTGTGTTGCCCCGCCATCAACCAGTTGACGCATCTCACCTAAAAGGACAACTTTATCTTCAGCAAATTTTGCTTTGAACAATGTTTTTTTTATGACCGTTTTCTCGTCCGTTACCGGATAGTGCTTTTCCTTCCAATGATCAAAGCCGCCATCCAGAACAAAAACATTTTTTGCTCCCATTACACGAAACATCCACCATGCCCGTGGTGCCGAGAAAAACCCGACACCGTCATAAACGACAATTGTATCCTCTGCGTTGACACCCATTGCTGTTGCAAATTCAGAAAATTTCTCAGGACTCGGCAATGTGTGTGGTAAACCGGATGTCTCATCGCACACTTTATCATGATTAAAAAAAACTGCCCCCGGTATATGACAATGGTCATATTCCTGCTTTGGGTTCCGCTTGACAGCGGGCAGATACCACGATGCATCAATAATAGAGATTTCCGGATTGCCAAGGCGTTCCTTTAACCAATCGGCTGAAACGATAAACTGGCTATGTTTGTCCATAATAAATCCTCGATTGGATAATTCAAACTGTTCCTATCCCATAGGTTATACAGCCTAAAGCATATCGGTAAAAAATATTTTAGACAACTTTACCAGTGTTGCAACATTTTTATCGATAAGGCGCGAACCGATTTTTTTACTCTCAAGAAAAATATTTCAAAGGCACATACAAGACAGTGCTTTTTTTCAATGCACCCGTCACAAATTTAGTCTTTTGTCATTTTTCAACATTGCTGCGAGCAATATTCTGTGAGCGGTTAGCCATTGCTAACAAAATTGATCGTGCGGTTTATTAAAAAATATACCGGCAAACATTTTTAAATATTTTTTGATTGAAAGTTACAAAAAATCTTTTTTCAGACAAGAAATAATAAGATTTTTTTTAACAAACCCGGGAAATAACGCTTGATCATTTCTCGGGTTTCATGGGTGAAATCTTTGACAATCATTCAGTCAAAATTCTAATTTGCTTCCATGATATCATGATTCATTTAAAAACGTTTTGCAAAAAATTCTAGGCAGCCCTTTTTACCGATTTGCGAAATCTTACCGGTTTCTTCTTATTGACCGGTCTTGCCTTTTTTTTATTTTGCGGCAGACCATAGGCATTATGCGCCGCTGACGCCTCGTCATTGTTATTTTTCCGGTTCCGCACTCCAAGCTTGCCCTGTTGTGGCCTATTTTGGCTTGTCTTTGACACAGTCCGCCGGGCGCGGCGCGGCTTATTTGCCAAATGATGATTGTTTTGGTCTTCATCCGGTAATTCCGGTTCTTTTGCCGATTTGACCGGAAATGGCCCGAATTGTGGTGGCACAGCTTCACGCGGTAGTTTCATGCGAATAACGCGTTCAACACCTTTCAACCGTGCACCTTCGATACTCTCATCATATAGCGTAATAGCCTCGCCGTGGGCACCGTTGCGGCCGGTACGCCCGATCCTGTGCACATAACTTTCCGCTTCATCGGGAAGCTCGTAGTTGATGACGTGGCTGATCCCCGGCACATCAATGCCACGTGCAGCAATATCGGTTGCCACCAAAATGCGCACTGAACCATTACGAAAGCCTTTAAGAGCATTTTGTCGGGCATTTTGTGACTTGTTGCCGTGAATGGCGGCAACTGAATAACCAGTTTTTGACAGGTTTCTTGTGACAGCATCGGCACCATGTTTTGTACGGGTAAAGACAATGACGGACCTTAATGCCGGATTGGTCAAAAGCTTATTGAGAACATCTTTCTTGTCACGCCGGCTAACGGCATGAAGTGTCTGATTGATTTCTGCCGCCGTTGTCCCTTGTTTGGCAACCTCGATACGCACCGGATCGCGCAAAAGACTTTGCGCAAGCGTGGCTATCTCGTTAGGCATTGTGGCTGAAAATAAAGCTGTCTGCCGGGTTTTATCAACAAGCTTGGCAATCTGACGCACGTCCTTGATAAACCCCATGTCCAACATACGATCGGCTTCATCAAGAATAAGATAGCGCGTTTTTGAAAGGTCGACGCTTTGTTCGCGCACCAGATCCATCAAACGGCCCGGCGTCGCGACAAGCACATCAACCCCTAGCAACATGCGTTTAACCTGGCTGTTTCGGGAAACGCCACCTAGAATAAGACATGTCGAAAGATGAGTTCCCTTTGCCGCCTGATGAATTGCTTCTTCAATCTGGACAGCCAATTCACGCGTTGGTGCCAAAACCAGTGCGCGCGCTGTTTTAGGATAGCGTTTATTGCCGAGTGAAAGAATTTTTGTCAGTACCGGCAGGCTGAAAGCCAGTGTTTTGCCGGAACCTGTCTGCGCGATACCCAATATATCGCAATCTGCCAACATGGATGGAATTGCATCCTGCTGGATTGGCTTTGGTCCGGTTATACCGGCATTTAACAAATTTCTGGCAAGAATGGGCGATATACCTAATGCTTCAAAAGCATTTGAATTCTGTTTTTTCAAAATAAAATCTTTCCCTGCCCCATTGTTTTATATGGCAGGCCATTACATTCAACGTTTCCGCGCAACCGGAAAACTTGAACAATCAATAAATCAGGACGGAACGCTTGATGATAAAACCAATAAGCGACTTGCGCGACCAATGAACACCTTTTTTAAGGTCAATGATGCTACAAAGTCTCTTTTAGAAAGTTGATAAATCCAACCCAAGCATCACAAACGAGCTTATCGTATATAAGCAACCAAAAAGCAACAACTTTCGTAACACTGCCGGTTTTTATGCCAGAAACCCCGCCAACTGCTACAATTATTTACGGGTAATTTCTTCCTGCGGAATGCGGATATCCTGATAGTCAGGATAAATTTCAAGAAAAACAGGATTTTGCACCGTTTTTTGACCACCATAGATTAAATGCCACTTCGTATTATCCAGAATTGCCAATGTCGGATATTCGGCAATAGTTTCCTTGGTTTCAATCCGCGTCGGAATTAAAGCATAAGGCATACCATTGGCTGTCTGACGATATTCGATCTTTGCCTCGTCAAGTCGATACCCGCCCGACTGTAAATTGGAAAATTGCTTATCCAATTGTTTGACAAAGTTCTGTTTGAGTGTTGCTTCGTCGGTTTTTAGCCTAAGCGCCATTTCCTTGAACAGGCGTTCAGGCATGTTATTGGCAATAAAATTCAGATCTTTATGTTGAGCCGCATTATTGGTTTCAATAACAAGACCGTTCAATTCCGCTTTTTGAATTGAATTCAACTCCGTTGCAGCGCATAACGTTATAGATGATGCAAAAAAAAACGTCATAATAATCAGCGAAGACACGAGCTTCATCGGTATAGTCCTCTTTTTAGACAACCAGCTTCATTAAATGATATAATCGAATAACACCTTATCATTAGTAATATCACGATATGCCCAACCGAGATTTTTAAATTTGGTCTCGAGAATAGCAAAATTTTCAAATTGCTTGGTTTCTATTGCAATCAAAACAGAGCCGAAATTACGTGCCGATTTTTTTAAATACTCAAAACGCGCAACATCGTCATCCGGCCCCAACTGATCAAGAAAACCACGTAGAGCGCCTGGACGTTGCGGAAAACGGAAAATGAAATATTTCTTTAGCCCCTGATACCGTAAAGCCCGTTCTTTGACCTCGGGTAAACGTTCAAAATCAAAATTCCCGCCAGATATAATCAAAAGAACTTTCTTCCCTTTCAAATCCTGCGGAGAAATACTCTTTAGCGCATCAACCGAAAGCCCCCCGGCCGGCTCCAACACAATTCCTTCGACATTCAACATTTCGATCATCGTTGCGCACAGGCGATTTTCCGGCACAATAGAGACATCGAACGGAGAAAAGCCTTTCAGCATATCAAAATTCAATTTGCCAATTTCGGCAACTGCGGCACCGTCAACAAACGTGTCCACGTCTTCAAGCTTGACCCGTCTTTTTTCTTTCAGGCTGGCAAATAAGCTTGCCGCACCTTCTGGTTCAGCAAAGTGGATATGGGTCTTTTCCCAGCCACTTTCACGAATAAAATGGCTGATGCCGCTTGCCAAACCGCCCCCTCCAACAGGAATAATGACCAGATCGGGCTTTTCTTCGCCGACAAGCTTTTGCCATTGGGCTGCCGCTTCATACATAACAGTTGCCTGCCCTGTCACAATGCGCATATCGTCAAAAGGAGGTGCCATAACCCCGCCACCTTCGGCAACAAAGGCTTGTGCAGCAGCATAACACTGGTCGAACGTATCACCAATCAAACGAATTTCAATAAATTCGCCGCCAAATGTGCGTGTTTTATCTATTTTTTGTTGTGGTGTCGTCACCGGCATAAAAATGACACCCTTGCGTTTAAAATGGTGGCAAACAAATGCCAATCCTTGAGCATGGTTACCGGCCGAAGCACAGACAAATGCCGCTTCGGGAGAAACTTTGTCAAGCAATTGCGAAATAAAATTGAAAGCTCCGCGAATTTTATAGGAACGAACGGGGGTCAGGTCTTCGCGCTTCAAATAAATTTCTGCATCGTATTTTTGACTTAGAAATTCGTTTCGTTGGAGCGGCGTTTCATTAAAAAGACCACGCAAAGCCTTAGCCGCTTTGGCAACGTCTCGAACAAATTCACTCATGATTTTAAAAGTATTCCTTATTCGCTGAATTCTGGAGAATTTTCTTTCTTTGGCAAAGTGCCTATTTTATTAGCTTAAAACAAACAAGATTATATTCAACAAAAATCACATGTTTTGATATAAGAGACACCAATTCTTGATCAGCAATTACGCTATCCGTGGTGTTTTAACATATCGAATGAATGCAAAAACGGTGTCGAACAATTATTAATTTGGTAAAGCCCGGCATTTTTTAATCCCGACGTTAGGCGCGGCTCGTCTATCAAAAAGAATTGTTCAAAAAAAAATGCTTGTGGTTTTCCGCAATTTACAGTCGCAAATTTTGAAATATTACCAGAAAAGCGAAAGCACCAGAGTCCTATAATTGCTAGAATAACTACCCGCCAACGCACTATCGGGTCATAAATATGGTGCGGACGGCGGGACTTGAACCCGCAAGGTCAAATTGACCGACAGATTTTAAGTCTGTTGCGTATACCGATTTCGCCACGTCCGCAGGTGAAGTTCTTATATGGAAAGAAAAAAGAAATGTGAAGCCCGAATTTGCTCAAAAAAAGACAAGCTGGCAACTACCCCCAACATTTTGAAAACGCTTTTAGAACATTTCCATGAAAAACCATGGAGGTTTTGTTCCTGAACAGACAGCCAATGGTGCAGACTGAGCAGAATTTGTCGCCAATGCCTATTTAAAACTTGCCCTGCCCCCGTTAATCTCCATGGCATCACCTGCTTTAATGGCAAATCGGTCACCATTGGGAAAGGTTACAAAACATCCTTTCGGACAGATATCGACTGTCTGGTCGGCTTTCAAAGACACATCTCTTCTTCCGCTGCCCTCTGCTACCACGAGGGATTGTGTTTTTTGATCGGTATTTTTAATTGTGGCGGCGGTTACTTCCTGAGATAGCAAACATGTCATCGCGGCAATCGCCAAGAACCATTTTTTCATATCAGGTAATCCCTTCATCGGAAAACCGCTTATAGGCTTCAAAGCGGATATTATTGGAAACGGTCACTGTGGCAGTGATGTCAGGGACATAAATTGCCAGAGAAAAGTTGAAATTATTGCTGTCAAAGCTTGAAAAGCTGACCCACGGAGACGGATTTTTCAAAACACCTTCAGTCGTGTTGGCAATATCCATCAACACATCACCTATATGTTCGGGATCAGACATGGCCGGAACCGTGAATGTTATATCGACACGGCCTATTTTGTTGCGATGTGTCCAGTTGCCGACATTGTTGTTAATCAAACTCGAATTCGGCACAATAATGGTTTGGCGTTTGAAGGTTTCAACTTCGGTCGCCCGCACACTAATCCGTTTGACGATACCGCTTGTTGTTCCTGTCTCTACATAATCTCCTACCTTAAAGGGGCGCTCTGCCAATAGAATGAGACCGGAGACAAAATTCTGTACAATATTTTGAAGTCCAAAACCAATACCAAGAGAAAGACCACCGGCAATCAGTGCAAGACTGCTCAGATTAAATCCAGCCGCCGAAAGGCCGATCAATGCCGAAAGTGCGATACCACCATAGCCGACAACCGTACGGATGGAATTTCTAACACCGGAATCCACTTTTCCACGCGCCAGAACCGTTCCATCGAGCCAGGAAATAAACCAGCGTATCAGAAACCAGCTAACCAAAAAGAAGGCGATGCCGATAAAAATTCCGACGAGAGAAATCGAAACATTACCAATCTCGAAACCCGTCATTATATGGATGAACGCGGATAAAATATCGGAAGCTGAAAAACCCAACTGCATAATTATTGGCGGCACACACACAACAATAACCATGATGTTGAGGATAATGCCGGCAACAAGTCCGAGCTGATCCATCGTGCTATCATCAATCTTGAACCGTTCAACGAGCCGTCGCCCGATGAACGTTTTTGCAAATGCGCCTTCAGCTGCCGTTGCACGGGCAGTCTGGATACCAAGATACATCAAGACAAGAAAGGCACCGCTAACAACAATTTGTTGGGAGATAAAACGAGCCATCCCGACATAGCCGGCAAGGGCTGTCAAAATAGGCAACAGGCCGACAATGACAAGCGGAATGCGAATATAGCGCGGCCAAGACGTTACGCTCTGGTCGTCTTCACTGCTGGTTCGACCACGAACAAAAGAAATGGCCAGAATAATGATGCCAACAAGAATAACCGAGATAAAACTTTTGGCGATTGACAGCGAAAGCGGTGCTGACACTGCGCGATAAACCGTATTGAAGAAGTAATCGAGCCCCATCACCAACGCCAATAGCGTTAAAAGAACAATCAGCAGGCGTGCAGGTTTTGGTGCTATATTCATCAACCGCAATTGCGGTGATTTGGGCGAAAGTATGACAAATGACATGCGGGCAATAAAAAACACCAACATGACAACTTCGGCTGCCGAGCGAAAGACCGGATCAAGAGCGGCCCAACTTATTCCCAAATAGTCAAAAAACAACAGAACAAGAACGACAAAAACAACACAGATGATAGTGGGAACAAGGGTGGCGACAAATGCAAACGACAAGCGTTTTAAATAGGATACATCTTCTTCCTGCCTGGTTGCCTCCTGCTTTACCCGGCCAATCAGTTTGTGGGTAAAAAATATCAGAACAAGCGCTACGCCAAATGGAATCAAAATGCTAACACATAGCGCTAACAACTTGAATTGATAGACAAATTGCCACCATGAAAAAGCCAACGAAAAAAAGTCGGCAACTGAATCTTTTGCCGATTGCGCTATCTGCTTTCCTAAAGGTGAAGAAAACTCTACACGATGCGTCAAGGTCCGGGCAAAAAGTTCGCGCGACTGGGCGACTGTCCGTTCAACCAAACGGTTTGCATCGATTGACGCATCCTCTAACTGCCCGACGAGAGTATTGATCTTGACTTTTGTTTGGCGCAGGCTGTTGCGCTCGTCGGTGATGGTTTTGGCTTCCTGAACCCCTTGTGGCGGATCGCCGAGCTGATCGAGACGCAAATTTATGTCATTTAACGGCGACCGGAAAAGAAGTGCGGTATTGATTATCTTGGTATTCACACTTTGCGCTTTATTGCGAACATCAGTCAGCACAGAATCATCATCCTGCCCATCATCAAATTCCTTTTGCAGGTCTTTGAGTGTGTCCTTATAGCCATTTGCAATTGGTTGTTGCTGCTTGACAAGTTCGGTCGGGCTAAGACTAATTGTATCGGTTGCCGCAGGAGTCTGGGCAAAGGCGACAGTCCCCAGACTGACATGCCCTGCAAGTGGTGATGCAAAGCCAATGGCAACAAACAGCATGCCAATATAAATTCTTTTCACTAAACTTCTGAAATTCAACAAACTCAACATTCCAACAACAGATGACGAATCGCGCATATAGATTTTAGAAACAAAAAAACAATTTGTGGAGCTATTACAACATTCTAAAATCTCATCTTTTATCTTTTCCTATAAGATTCTTGCCAAACTATGACAATCAGACCTTTTTCACAAATAAGCCTGACAATTTGCGACCTAAGAAAATTCGTTAAATTTTTTTATCTACTCTTGAAGATATGGTGCATCCGGCTAAACCTTTTTCTATCACAGCTATTGTTTTTCAATTCGGTCCAGAAAAGATGACGGCAATTTTATTTTGTATTGGATTTTCCAAATCATTGCGATCAGGCGCATAAATTGACAAGGCTTGTTAAATTCACATTTCGGCATTCTGTTTATCGGTGGATTTTTGTTTCCTTATAACAGGTTAGCTCAATCATTTAATCGAGAAACGCAGGCAATCAAAAATTTCAATTACGAAAAACCACACACATTCCACGGGTTATAAACGCTATAAATGTTTGTGCGCAGATCGCTATGCTTCTTTTTTTTTAAAAAATCCGTTTCCCTGTTCTGTTTCTGTGTTGTTTTATGAGTGACTTTTTCTTGGCGCCTCCGGTTGACAAACCCGTTAAGGAGCTTTTTACCGTTTTTCTCTTTAAAACCACCGCAAGCAAGCCTGCCCGCCAGATAAGCCGACTAATTGCATCCAAAATGCCAGATATCCCAAATCCTGTTCTGGCAAATCACCGTTGAATTAAACAAGACAAAATTTTATCGAAACACCACGAAAAAATCCGGAATAAAATGTTAACCGCGCTTCAACAAGGGTATCGACACGCGTCTGCCATGACAATATGCTAATCCCATTGTATGCTAATCCCATTGTCATCAAAACCATGCAATTTAGCTTGCTGATACCTTTCGTCTGTTCAGCCATTTGTCTTTATGTCGCATAACCCGCTTATTTTTCTGGCCCATATCTTTGAAGAAAGATCCTGACATCGTACCTTAGATCCTGACATCGTACCTAAAATGAACAAAATACGGTAGTTTTTGCCTGTCCTTGTCTAATTTTGACCTAGGTTCTATTGCAAAAGGGCAATGCCTAGCCATTTTCTAGCAAATCTATGCTATTTTTTGTGTCAGATAATGCGCATTGTCTGGCTATATGTTAAAAACTGAAAAAAGAAGGTTCTTATCTCGACAAAATCGTAATATAGAACTTGTTTTTCGGATGCCAATTATCGGATGGATTTTATGCGAACGCCACGCTGGTTAACAACCTTATACTTCCTTATTCTTGTCTTGGGTGTTTTGGTCGCACTGCCAAATCTTCTTACCGAAAAGCAGTTGGAACATTTGCCTTCCTTTATGCAACAGACGAAAGTTACGCTTGGCCTTGACCTTCGGGGTGGCTCGTCGCTTGTTTTGGAAGTCGATGGCAAGTCAATCAAACGTGACCAGTTGAGAACCATTCTTGATCATGTTCGTGGCAAACTTCGTGAAAAGCAAATTCAATCAACCAGCGTGCGTATGGTAGGTGATTCGATTGTTGCCATAATTGCCGATGAAAACCAGCGCAAAACCGCACTCAAAGAACTCAAGGAACTTGCTACGCCTATTTCTGCCGGTGCATTTCGTGCCTCGTCCACCGATATTGATGTCGGCGAACAGAAAGACGCCATTCGTGTTACTTTAACAGAAGCGGGCATCAAATATCGTATCAACAATGCTGTCGATCAAAGTCTTGAAATTATCCGCCGCCGTGTCGATCAGGTCGGTGTTGCAGAACCGCTAATTCAAAAAGTCGGCACTGACCGTATCGAAGTTCAACTGCCCGGCTTGCAAGACCCCAAGCAATTGCGTGATCTTCTCGGCACAACGGCAAAAATGACATTTCATCTCGTACCAACCAATGTCGATATGAATAATCCGCCACCCGGTGTTTCAATATTGCCGGGCTACACCGACGAAAAACAGAAATATGCCATTTATGATCAGGTATCACTTGATGGCAGTGTTCTTACCGATGCGCGAGCCGAGTTTGATCCGCAAATTCCGGGAAAATCTCTCATCACTTTCAAACTCAATTCGATTGGAACAAAAGCTTTTGCCGAAATAACGCGGCAAAACTTACAAAAACCGTTTGCTATTGTGCTGGATAATAAAGTTCTGACAGCACCGACGATTCAAAGTGTTATCGCCGGTGGCAGTGGCCAGATTACCGGAAATTTCGATGCCAAAGAAGCATCAAAGCTTGCCGCACTTTTGCGTGCCGGCGCCCTGCCCGCGCCGCTGACCGTAATCGAAGAACGCACTGTCGGGCCTGATCTTGGTGCTGATGCCATCAAAATGGGGCTATATACCGGTATTGCCGGTTTTGTGCTCGTTGCCCTGTTTATTTTTCTTCTCTATGGCCTATGGGGTATTATTGCCGACGTTGCCCTTGCCCTTCACACGATTCTTACTTTTGCCGCTTTAAGCCTCATAGGTGCCACGCTCACTCTGCCGGGCATTGCCGGTATCATTCTCGGCATCGGCATTGCGGTTGATGCCAATATTCTTATCAACGAGCGTATTCGTGAAGAAAGTGAAAAAGGTATGGGGGCAATGGCGGCACTCGACCGTGGTTTTAAACATGCGTTTTCCACTATTATTGATGCCAATGTGACCGCCGCTATCGCCACAGTTCTGCTTTTATGGTTTGGCACCGGACAAATCCGCGGTTTTGCCGTAACCATGTTGCTCGGCATTGTCATTTCATTGTTTACCGATGTGACGATCGTCCGCATCATTATGGTTTGGGTGGTACGCAAATGGAAAATCAGCAAATTGCACATCCATTCGTTTTTCAAATTTATTCCCCAACATACCAACTTTCATTTCATGAATGCGCGCTTCATCGGCATTGGTGTGTCGATTGCGCTGTCGATTGCCTCGATCGTGCTATTCTTCAAGCCGGGACTTAATTTCGGTATTGATTTCATGGGTGGTAGCCAAATGGCAATTACCACCAAAGCCCCTGCCGATCTGGCAACATTACGTTCAACTTTAGGTCAGTTGGGACTTGGAGAAATAGCGCTGCAAAATGTTGACAACCAGAACACCGTGATGATCCGTGTTCAACAGCAAGAAGGTGGTGAAGCACAGCAAACAAAGGCCATTGAAAAACTGAAAAATTCGATAAAAACGATTTATCCTGATGTTATATTCGACCAGATCGAAGTTGTTGGCCCCAAGGTTTCAGGCGAACTTGCTACCGCTGGTTTTACCGCGGTCGTTCTTGCCGCCATTGCTATGATGTTTTACATCTGGTGGCGTTTCGAGTGGTTTTTTGCCATTGGTGCTATTGCGACCATCGTGCTTGACACAACAAAAATGGTCGGATTTTTTGCGCTTTTCCAGCTTGATTTCAATTTAACGGCAATTGCCGCGCTTCTTACCATCGTCGGTTATTCGGTTAACGATAAGGTGGTGGTCTATGATCGCATGCGGGAAAACATGCGTCTTTACAAAAAAATGCCGTTAAGGGAGTTGATTGATATGTCGATCAACCAGGTGCTGATCCGTTGTATTTTCACCTCGACAACGACGGTTCTTGCCATGTTGCCAATGGCAATCTGGGGCGGAAGTGCGGTACATAATTTTGCTGTGCCAATGGTTGTTGGTGTTGTAATTGCAACATCCTCGTCAATCTTTATTGCCGCGCCGATCTTGCTGTTCCTTGGCGATTGGTGGCATCATCACCATGAAGGGCGTGATCTCATCAAGGAAAAGCCATCATCTAAAACCTTAAATGCGAAATAAAATCGGCAAGGGGGGAAAAGTTTCTGGACCGGCTTTTGCGATATAAAAACTTAAATCGGTTTTTTGTCACAAGCTTAACACTAATGGTATTTAGATTTTAAAGGCGACTTTCACCGGGCGCACACACGCGGGACTTAGTTAACAAGGGAGGGATTTCCAGCCGGATATGATACAGGACACACCATTGTTGACAACAATTGTTGTGGGGGTATGTCTAGCATTCCTGTTTGGTATTCTTGCCAACCGGCTAAGAATCTCGCCCCTCGTCGGCTATCTTCTGGCCGGTGTTATTGTCGGACCTCATACCGGCGGCTTCAATGTTGATCCCCATTTAATCAACCAACTTGCCGAAATTGGTATAATTCTGCTGATGTTCGGTGTTGGACTACATTTTTCTTTCAAAGATCTTCTTGCTGTCAAAACAATTGCTATCCCCGGCGCTATCACGCAGATGGCCTTTGCCTCGTTATTAGGACTTGGCTTCGGCCTGTTAATTGGCTGGGGCTTGAGTGGCAGCATTGTTTTCGGTTTAGCCCTTTCAACGGCGAGCACAGTTGTGCTTTTGCGCACTTTACAAGAACTCCATCTTGTCGAAACCGAGCGCGGGCGCATTGCCGTCGGATGGCTGATTGTCGAAGATATTGCAATGGTTTTTGCGCTTGTGCTTATTCCTGCATTATCGACGTCATTAGGCGGGCAAGCGCAAGCTCATATCGACCCGATTGCCCATTGGCTCGATTTGGGACTGTTTGCAACGATTGGCCTGACGATTGCAAAAGTCTTTGTTTTCATTATCTTGATGCTCATTATCGGCCGACGTGTCATTCCCTGGTTTTTAAAAATCTCTGCCCAGTCAGGTTCCCGCGAATTATTTCGTTTGAGTGTGCTTGCTATTGCGCTTGGTGTCGCTTTTTTTTCTGCCCATCTTTTTGGTGTTTCGATTGCGCTTGGTGCATTTTTTGCCGGAATGATTATGAGCGGGTCTGAACTGAGCCAGAGGGCAACAGAAGAAACGTTGCCGCTGCGCGACGCTTTCGCCGTATTGTTTTTTGTGTCGGTCGGTATGCTTTTTGACCCGTCAAAAGTGCTGACACTATTCTTCCCGCTTTTGGCAACATTGATGATTGTTGTAGTCGGAAAATTTTTTGCTGCATTCTGGATCGTTCGTCTGTTCCACTGCTCCTATGCAACAGCCTTAACAATTGGTGCCGGACTTGCGCAGATTGGCGAATTTTCTTTTATTCTTGCCGGTCTTGGCACCGCATTGGGGATTATCAACGAGGAAGCGCGCGACCTTATTGTCGGAAGCGCTATCCTTTCCATCCTTGTCAATCCGTTGGTGTTTTTAGTTGCTGATAAATTCAGATTTCGTTTTGAAAAAGAAGATGACGATAAATCGGTCATCGATATTGGTAATGGTATTGATGACGGGCTTGTGCCAACAACAAAAGAAAATCATGCTATTGTCGTTGGCTATGGTGATATAGGGGAAAAAATAGCCGATGCCCTTGCTGCTGATAATGCCGGTTTTATTATCATTGACGCTCGTGCACTAGCTGTCGATAATGCCCGACAAAAGGGGTATGAAGCGATTTTTGGAAACGCCGTCAATAGTGATGTTCTGGTCGCTGCCAATATCACGAAAGCACACCGGTTGGTCATATCATCACACAATTCTATCGAAACCGGTCAGGTTATCGTGGCAGCGCGCAAATTGCGTCGGGACATTATAATCATTGCTCATGCTTTGACCACGACGCAAACAGGCTATCTCGAGGGGCTCGGAGCAAACACTATTGTGACCGATGACGAAGAGGTCGCTAAAGGTATGTTAAAACATTTGAACTATACAAAAAAAGATGCCGAATCGCCTGCAAGTGATAAGGTGGCTGGTGCTGAAACTGGCATGGATATGCCGGAACTAACGAGTAAAAACGTATGAAACTAAAGAAATATATTTGGCCGCTTATCGGCATCATTGCAATGGTGGTATCCATCTATATTCTCTACAACAAACTATCCGCGATTTCGTTTAACGATATTACCGGCCGGCTTGAATCTTTGAGCCTTCACCACTGGGTACTGGCCTGCTTTTTCTCTTTACTTGCCTATGCGGCTCTTGCGGGGTATGACCGCATTGCCCTGCAACATTTGGGTAAAAAAATACCGCTTCATTATATAGCAATATGTTCGTTTGTTACCTATGCGCTCTCGCACAATATCGGTGCTTCGGTGTTTTCCGGTGCAGTTGTGCGTTATCGTGCCTATAGTAAAAAAGGCCTGAGCGGCGTCGAAATTGCGGTACTCGTCGGCTTTTGTTCGTTCACTTTCGCACTCGGAACTATCCTTCTTTCCGGCATTGTCCTTGTTCTGAAGCCAAATATCATCAGCCTCGTCCATAATAATATTCCCACGTGGCTTGCCGTGACCATCGGACTCGGCATGCTGGCCTTTGTCGGTCTTTATGTTCTGGGAAGTCTGTTACAATTGCGCCCGTTAAAAATCGGCAAATCATTCCAGATTTCCTATCCACGTTTTGGTATTGTTATCCAGCAGCTTATCATCGGCCCGCTTGAATTGATCGGTGCTGCCGGAATTATTTATGCAACGCTTCCCGATGTCGGAAATCCGGGTTTTATTACAGTGCTCGGCGTTTTTCTTGCATCTTTTACCGTTACCCTTCTGTCGAATGCTCCTGCCGGTGGTGTCGGGGTGCTGGAAGCTTTGTTTATGGCGGGTATGCCGGGCATGAATCCTGCTGATGTTATTTCAGCATTGATCGTCTTCCGTCTGCTTTATCTGATTATCCCGCTTATTTTCTCTTTGTTTTTCGTTGCGTCCTTTGAAATCGCCCAATACCGCAAACGCAAAGCAGACAGCCCCAAAAATACTCAGCAACGCTAAAAAACAAAAAAAGATCTAACGTTCGTTTTTCTTTTTTACACGTTGAATTTCCACGCCTACCGCTGCTGGCCCCAGTTCGAGTTTATCAACGCGAACAACCACTTTTTCTACTCTCGGATAAGCAAGAATAAGCCCAGCGACCCGTTCGGCAAGAGTTTCAACCAGGTCGACATGTCCCAAGGCTACAAGGTTTCTGATTCCATCTAGAATAAGGTCATAAGAAAAAATATGGCGCATATCCTCTGGATTTGCCGATAAACGCGCAACATCGGCGCTCACGTTAAAGCGCACCTTTTGTTTGTGGCCATATTCCCGCTTATAGGCACCAATTTCGACCGGCAAAATATAATTTTCAACAATAATGCGGTCAGTTCCCAGTTTGTTGTTTTCTGGCAGAATTTCCTGGCCACTATCACATGGCAGCAGCGCACGCATAAGTGAATTTGTCGCCCTATCACCGAACTGCCCCGACTTTATCGGTCGTTTAACCAAAAATCCCAGCCAGTCCGGTGAATAAGGTAACAGCCGCGGAATATCCGGTGCTTCTATCGTTCCTATAACTCCAGCTTTCATCCCTACAGCATGCACTTTAGCCATAAACCGGCCTATTTTGGCGATTTCCAATTGGTTCAAAATTGTTTGATCGGAATTGCTTGCTTTTAAAAGAATTCCATCAAAACCGAGGGCCGAAACTACCGGTATCAATGAATTGTTCGGCGAAATTTCGGCTTCAACCATTACGACAAGCTTATATTCCCGTGCCCGATCGGCCATTGCCCTGACAAATGAAGACAAATGTTCAATCGCTGACGAAACCACTATCGCATCTGCACCGCATGCTCTCAAACAATTAACATCAATCGAGGCAACGTCATCGACTTCAAACCATATTTCCGGCGAATAACTGTCTATCCCTTTGATTTGTGAACAGATTTTTTGCGTTTGTCGCGATATTCCGCCACACATTACAATATCGGCGCGGACATCAAAAGCAATCGGCACATCCTCAAGGTCATTGAGCAGGACCAGTAATTTGGTCATCAGACTAACCTGTCATATCATCCATTCAGAATTTTGGACGAATAGTACGCAAACCGTTGTTTACCTTGAACAGTTCGTCAAAAACGGCCTGTGCACCATTTTCAATCGCTGAATTTGGCCTGAAATCACCATCTTCATTAATATATTGCAAATATTGCGGTATTGTAATGGATTCCAGAATAGGCACCATTCTTACAGCGTTCAACATTAGTCGCGCTGTTTCAACAGCCCGTAAGCCACCTGAAATTCCACCATAACTTAAAAAAGAAGCCGCCTTATAATTCCACTCGTTGGAAAGATAGGTTACTGCATTAATAAAAGATGATGGTGGCAAATGGTCATATTCAGGCATGACAAAGATGTAAATATCACCTTTTGCAACCAATTTGCTCCACGTTTTGGTATGGGCATGCTCATATTGGTGTAACCGTGGATGTTTTGGCTCGTCAAACATTGGCAGGTTAACCTCGGCCAAATCAATCAACTCAACATCAAAATTTGAATGATCAACTGCAAATGAATAAAGCCAATCTCCAAGTTTCCTACCCACACGACCTGCTCGGGTCGGCGTTACGATGATCTCCAAAAGTGGTTTCATTTCCATTTCTCTCCAGTTGATAGGTATTCGACAGCTATATTATCCGTTTCACGCAATTTGAACACTCTATAAAAAATAATGACTGTCTTTTTTTACAAAAAAATTAGTGTTCTTCCTTCGCTATGGGAGAAATCAAGACTTTAGCTATATTTCGTCGATCCATTTCAACAACCTTGAAATTCAATCCGTCAGCGTTGAAACTTTCTCCCGTTGTGGGCAAATGACCAAAATGCCATAGCATAAAACCGGCGAGCGTTGTATAGCGATCATTTTCATCAACCAGATCTTTTTCAAGGTAACCGCTCAGACGGCGGATATCGGCATAGCCTTCAACCATAAAACTGCCGTCTTTTAAATGTTCGGCAATGACCGGCTCATCATCTTCATCGGGAAAATCGCCGGCAATCGCTTCCAATATGTCAGTCGGCGTTGCCACACCTTCAAACGAACCATGTTCGTCGACGACAATTGCAAGCTGGATGGGCGAACGGCGCAATTTTTCCATCAAACGCAAAACGCCTGTATTTTCATGAACAACCAATGGTTGACGCATTGCTTTTTGCCAATCTATTTTCTTTCCTTCAGCAAGATCAAGAAGCAAATCCTTGGTCAAAGCAACACCGACAAATTCATCTACTTTTCCACGGGCAAGAATAAGACGGCTATGTTTAAATTGTTCAAGCTCGTCACGCATTTGTTGTTCGTTTGCGTCAAGATCAAGCCATTCGACCTCGTTTCTAGGTGACATGATCGAGCGGACAGGACGGTCGGCAAGATCAAGAACACCGCGTATCATCTGTTTTTCTTCCGGACGAAAAATTTGTGACGCAGCAGCCTGTTCAGCAATAAGATCGACTGTTTCGCCCAAATTCCCGTCATTCTTGCCGCCCCCCAGGAGCCGCAACACTGCCCCCGCTGTGCGTTCACGAAGATCGTTGGTCGAAATCAGTTTTTCACGGTTATGGCGTCCAATTTGATTAAACGCCTCGATAAGAATCGAAAAACCGATAGCGGCATAAAGATACCCCTTGGGAATATGGAAACCAACCCCTTCGACAATCAGGCTGAAACCGATCATCATCAAAAAACCGAGACATAAAATTACAACGGTCGGATGGCGGTTGACAAATATCATCAATGGACCAGACCCCCACATCATCACGCCCATTGCGATGATAACCGCCAGATACATGACCATCATCTGGTCTTTGGGTATCATCCCGGTTGCCGTAATTATACTATCAAGCGAAAAAACCGCATCAAGAACAACTATTTGAACAATAACCTGCCAGAAAACCGCATGGACAACGGTTGACGGGTTTTCATGCACTTCACCTTCGAGCCGCTCATGAAGCTCGAGCGTTCCTTTCGCCAGGAGAAACGCACCACCAATAATCAAAATTATGCTGTGCCAGCTGAATGCAAAATTGCCAATGGAAAAAATCGGCCTATCAAGCGTCATTACCCAGCCCATCGCTGTTAGCAAGATAAGCCGCATTAGCAATGCAAAGCTCAAACCGGTAAGGCGTGCGCGATTGCGCATGTGAGCGGGCAATTTCGCCGCAAGAATAGCGATAAAAACCAGGTTATCGATACCAAGGACGATTTCCAGAAAAATAAGTGTTATGAGACCCATCCACGCATGGGGATTTGCGATCCATTCCATAATTCTTAGTTCCTAGAAACTGAATAATAGTGATGAAAAATATAAAGCAGGACAATATTTACCATGTTATTCCTCAAAGCCGGCTTGCCAAGCTGGCATAATGAGGAAATTTTCGGCGATTTTGCTTGCCAAACGCCCCACAAACGAGAAATCAATAGGGCAAACTTTGCAAAAACATCCGTCAAGCGGCCCACACCGCCTGATACTACAGGAAGGGTCTTCTGAATTTTGGTCGGGCATTACGCTCGATCGTCCTCTCTCTACCGGTAACAACCTTTGTTACACGCAATGAATGAAAGTTATATAATGAGACGTTTTCAGGTGAAGATCAAGATATTTTCTCAATCGTCAGAATGGACCATTCAACATAGAATAAAAAGGCAGAAAAAATAAAAATTTTCTATAGACATCATTCATGAGGAACGCTATAGAACCGCTATCCGTTGTTTGACAACGTCACTGTGGGTGATTAGCTCAGTTGGTAGAGCAGCTGACTCTTAATCAGCGGGTCACAGGTTCGATCCCTGTATCACCCACCATTTAAACCTCTGATTTATAAATGTTTTTTCAGACAGAAAAATTTTCCGATAACAAAGTTTGACACTTTTTTGAAGAGTTTGACAATTTATGTACTCTTTTTGTTCATTCTAGCGCCCAGTCTGATAACCGCCGCTTCGACCTTTTTACTCTTGTCGGCAGACCGTGAATAGTGCCGCGCCATTTCAATAGTTTTTTGCCCCAACGCATTGCCATGCCTATATTTTCGGACAATGTTTGAAAATAGTTAAACGGATCTGACTTGTTTTTCTAAAATTAACGCAGCGGAACCAATACACAAACTTAATCTGCAATGCCTTTCAGACAAACTGTCTTTCTTTTGAATAGTGTTTGTTGATGCGTTCTGCAAAAAAACTCAATGTCATACAGAGCACAAAGTAAACAATCCCTACGAATAGATAGATTTCTGTTGAATAAGCGCCTGTCAAGCGACCATCAATTTGCCGCGCCAAGGTCAGGAATTCTTGTGTACCAATGATGTAAGCCAACGACGTATCTTTCGTAAGCGAGATACATTGGTTGATAAATGATGGTGCCATACGTGGCAGTGCTTGTGGCAAAATCAAAAACCATAGAACTTTCCACCTATTAAATCCTAGTGCTAGTCCGGCTGCCCATTGATCGTCGCCAACGCTGCGCAGACCTGCTGCAACAGAATGACCAAGATAAGCCCC
>NZ_CALYQK010000028.1 GCF_945285465.1 uncultured Bartonella sp. | reverse complement strand
CAGGCCGGCCATTTCAGTTGGCGGATTAAAGGTCACACCCAAAAACAACCGAATGCCCCATAGTTTCATCCTATAGAGCGTATTTCTCTTCTAATGCGGATTTTGCTCCACGTCAAAGCAGTAAAGCATATTCTTGTCATCAAATCATCGGGATTATGCATAGTTTTTCTTCCGAACGATGATTTAATCGGTTAAAAAACATGACATTAAAAGTCATAATTTTATTGAATTGCAGCTTTGCTTCCAGCCGATAAAACCGGATTTGGTGATTCTCTATCGAAATGGTTTCAAATGTTTTTTCAAAATAGAAGAATGGTCATTTTACTGTCAGTAAAATGACCATTCTTCTTCACATATGCAATTTATACAATTTGTCATAAAAGCATCAATCAAAGCGAATGATGAAACCGGTCCAATCGCCTTTAACGGCAATTTGTTCATAAAGTTTGCGACCATCTTCAGGAATACGCGGTGCATTAAGAACCAGTTTTGTCCAACCGCGTTCTTCCGCTTTATCACAGAGCAGATCAATCATCGCTTTGGCAATGCCTTTACCCTGATAGGCATGATGGACGTGGATATGATCGACTTGTCCGGCACGCAAACCCGAGACAGGCTCGGGATGATCATAGAAAATGACAAAACCGACAAGCTCGCCGTCAACATGGGCACCCAAGACTTCTGCCGAACGGTCTTGCAGCAATTGTTCGGCGTAAAATTCATCAGGGCGACGCGGAGCGCCGCGTTTTAACGCCTGAGTATAGCTTGCAAGAAGAGGAGCAAGGAAACGTGCATCCTTCAAGTGTAAAAGGCTGATTGCAACTGCATGCTGCGCTTCTTTATTGTCTACCATGATAGCCGAACTCCCTATTGGTGCGGTTTAAGTTTATCTATGTTTAATTCGACTTACCTGCAACGTAAAGAGCAAGAAGAGAGGCAAAAACAATTTGCGACAAATTTATTTCCAATCCCTGACATCGACAAAATGTCCGGCTATTGCTGCGGCAGCCGCCATTGCTGGCGAGACAAGATGGGTGCGACCTTTGTAACCCTGCCGGCTTTCAAAATTACGGTTGGAGGTGGAGGCACAGCGCTCGCCCGGTTCCAGCCGGTCATCATTCATCGCCAGACACATCGAACAACCCGGTTCGCGCCAGTCAAAACCGGCTTCTTTGAATATTTTATCCAAACCTTCTTTTTCCGCCTGTTCTTTGACAATTCCCGATCCCGGTACAACCATTGCCGAAACATTGGGAGCAATTTTTTTACCATGAATCATTGATGCGGCAGCACGCATATCTTCAATGCGGCCATTTGTACATGAACCGATAAAGACACGGTCAATCTTGATGTCGGTAATCTTTGTTCCCGCTTTCAATCCCATATATTCGAGCGCCCGCATTTTCGACGCGCGCTTGGTTTCATCGGCAATCTCTTCGGGATCCGGCACAACGCCGGTCACCGGAACGACATCTTCGGGTGAAGAGCCCCAGGTAACAGAAGGAACGAGTTCGCCAGCATCCAGTGTAACGACGGTATCGTAATGGGCACCTTCGTCGGATTTGAGCGTTTTCCAGTAGGCAATCGCTTTTTCAAGCACTTCACCCTTGGGGGCACGCGGACGATTTCTAATATAGTCAAAAGTGGTTTCATCCGGTGCTATCAACCCTGCCCGTGCGCCTGCTTCAATCGACATATTGCACACCGTCATGCGCCCTTCCATCGACAGACCGCGAATGGCTTCTCCGGAAAATTCAATCACATGTCCGGTTCCGCCTGCTGTGCCGATTTTACCGATAATAGCAAGCACAAGATCTTTGGCTGTCACCCCTTCAGGCAAACGGCCATTAATCTGTACCAGCATATTTTTCGATTTTTTCTGGATGAGTGTTTGTGTGGCCAAAACATGTTCGACCTCGGAAGTTCCGATACCATGGGCGAGTGCGCCGAACGCCCCATGTGTCGAGGTGTGGCTGTCGCCGCAAACAATGGTCATGCCGGGCAGGGTAAAGCCTTGTTCGGGCCCGATAATGTGGACAATGCCCTGACGTTTGTCATTTTGATTAAAATATTCAATACCGAATTCGGCAGTATTTTTTGCCAAAGCTTCAACCTGTGTCCGGCTTTCCTCGTTTTTTATGCCTTTAGCACGATCGGGCGATGTCGGGATGTTATGATCGACAACCGCCAACGTCTTTTCAGGGTGGCGCACCTGACGATGTGCCATACGCAACCCTTCAAAGGCTTGTGGGCTTGTAACTTCATGGACAAGGTGACGATCAATATAAAGCAGGCATGTTCCGTCTTCCTGACGGTCAACAATATGATCCTCAAAAATCTTGTCATAAAGTGTACGCGGGGCAGTCATTTTTTTGTCCTCAAATATCCTGACATTGTGTTTTTACCTATCAAAGGGGGCATTATTCGCTGATCGCTTAAAAAGTCAATCGACTTACAAATAGATAAGAACAGACTGTTGTTTTTGCAAAACTATCGAAAAATAAATCTAACAAAAAAGCGGCTAAAAAGCCGCTTTTTACTTGTAAACTAATCAAATCGGCTTTTATTCAGCTTTTTGTTCGGAAGCAGGTAGCTCTGTTGCCACTGTTTCTATCGTCACAGTTTCAGCAATGCCAGTGCTTGGCACATCAACAGATTTCTTACGATAGTCTCTCTTTTCAGAAATACGAGCTGCCTTACCGGTAAGGCCGCGCAGATAATAAAGCTTGGCGCGACGCACATTACCGCGACGAACAACCTCAACCCCTTCAACAAGTGGTGAATAAACCGGAAATACGCGCTCCACCCCTTCGCCATAGGAAATTTTACGAACAGTAAATGTTTCGTTCAAACCGCCGCCGGAACGGGCAATACAAACACCCTCATAGGCTTGAACACGGGTACGTGTACCTTCCGTTACACGAACTGAAACGCGCAGTGTATCACCGGCTTGAAAGTCGGGAAGTTTGCGCTTTTCTTCAATTTTTGCGCGCTGCTCGGCATCGAGCTGTTGTATAATATTCATCTTATCAATCCTTCATGTTCTTCTCGAACAGCCAGAGCGCTCGACACTTGCTTCAGAAATACTAGTTCCTTCGGCTATGCCATCGGGCAGGAGCGGTTTCACTATCCATTAATTTCCGGATGCAGATGACGTACCATCTGAAAACGTGGTTTGCCCTTACACTATCACGAAAATTGAATCAAGCTTTCGTATTCACTTTCTCGTAAATAGAATAAAGATCAGGCCGTCTTTTTCTGGTTATTTCTTCCGCCTGGTTTTTGCGCCATTGTTCTATAGCCTGATGATTGCCGGATGTCAGAATGTCGGGAATTTTTTTCCCTTCAAATATTTGTGGCCTTGTATATTGGGGATATTCGAGAAGCCCGCTTTCAAAACTTTCCTGTTCAGCCGATTTGATATTTCCCATAACGCCGGGCAAAAGCCGGATAATAGAATCAAGCACAATGAGAGCAGCACCTTCACCACCGGAAAGAATATAATCACCAACCGACACTTCGATAAGGTTGCGCCCGACAATAACCCGCTCATCGACACCTTCAAACCGCCCGCAAATGAGTGTAACACCGCCCCTATCTTTCAATTCGTGCGCCATTTTCTGGCCAAAAGGGCGTCCTCGCGGGCTCATCAATAATCGTGGAAAATCATTGTCTACACTGTCAATCGCATGGGCAAGAACATCTGCTTTCATAACCATTCCGGCACCACCGCCAGCGGGCGTATCATCTACACTATGATGACGGTCGAAAGCAAAATCTCTGATTTGAATGGTATCAAGAGACCAAATGTCATGGTCGAGGGCGCGACCCGCCATTGAATAGCCGAGAAACCCGGGAAACATTTCAGGATAAAGTGTAAGTATAGAAACCTGAAAAGCCATTATTCAGCCCCGTTTTCATTTGTTTGCGGTTCTTCAACAATACCGGCGGCAACCGGATGAATGACAATAAAGCCGTTTTCAATATCGACCAGCGGTACGGCCGCTTTTGAAAACGGAATAAGTACAAGTTTACCATTTTCAAGACGCAATTCGAGAATGTCACCTCCACCAAAGTCGAACAGTGCATTTACTTTTCCTTGAACCTTGCCATGTTCATCCTTGACATCAAGACCGACAAGATCGGTCTGGTAAAATTCATCGTCTTCCAGATCGTCGGGCAACTGGCTGCGGTTTACGTAAAGACGAGTACCATTCAGCGCTTCGGCTTTATTACGTTCGTCAATTCCTGAAAATCTTACAATGACAGCATTCTTGTTGATATGAATATGCTCGATCTCGAAACAACGCCCGGTTTTGTCAAAAAGAGGTCCGTAACCGGCAAGACCGAGCGGATCGGCGGTAAATGTTTGAACCTTCACGTCGCCCTTAAGACCGTGGACCGCTCCAATCGTTGCAAGCTGCACCAGATCATCCGTTGATTTACCCATAAAATTCTACCATTTTTCGGACTTTTCCGTAAATTAGCATCTAAATTTAAAAAATCTGTTCAATATGGTTTATTTGCCATAATCTATAAGCTATGGAAAGCATGTAACCACAAAATCGCTATGCAGGGGTTACGATGGCGAGCATTCGCAGCTTATATTTATTGCAATTATCCGGCCATTACAAAATAAACAGTTAAGAAGGGTGCCTATTATGACAACTGTTATGCTTTTTTATAAAAATATTGTGCCAATTTCACGTGAAACACATAAAAAACTGAAATTTAGTGCCCCTGCCAATGCGGCTTTCGCCGCCAATACCCATTGGGTTCCTTTAGCAGGAGAAGAGTTTTATCTGGCTGCATTAAGCTATCCGATACTATTTATGGGAAATGAAACACCGGATGGCAAAATCGGTTATACCGCAGTTGCGTTACTGGGTCTTGCCAACAATGAAAATGATTATCTTGATCACGACAACAAATGGCGTGCCGATACCTATATTCCCGCTTTTGTCCGCCGCTATCCATTTGTTCTTGCCGGTACGCCCGACCAGAAAGAGCTGACTGTTTGTTTTGATTCCGATTCCGGCATGTTCAATGAAGTGGAAGGTATCGACCTTTTTAATAGTGATGACAGTGTTTCGCCATTTTTGGAAAATCGTATCAATTTCCTGAATAATTTCAAAACCGGCATGGAGCAGACCGAAAAATTTTTGGAAACAATTGAAAAAATGGGCTTGCTCAAAAAACAGTCGATAGATATTCGTGCCCAAACGGGACAGTCGGCACGGCTCGAAAACTTCTGGATGATTGATACAGAAAAACTCGACAAGCTTCCCGGCGATCAACTGGCAAAACTGAACAAACGGGGTTTTCTAGGTTGGATTTTTGCCCAGCTTATGTCGATGAACAATCTGACCAATCTTATGGCATTGCATCTTGCCCATAAAAAAAATGCCAATGGTCTGGAAAATAAAGACAAAGCACCTTTACCTCACAATATCAATTAATTTGCAAGCAATGAACAGACGGCCTGGTCGTGAAACGAGATGTTAAACTCTGTTGTGATACATCAAATCATGACAGAGTTTTCACAAATTGAAATTTCATTACTGAATGCCTCGCCCGAGCTATTAGCAGCGCGAAAAAATTGGCTTGACCAACTTGAAAAAACGCGGCGCATGGCAAAATTGACCGTCGAGGCCTACGAACGGGACAGCCGGCAATTTCTTTCCTTTTTATGTCAACATCTCGGCCACCAGCCGGACTTTGACGATTTGACCGGCCTGCGTGTGGCCGATATAAGATCCTATCTTGCTTTTCGGCGCAATGAAGGTATCAGTTCCCGCTCGCTGGGGCGCGGACTTGCCGGTATTCGTTCGTTTGTCAATTTTTTGTCGCGTCAAGGGCTTGCCGATGTACCGGCAATGCACGCTGTGCGCACACCAAAGCAGCCGAAATCACTGCCCAAACCTTTAAATATTGCTGATGCCCTTCATATTGTCGATAAAAAAAACCAACTCGACGAAGAACCGTGGGTTGCCGCCAGAAATGCCGCTATTTTAACGCTTTTATATGGGTGTGGTCTGCGCATTTCCGAAGCATTGTCGCTAACGCCCGCCGATTTCGATAATGACAGCGCAACAACAATCTATGTAACAGGAAAAGGTGGCAAAACGCGCCTTGTCCCGGTTATTCCGGCTGTATATCAAGCGGTCGACGATTATCTTTCGCTTTGTCCTTTTGTTCTTGCTGGCAATCAACCCTTGTTTCGTGGTGTGCGCGGTAAACAGCTACAACGCGCAATCATCGAGCGGGTCGTGGAACATCTTCGTATGGCACTCGGTTTGCCGGATAGCGTGACTCCCCATGCGTTACGCCACTCTTTTGCAACACATCTTTTATCAAGGGGTGGCGACCTCAGGACTATTCAAGAGCTTTTAGGCCATGCCAGCCTTTCAACAACGCAAATTTATACCGGTGTTGATACAGACCGCCTGATGGATGTTTATAAAAAAACGCATCCGCGTGCTTAAATGAATGCATCTATATGCTTAAATTAACCATCAGATATGATGGAGAACATTCATGACAAAGGCTAAAACTATCCGGCTTATTATGCCGCAATGGCAAGGTGGCAATAATCCGCTTTATCACCTTGGTGCAGAATTATTGGCTTATCTTGCCCCGCACACCAATGTGCCATCTTTTACTGTTCCTGTTGCCAAACCCGATGCGCCGCTTAAAAATGAAGCTGGCATTATGGGCAGAAGTGCCATCGTCAAACAGCTTGAAAGCGCATACAATATTATCAGGAAAGAAAAACCGGACAAAATTGTCATGCTGGGTGGTGACTGCCTGGTTGACTTGGCACCTTTTTCCTACCTCAGTACCTTATATGGCAACACTTTCGGCATATTATGGATAGATGCCCATCCCGATGTCATGACACCCGAACAATTTGCCAACTCCCATGCCCATGTTCTGGGTGCGCTCATGCGAAATGGTGATCATGATTTGACAAAAGATGTCAAAACCCCGGTTTTACCGAAAAAATTATGATTGCCGGAATCCATGATCCCACCTCTTATGAAGCCGAATTTCTTAAAGATCATGCAATAGCGACCATCTCTGCGGAAGCATTGAAGAAAGATGACGGCCCCGTTTTACAGTGGATCAAGAATCAAAACATCAAAAATCTGGCAATTCATATCGATCTTGATGTTTTCGATTTTCATCTTTTTCACGCCTTGCTGATGGCAGAGCCGGATGTCAGCGCCGATAAATATGCCGGTATTGCCGAAGGTCGCTTGACGATGGGCGAGGTGATAAAACTTGTCAACAGTGTCAATGAAGTGACGAATATTGTCGGTATCGGAATTGCCGAACATCTGCCATGGGATGCGCTAAATCTCAAAAATATGCTTTCCGGCTTGCCGCTTTTAAATGGCAAATGAAAACTGCCGGGTTTTAACTAAAAACTAATCTTTCTAAAGCAGCCGGAAAGTTTTCTTTTAGCGAAAATGAACCGGATAATAGTGCTTAGCAGATTTTTATCCGGTTATTATGCTTTTGCTTCGATCGCCAAGGCATGAACCCCGCTTTCGAGTTCATGTTTTAGAACATGGTTTATGGCGCGGTGGATATCGACCCGTTTCATGCCTTTAAAAGCGTCGGCGGTAATTTTTACCCGAAAATGCGTTTCACCGTTTCCGTTGAAGGAACGTCCATCATCATGCTGGTGACCGGCATGAAGATGGCTTTCATCAATAATTTCCAAGGCAGACGGGGAAAAGGCAGCTTGTAGCTTTTTCTCGATTGTTTGCGCAACTGTGCTGGACATTTTCTTGTTTTACCCCCATATGTGAGCAGTAAGTTTGACCCGATTCTTGGCATTTGAAAATCGGTGGCTTAAATGTGGGAATGAAAATTCCTAAAGTCAATTCTTGTCAAACATGTATGTTTTACTTTAAGTCGGAAAACATGACGACCACATCGAAATTATTTGACTCTATTCGCATCAGTACGAACAAAAAGAAGAAGGCCGAACCCCAGGCACCAGAATGCCAATGGGAAGGATGCAACAAGCCGGGCACCCATCCTGCCCCGGCCGGGCGCGATCATGAGGGGCAATATTTGCATTTTTGTATTGACCATGTGCGCGAATATAATAAGAATTTCAATTATTTTTCCGGTCTGAAGGATGACGAGATCGCGAAATTTCAGAAAGATGCGCTTACTGGTCATCGCCCGACATGGAAAGCAGGGGTAAATGCAGCAGCGGCAAAACCGGCGGCGGATTTTTCCAGAATTCGTTCCGGATCAGCTGCCTATCAAAATCGTGTTAATGATACGCTTCATATGTTCAGTCAGGCGCGCGCTTCGGCAGCACCGCGCAAATTGAAAACGCTTGAAGCAAAAGCTTTCATAACATTAGGTCTCGAGGCCACGGCGACGAGCCATGACATTAAAGCCAAATATAAAGCCTTGGTAAAACTTAACCATCCGGATGCAAATGGTGGAGACAGGTCTTCTGAAGATCGTCTACGTGAAGTTTTGAAAGCCTATAACTTGCTTAAGAGCGCAGGTTTTTGCTGACGTTAAATTGAAAAACGGAAGATATTTCTTTGTTATTGGACATTGAAATTATCTTCTAACCGTCTGATAACAACAATGGAGCATATGCTCTGCACAAGAAAACAGATTATATACGTTAGTTTATAAAATTTTTAATTCGGACAGCGGATTTCTATCCGTATGGAGGCATGATGACAAAGGATGATCTGGGTATAGAAAATATGCCGGATATAACGGTTTCGGCACGGGATGTTTTCGGCATTGACACGGATATGCAAGTTCCGGCATTTAGTCAAACCGATCCTTATGTTCCCGAATTTGACCCCGATTATCTTTTTGACCGTGAAACCACACTGGCTATTCTTGCCGGATTCGCCTATAACCGCCGTGTCATGGTTTCCGGTTATCATGGCACAGGCAAATCAACCCACATTGAACAGGTTGCTGCCCGGCTCAATTGGCCGTGCGTGCGCGTTAATCTTGACAGCCATGTCAGCCGTATCGACCTTGTCGGCAAAGACGCTATTGTTGTCAAGGACGGTCTTCAGATTACCGAATTCAAAGATGGCATTCTGCCATGGGCCTATCAGAAAAATGTCGCACTCGTTTTCGACGAATATGATGCCGGTCGTCCTGATGTTATGTTTGTCATCCAGCGTGTTCTGGAATCTTCTGGGCGGTTGACGCTGCTTGATCAAAGCCGCGTTATTTCACCACATCCGGCATTTCGCCTGTTTGCCACGGCAAATACCATCGGACTTGGCGACACTACCGGCCTTTATCATGGTACACAGCAAATCAATCAGGCGCAGATGGACCGCTGGTCGATTGTAACAATGTTGAACTATCTTCCTCATGACAATGAAGTCAACATTGTTCTTGCCAAAGCAAAAGAATTCCGCACAGAAGAAGGCAGACAAACTGTTTCGCAGATGGTTCATGTTGCCGATATGACCAGACAGGCCTTTATCAACGGTGATTTGTCGACAGTGATGAGCCCGCGTACTGTTATAACATGGGCTGAAAATACCGAAATCTTCAAAGATCTGGGTTTTGCGTTCCGCCTGACATTTTTAAACAAATGCGACGAATTGGAACGGCCGATTGTTGCTGAATTTTACCAGCGCGCATTCGGCAAAGAGCTTCCAGAATCACTTATCAATACTGTTCTGTCATAAAGAAAGCTCCTCTATGACAGCACAATCGGGAGATAATAGCCGCGAACGTCCTTCTGGACTGGTTGACAGTGAGCCATTCAAAAAGGCAACCACGGTCTGTATGCGTGCGGTCTCCGGAGATCGCGAGCTGGAAGTGGTCTTTAGCGACGATCGCCCCGCCATTGTTGGTGATCATGCAAGATTGCCGAATATACCGCGTCATCCAACGAAAAGTGATTTTTCTGTTACCCGCGGGCTTGCTGATTCGATGGCCTTGCGTCAGGCTTGGCATGATACAGGAATCCACGCAAATCTTGCGCCGCAAGTACCTGAAGCGCGTGCTGTTTTTGATGCTGTCGAACAAGCACGGGTTGAAGCGATTGGTACATTGTCGATGGAAGGTATGGCCGAAAACCTTCAGGCAATGCTGGCTGACAAATACAGACGTGCCAATTATCAAGACTTAACAGCAAAGGAAGACGCACCGCTTGAAGAAGCGATAGCGCTTCTGGTGCGTGAAAAGATTACCGGTCGCAAGCCACCGGAAGAAGCCGGTCCTGTGCTTGATTTCTGGCGTGACTGGATCGAGGAAAAAGTAGGAAAAGACCTCGAAATATTGGCAGAAAATGTCAATGATCAGGACAAATTCGCCCGCATTGTGCGCAATATGCTGACGGCAATGCAATTGGCAGATAGTCTGGAAGACGACAACATCAATGATGATGGCGAGGACGAAGAGCAGAACGACAAGTCGCAGGAAAATGATGATGGTGAGTCCAAGGAACAGGAAGGCACCGATAAAACAGACAGCGAACCTTCCGATGATGTTGATGAAGATGGCGAAGATGGCGAGATGGAAGCAGCCGATGCCGTCGATGATGATGGCGGTGATGCCGAAGAGATCGATACTGAAGAAACACCCGGCCAGACAAAGCGGCCGCCGCAACCTTTTTCGGATATGGACCATCTTGGCGAGTATAATGTCTACACGCGCGAGTTTGACGAGGAAGTGGAAGCGGCCGATCTTTGTGACGCAGCCGAACTTATAAAATTACGTGCTTTTCTTGATAAGCAACTTGCCAATCTGCAAGGTGCCGTCGGTAAGCTAGCCAACCGCCTACAACGGCGTTTGATGGCACAGCAAAACAGATCATGGAATTTTGATCTTGAAGAAGGCTATCTTGATTCGGCCCGATTGCCGCGTGTCATTATTGACCCGACGCAGCCGCTTTCCTTCAAGCAGGAGCGCGACACCGATTTTCGTGACACAGTCGTTTCATTGGTTATTGACAATTCCGGTTCAATGCGGGGTCGTCCGATAACTGTTGCGGCAACCTGTGTCGATATTCTTGCCCGAACTCTGGAGCGCTGCGGTGTCAAGGTTGAAATTCTGGGGTTTACAACCAAAGCCTGGAAGGGTGGTCAATCGCGCGAAAAATGGCTTGCAAACGGTAAACCGGCCAATCCCGGGCGTTTGAATGACCTTCGTCATATTATCTATAAGAGTGCCGACACGCCGTGGCGGCGGGCGAGGCGTAATCTTGGATTGATGATGCGGGAAGGTTTGTTGAAAGAAAATATTGATGGCGAAGCTTTAATCTGGGCGCATCAACGCCTGCTTGGCCGGCGTGAATACCGCCGAATCCTGATGATGATTTCGGATGGCGCACCTGTCGATGATTCGACGCTTTCTGTTAATCCGGGCAATTATCTCGAAAAGCATCTGCGCGCGGTCATTGGCGAAATCGAAAGTCATTCGCCAGTCGAATTGATAGCGATCGGCATTGGTCATGATGTAACACGTTATTATCGCCGGGCCGTTACAATTGTAGACGCCGAAGAACTTGCCGGGGCCATGACCGAGCAACTCGCAAGTTTGTTTGATGAAAAAAATCACCATAAAAAATAATCGCCAATGTCGCGTCTGCGGTGGATTATATCTTCCAGGCGCATTTTCAATCAAATAGTTTGGTCACCTTTTCGGCTGTCTTCGCCATGGTAGATGTCGGGCATAAATATTGCCAGAATCGCACCATAAGGCAAAAGCATCAGCACCCCCATCACCACTTTTACACTAAAGTCACCCAATGATAGTGATAACCAGACCGGCACGTCCAATCCGATCAGGCTTGTCATTTCCGTGATCGAGCCGTCGCTATAGCCGGTCAAACGGTCAATAAAGGAAAAATGGCTGGAAAATGCCACGGCAAAAAACCACAATGTATCGAGAGCAGAACCAGTCAATGCCGCTGCCAGCGGCGCGATCCACCAAGATTTACGGCGCAGCGGATTGAACACGATAATATCAAGAAGCTGGGCAAATAAAAAAGCTGTTCCCGATGCTATGGCCAATCGCGGACTGGCTAAAATCCATGACACAACAAATCCCGCAACAAAACCTGCATAAACGATGCGTCGTGCAGCCTGAGGCCCGTAACGGCGATTCGTCAGATCATTGATGAGAAAAGCAAAAGGGTAGGTAAATGCGCCATAAGTTAAAAGATGTTCCAGTCCAAACCAGTACAATGGAAATTGAACCAGAATGTTGGAAGCTGTTACAGCTATACACATGGCGAAAATCGCCAGAAAAAGATGTCGTGTTTGTTTCATTTTTTTAACCTGGGTGATGGAACCAGAAAAAAAGGGCCGACCGACGCCGACCCCGAAAACGAATCGTTTGATGAAAATAATTAAGCGGCTTTTTCAGCCAGCTTTTTTTCAATCTGCCGTTTCAACAAACGGGCACGTTGTGACAACTCCTTATCGGCAGCTTTGATAAGGAAAGCGTCAAGACCGCCACGATGTTCGACAGAACGCAACGCATTGGCCGAAACACGCAAACGATAACTCTGTTCGAGTGTGTCGGAAATAAGAGTAACATTGCAAAGATTTGGTAAAAAACGGCGACGCGTTTTGTTATTTGCGTGGCTGACATTATTGCCATATTGGACCGATTTTCCGGTCAATTCGCAGGCGCGGGACATAGGCTTCACCTTTAAACTCTAGTATAAGCAGCCAACCGGCTAGCGTGTTAAAAAGTATTAAGCGCGCGCAACCATTGGCCTGCCAAAATTGGTAAGTTGCGTTTCTATAGGGGGCTATGACGAAAAGGTCAAGAGTTTTCGCTTAATTTCTCAAGACCAACGATAAGAAAGCTATTTTTTTAACGAAAACCTATGATACAAGAAATATTATGATGAGTGATAAAAAAACAAATCCTAAATCTTCAAATGGCCGCTCGCCAATATTTTTGGCAATCTTCGGTTTTCTTTGCCTGTTCTTTTTCTGTGCCTTCTGTGTGTTGGGCACCTGGCAGGTCGAGCGACTTGGCTGGAAAGAAAATCTTATCGCAAAGGCCGGAGAGCGGGTGCATCTTGCCCCGGTTGCAGCACCAACGAAAGCAGAATGGAAAAATGTCACTTATGACAAAGACGAATATCGTCCCGTCAAAATAACCGGCCATTTTTTAAATGACAAAGAAGTGCTTGTGACAGCCGTTGCCGACGACACAACCGGGTATTGGGTTTTAACACCATTAAAAACCGGCGATGGAAGTGTCACTTTTATCAATCGCGGCTTTGTGCCCATGGATAAACGTGATGTCCAGTCGCGAAAAGACGGCAATATTTCCGGCGAAACGACGGTGACCGGTCTTTTGCGTATGAGCGAGGGGGGTGGTTTTTTCCCTCGCAAGAATAATCCGGAAAGTAATTTGTGGTACACACGTCAATTGCCGGCAATGGCCGAAAAAGTTGGTCTTGCCGATGTTGCCCCTTTCTTTATTGATGCCGATAAAACACCAAATCAAGGTGGCCTGCCAATTGGCGGTCTGACAATTATTAGTTTTCCAAACAACCACTTGAGCTATGCCATTACTTGGTTTACTTTGGCACTCGGTGTTTTTGCAGCATCTATATTTCTTATCATTACTGAAAGAAGGCGCCGGCGCGGGATAATATATGAATAAAGCGACAGCAGTTGGTTTTCTTGCAATTTTAATGTGGTCGCTTCTGGCAACCCTTACCGCTTTTAGCGGAAAAGTTCCCTCACTTCTTCTAACGGCTATGACCTTTTTTATCGGGACACTGCCCGGCATTGTTATGTGGATAAAAAAACCGGAAACACTGAAAGATCTTAAACAGCCCCTGCCTGTCTGGCTGGTCGGCGTTGGCGGTTTATTCGGCTACCATTTTCTTTATTTTACGGCACTGCGTAATGCACCGCCTGTTGATGCCGCATTGATCAACTATTTATGGCCGCTATTCATTGTGCTTGGTTCGGCACTTATGCCGGGAGAAAAATTGCGTTGGTATCATGTTTTGGGCGCGTTGCTGGGCTTTTCCGGCATGGTTCTGGTTGTGGCCGGCAAAAGTGGCTTTGTTATTGAAGAAAAAAACATTTTCGGTTATCTCGTCGCACTTGCCAGCGCCTTTGCCTGGGCTTCCTACTCGTTGCTATCGCGTAAAATGGCGATAGTTCCGACCACCGTGGTAGCGGCATTTTGTTTGATTACTTCTGTTTTAGCGTTGATCTGCCATTTTATTTTCAATGAACCTTTTATTTTGCCGGCTGACCAAATTCAGTGGATGGCGGTATTGTTGCTGGGTCTTTTTCCTGTCGGCCTTGCCTTTTATTGTTGGGATTTTGGCGTCAAACGCGGCAATATCCAGCTTTTGGGGGTGGCAAGTTATAGTGCGCCTTTACTTTCCACGCTGATTATGGTGGCAACCGGATTGGCCGAACCGACATGGCAGCTTTTGGCAGCCTGTTTGCTAATTACAGGTGGTGCTGTGCTGGCATCAAAAAACCTGCTTTTTCGTCCGCGATTGCAAAAGATTGCCGACTAGTATGGTCGCCTGATTTGCCTGGTAAAAAAATCGTCTTGATAAAAAAGAACCATTCTAGCAGGTTGTCCGATCGGTTTTTTGGTGGCGAATGTCACACCGCCAGTTTTGTTGAATGCCCGTAAAATATCGCCATTCAAAAATATAATGCATGAATATGGCAGGCTATTTTGCTTTTATCTCTTTTCTTTTTGGACACTGGCATCATATTTTAAAAAAACGGCTAACATCTTGCGCGATGAAAGGATAGAAATTGTTTTATGGCGTTTTCCTTTCATTTGCGTCTTATGCAGCTTACGCTATCAGCGATGCCTGTGTTAAATTTATAGATGGCACACTTCCACCTTACGAAACCGCATTTTATGGTGCACTGGTAGGAATCATCGTTATTCCGTTCCTTAAAACCGGCAATGACCGTTGGATTGATGTCATCTTATCGCAGAATTGGCCAATGTGGCTTTTACGCACGATTTCTGGTGCCTTTGGCGTTATCGGAAGTGTTACCGCTTTCACCCATCTTGCCATGGCCGAGGCTTTTACCCTCATCTTTTTACAACCTATTTTTGTCAGTCTTCTTTCTATGGTTTTTCTAAAAGAACCTATTGGCTGGCGGCGTTGGTCGGCAATTGTCATCGGCTTTCTTGGCGTATTGGTAGTTTTGCGTCCAGGTTTCCGTGAACTCAACATTGGCCATCTTGGCGCTATCATTGCCGGTTTGAGTGGGGCAATTTCCATTATTATCGTGCGCCATCAGGGTGGACGCGAGAAGCGCATTACCCTTTATTCCAGCGGAATTATCGGCACGATTATTATTTGCGGAATACTTAGTATACCGGCCTATGTCAAACCGCAGGCCGTGGAATGGCTCTATCTTGCCGGATATGGGCTGTTTGCCGCACTTGGTGCTATCTGCTTGATGGCTGCGGCGCGTCGGGTACCGGCAATCGCCATTGCCACACCGCAATATAGCCAGATGATATGGGCTATTCTGTTTGGATATTTCATTTTTCACGACCATTTGGACCTCCCGATGGCCATTGGAATTTTACTCATTATTGCGTCAAGCATGCTGACTTTTTTACGAGAAAAACGCCGGCGTCCAAACAATGGTTTGGCAAAACCACTATAAGCTCTTGACGAAATAGCGTTTTTCAAAATCGACGCTGTTTGAAATGGTAATAAAAAACGCCTGCTGCGGGAGGAGGCAGCAGACGTCACAAGGGGAAAGCCTCAAGGGAAGGAAAGGCTTTCCAGACAGAGCCTGAGGGGAAAGACTCTGTAAGTTTTAACGCGCAGTACGGCGAGCGATAGCCGCAATTTCAGAACGTGAAATACCCAAATCGTTTAACTCATGTGCCGAAAGGCGATTTAATTCATTATAAGTTGTACGATAACGGCGCCATTTATTAAAACTACGAAGAAGATTCATGACACTCACCTAGACTATACTATTTTGATCGGTATTGTTGCGACGTATATAGTCTTGCCACTTTGAGATGAGGAGTGCCAAGAATGCATAGCTGGTGTGCAATCGCTAAGCATTATGCAAAATTTTTAGTCATAATCTGTTAAGAATCGCCTATATTTTGCCTTATTTTCTTTGCTTTTGTACATCGCCGTAATTAAATTTCGTTAAAACGCGGCTTTTTTACCAAAAAGTTCATAATAAATGTTTTAAAATGATCCATATTTCAAAAAAATAAAAAAAGAAAAACTTGTTTTGTCGAAAAATCAAACAGAAACATGTAATATTTTTTTATCCGAATTAAAATAATAGTTAATTTTTTGTTATCTTGCACACGAAAGGTAAAAATATTGGTTGTTGTCAAAGATATTGCCGAAAACTGCAAGTTTTTTTCTCTATTTCTTTTTGGCAAACATAAACCGGACCTAACAAAAAGCTGGCACAAGTTGCCTCAGCCAGCTCTTTGAACGAATATCGACGGGTTGATAGTTAATGACGAAAATGGCGCATACCGGTCAAAACCATAGCGATGTTATTTTTATCTGCCGCTGCAATAACCTCGTCATCACGAATTGACCCGCCCGGCTGGATAACGGCTGTGGCACCAGCTTCGACAGCCGATAAAAGCCCATCGGCAAACGGGAAAAATGCATCGGAGGCAACAACAGATCCTTTGGTCAAGGGTTCACTTCTGCCAGCGAGTTTTGCTGCGTCCATTGCTTTATGGGCGGCGATGCGCGCTGAATCGACACGACTCATTTGACCGGCACCAATACCAACTGTCGCATTGTCCTTCACATAAACAATAGCATTCGATTTAACGTGTTTGGCAACCTGGAAAGCAAACAATAAATCATGCATTTCCTGTTCGGTTGGCTGGCGTTTTGTTACAACCTTCAAATCGGAAGCGTTGAAAACACTATTATCGCGTGACTGGACCAGCAAACCGCCCGATACAGTTCTTGCCGTCAGACCGGGGGAATGCGGGTCCGGCAGACCACCGGTGATCAACAGACGCAGATTTTTCTTGGCAGCGATGATCTCGCGCGCCGTCTCGCTAGCATCGGGCGCAATAATGACTTCAGTAAAAATCTTTACGATTTCTTTTGCACAATCTTCGTCAAGCGGTTGGTTCATGGCAATAATGCCACCGAAAGCCGAAACCGGATCACAAGCCAAAGCGTTGATATAAGCTTCTTTAAGTGTTGCACCTTTGGCAACTCCGCACGGATTTGCATGTTTGATAATTGCAACAGCAGCACTCTTTGTCGGGTCGAATTCTGCCACCAGTTCAAAAGCGGCATCGGTGTCGTTGATATTATTATAGGAGAGTTGCTTTCCTTGCAAAACTTGTGCCGTTGAAACACCATAACGTTTCTCGCCGGTAAGATAAAATCCGGCTTTTTGATGCGGGTTTTCACCATAGCGCATTATTGTTTGAAGTTTCCCGGCAAGAGCCCGCCATTTTGGTGTATCAATGTCAAGTTCCTGCGCAAACCAGTTCGATATTGCCGCATCATATGAAGCTGTGCGGGCAAAGGCACGCGCTGCCAACAACTGCCGGAAGGAAAGTTTTAAGCTGCCCTCATATTTATCAAGTTCGGCCAGTACCAGATCATAATCATCAGTATCGGTTACAACCGCAACATAAGCATGGTTTTTTGCGGCTGCCCGAATCATCGCCGGACCGCCAATATCAATGTTTTCAACAATTGTGTCACTATCAGCACCCGATGCCAGCGTTTCTTCAAACGGGTAGAGATTGACGACAACAATGTCGATGCCAATGATACCATGGGTTTTCATTGCCGCTTCATGTGCAAGATCATCACGAATGGCCAATATGCCACCATGGATTGCCGGATGAAGTGTCTTGACGCGTCCATCCATAATTTCGGGAAAACCGGTAACTTCCGAAACATCCTTGACAGGCAGTCCCGCTTCGGCCAATGCTTTTGCCGTACCACCGGTCGAAATTAGCTCGATGTCATATTGGTGCAGTTTCGTTGCAAAATCGATAAGGCCGGTTTTGTCGGAGACGGAAAGAAGAGCCCGGCGCACGCGACGCAGATCGGGTGCTTTAATGTGTTTTGATATCACGGTCATAGCAGTATTCCTGATGATTGAGCAGTAGAGGTATTCTATACCTGCATTACCACAGGAACCGCAAAAAAACACGTCGAGAATCTGTAAATCACTGAGTTAATGGCAACCTGAATATTGTTGCACCATTAATTTATACCGAATCTCTATCAATATAACAAATTTAATGGGCATCAGTAATCCGCGTAAAACGCCAGCGAATTTTTCCAATGAAAACCGGACGAAAATTCAAAACAATCTGGCGTGTGCGTTTGGGACCATTAAGATCGCCGAAGACTATTGAATCTTCAAGTTCGATATCGGCATCCGGTGAAATAAAGCTCCATGCATCGCCCCCCATGACTTCCAGACGTAGATTGTTGCCATTATGGCTTACTTCAACATGGGGATGAAGATGAAAACGCACTGCGACATTGTCTCTTCCGTCGCATTTAATCGTCTGACCGGATGGCGCAAAAAATCTGTCATAGCCGTCTATGATATTGCCATTTGAAAATAATAGAAGCCCGCGTTCATGCATCATATTGAATGTTGCAAGATAACCGTCATGACGCGCCACAAAACCGATACGATCAGAATCTTCAACACGTTGAATACTGACATTTCTCGGCCCATTGATCAAAGCAGCCTGCTTAGAGCCCCTGCGCTGGTAGAATTTTGCCGACGATGTATCATTCAATGTTGCGGTGGAATGAGCTGCTGTTGCCCGTGCCAGAAGGGCATAGTCGGATCGCCCATAGGGGTCGGTTCCGGCATTTATGATGAACCGGTCAGCCCCTGATGACATTTCAAAGGACAAGCACCCTGCTGCCGCCTGATAGGAAACCTGACGCAGTGGTGCTGCACCGGTATCGGCAATAATTGTTGTATTGTTTGCATATAGTCTTTGATAGCCCGAATAAGGTGCATGAGAAAAGGGCGTTCCAGCAGTCTCGTCAAGTCCCAAAACGACCGCCAAACGTTGGGGTAAAACCGGCCCGACACCATTAAAATGAGCAAGCGTCTGGTCTTGGTGAACAAAAAACCGTAACGCTGGAAGCATGCGTTCAACCGAATCAACGAGCAGTCTTGGTGCGGTTTCTTTGCTATGAGCATAAAGATGACGCAATGCAATAAGGTCGGTAAGCAACAAAAGCAATACTTCAGGGTTTCGTGAAATATGGCCACCATCGGGCAATATCTGCCGCGTTAAAGATTGAACAAGCTGCGTTTGTGCAACCCGTTTCATGGCTGGCGAGACCGGCAATGAAAGAGAAGCAAAACATAAAGCGGCAGCAGCCTGAAGACGCTTTTCATCTTCGTCCATATTATGGATGGCAGTTTTTAAAAACCGTACATGAAAACCGATGGCGCGTAAAAAACGGCGCTCGAAACTTTCGTTGGCTCCGTCAAGCAACATCCGTGCATGGCAAAGCCAGGCGATCAGGCGACGCGCAACAATATCGGGTTGCCAGGCTGCACCTTTGACATATTTGCCCGATTGCTTAATCCAATCGTTGAGCAAAGAGCGGGCATGGGCATTGGCAAGTGGTGTGCGCGCCGCATCCAGATGGCGCAACCAGCTAAAATCGTTCAAAGCCGCTTCCCATGCCGGTGTCGGCGGCTCGACAGCAAAAGGTGAAATGGAACCGGTCTTTACAATGCGTCCGGCGAGCGGAAAGCGTCCATGATAGAACTCATGTGCCATTTCCGGATCGGCCAGATGAAGGTCAACCGGCTCGGCCAATATACGTTGCGGCCGGAAGCCGGAAAACCGCCAATGAAAAAGTGGCCCAACACGCAGGCGGCGCAACAAACGCATCGCAGCATATAACGCTGGCGAAGTTTTGAATTGTTGATTACCTCCTGCTATAATGGACACAATCGGTTCTCCGCTAAAATGAACTTGTCGTATCTTCTGCTATTAAGGTGAACGAAAGGTTAATTTTCGCAAAAATAGTTGAGTTATAGTAAACAAAACCCAATGACTTAACCGGAATTGAAAGTAACGGAGCAAACACGTTTTTCATTTCAGACACCTGTTTGCGATGGATGGAAAGAAGAGAAAACTTCTTCAACCGGTTTCCCAATTTACTGGAAAAATTAAACAAGCAATTCGCCAGCGTGTGTTAGACAAAAAGTGCTTTTTTCCGGGAGCAATATTATGAAATACGTTGAAAACGGGCGGCAAAGAAACCATCCATACCCGAAAGGGCCGGTGTTTTCGCGATAAGATCGGCAGGAGTGGTGCGCAACATTCCGTTATTTAAAATTTCTGCCATCCCGCCAACTTCTTCGGCGACAATAGGAACAAGTTTAATGTTGTTATGGTGTGCCAAAACTCTGGCAACGACATCTTCCCCTTCCTGAGGGGCAAGTGAACAATTGGCAAAAACAATCATACCACCAATTTTTATCAAAGAAATGGATGAACTGAGCAGTTCAAACTGCAAATTGGCAAGTTTTACAATATCATCCAAGCCCTTTGTCCATAAAATATCGGGATGTCGTCTTATTGTTCCTGTTGACGAACAGGGGGCGTCCAACAATACACCGTCAAAGAGGGATGCAGGTTTATAATCCTTCAAATTACCTGCCCAAGTCGTTACCTTCCCTTTAAGTCTTGCCATGTTGTTCTGTAGCCGTTTCAAACGGTTTGCCGAAAGATCTATGGCTGTGACATTGGCTCCCTGAACGGCGAGTTCGGCTGTTTTTCCGCCCGGTGCAGCACATAAATCGGCAATAGTTTTGCGTTCTATTTTACCGAACAAACGCGCAGGAAGAGACGCGGCAACGTCTTGCACCCACCATTCGCCGGCCTGATAACCTTCCAGATCGGCGATTGCCCCTTCAATATTTTCAAGTCTTACGGTACCATTGAAAAGAACATGGCCACCAAGTTTTACAGCCCATAGTTCTGGATTATTTTTCACCGTGATATCAATCGGCGGTTCTGTTTTTTTAAGCGGCAAGTATCTTTTTCGCTTTATCGTTGCCATAACTTTCAACAAGCAATGACGAAAACCATGCCGGTCCATTTTCTATCGCTGTCGGATGCGAACGAATTTCGCTGGCATGACGGGCAATTTTGCGCAAAAGTGCATTGACAAGGCCGGAAAATCTTTGGTTACGCGGGTCATTTTTTGCTGCAGTTACCGCAAGGTCAATGGCCGCATGATCGGGAACATCAAGATAGAGAACTTGAGCTGTACCGACATGTAAAAGGTGGCGAAGCGACAGGGCATTTTGCGGCAAGGGGCGATCCAGGAATTCTGCCAAAGCTTTTTCAATCTCGGCACGGTGGCGCAAGGCTGCGCCTAAAATTGCGCGAACCAATAGCCGATCACGCATTGCAAGTGCCAGATATTGCGGGTGGCCATGCTCATTATCGGTCAAACCGTCAAGTGATGTTTTTTTATCAATAACTGCCGACAGAAGTCGCGCTGCCACCAGCCTTACGTTAAGACCCGGAATATCGCAATTGCGCTTTTGTTTCAAAGGATGGGGTTTATGTGTTTTGTTGCTATCTACCAATATCGACTCGTTATGACCATGGACCTTTTGGCGTGTTATTGCGCATCCAGGCCGGGCGTTCAACTGTATGGCGCATATTTTCCCACGGCGAGCCGCTGGTCGTCGTAATATTCATTTCCGCCGCCTGTTTTCGCAGGGCGGCAATGCGATTTTCTGTGGCCGGATGGGTTGAAAACAGACTATCAGCACCACTACCATTGAGTGGATTGATAATGAACAGATGGGCAGTGGCGGGGTTGTGTTCGGCTTCTTCATTCGGCACAACTTTGACACCACGGGCAATTTTGTTTAACGCTGCCGCCAGCCACAGCGGATTACCGCATATTTGTCCGCCGCGTTTGTCGGCTGCATATTCGCGCGTTCTGCTGATAGCCATTTGCACCAGCATGGCAGCAAAAGGCGCAACAAACATCGCAACAACAACGCCAATAATGCCGAGCGGATTGGAGTTGCCATTGGAATCGCGATTGCCACTGCCAAAAAACAGGGCAAAATTACCGAGCATTGAAATGGCACCGGCAATTGACGCAGTAATCGTCATGGTCAAAGTATCGCGATTTTGAACATGGGAAAGTTCGTGCGCCATAACGCCTGCCAGTTCTTCAGGACTTAACGCATCGAGCAGACCGGTTGTCGCGGCGACAGAAGCGTGTTCGGGATTGCGTCCCGTTGCAAAAGCATTAGGCTGGGGATTATCAATGATAAAAACTTTCGGTTGTGGCAGACCCGCTTTTTTTGCCAGATCGCTGACAATGCGGTAATATTGCGGTGCCGAGCGTTCATCAACCTGACGTGCTCCATACATGCTCAAAACCATTTTATCCGAATTCCAATAGGAAAACAGGTTCATTCCGGCTGAAATCAAAAAAGCGATAATAACCCCGTTACTGCCACCGATCAGATAGCCAACACCCATAAAAAGTGCCGTCATGAACGCAAGAAGCATGGCGGTACGCATAAAATTCATTGTCAAAAACTCCGATATAAAGCATAATTTATCATTATATGATGGTGAACATTTTTCTTTTCTTCAATGGAAGCCAAATTAAAAATGACCGATAAAGAAAGAACAAAAAACAATACGGATCAAAAATCGCGACAGCAGGAACTCCCCCCCGCCGCAGTGCGTGCCCTGAAGGAAGCGGAAGAACGGCGCAAACAAGCACATAAAGCCGCCACACAAAAAGAAATTGGCGGTCGTGGTGGCAAAGATCCGTCACGCTATGGGGATTGGGAAATCAATGGGCGTGCCATTGATTTCTGATAGCCATGACAGCTTTGTCCCGATATTCCCGATTATAGTGAAAATGGCTGGCAAAATACGTTATTCCGCGTGGCACTTTTAACGGTGTTGCTGTTACTTTTAACGGCAGTGCCTCTACTCTATAGGTGATGAATGACTGTGACGCGGAAAATCTGTAGCAAAAGCCTATCAAACAATTTTAGTAAACCGCATGGCAATCGCATAATTAAAATTTTGCTTTTGATTTGAAAATAGCAATCACACAGTACCAAATGCCGGTTGCGAAAGCATAAATCCGTGATTAATGACGCTGAATTTTCATGGCCGGAAAGAAATTTTCCTAAATCATCAGAAAAAACGGGCCGTTAACCGGACCCGTCTTATTTTTTAAAACTATTTCACCAAGTTTTTCGATGTTTATCGAAATTGGTTCGCAAAGCTTATTCGCTAGGAGCGGCTGCTTCTTCGGCAGGTGCCGCAGCTGCTGCCTTTGCTGCTTCCTCGGCCTGTTTTTCTGCGGCAAGACGCTCTTGTGCCTTTTTGCCGGGCACACCCTTGTTGGGATTGTTACGTGCTTTACGCTTGAAAAGACCGGCAACATCAAGAAAACGGGCAACGCGGTCTGTCGGCAAGGCACCATGACCTAGCCAATACTGGATGCGCTCATTGTCGAGTTTCACGCGTTGGCTTTCGTCCGACAGCATCGGGTTCCAGAAACCGACACGTTCGATAAACCGTCCATCGCGCGGACTCCTGATGTCGGCAATAACGATATGGTAATAAGGACGCTTTTTTGAACCTGCGCGTGACAGACGAATTTTCAACGACATGTTTT
>NZ_CALYQK010000027.1 GCF_945285465.1 uncultured Bartonella sp. | reverse complement strand
GAAGATACCATGTTGCTGGACAAGCTCTTCATGGAAAAGCTTGAAGGCAAGGCCGAGGAAATCCGTGGCGACGGCTGGAAATGGGTTAAGCCGCTTGAAAGCAGTCAGAACACGGAACGCTACGATTATGAGCATCACAAGGGAACAGTACCCGAACTCAGCGACGAACAACAGGCCAAAATCGAGGCTTTGCAGACCGAGGCTGATGCGCTCGGCAACAACATTGACGACTTGGATGACGTTGAGGCAAGAAAAGCCGAAGACCGCTATGATGAAATTGAAGCCTTGATCGAAGCGATGCAGAAGCCGGTCTATAGTGAACAAGATAAGGCGTGTTGCGGCGTTTTCCTTTACGTCAATAATGGCGGCGACCTGGTTGTTGAGGAAGGTTTTGTCGATCCGGCTGATAATGCACCTGCCGATGAAACTCTTGGCGATGACGGCACTGGCGAGCCGGATGATTATTCGGTCGCCCTGGAAAAAATGCAGGGTGACAGTATATCCGAAGACATTGCCGAGGTTGATGAACCCGAGGCCGGGCTGTCTGATCGGCTGATTTCCGGCTTGACACAGCACCGTACCAAGGCGGCCCGCAACAAGCTTGCAAAAAACCCGGATGTAGCCCTGACATTGCTCGTTACTCGCTTGTTCCGCGAGCGTTATACGGCCTATGGCTCATGCAGTCTGGATCATGTCTTGCAGGTTTCGATCAGCGCCAATGCTTTCGGTTACGAAAAACTGGAAGACACACCCTACGGCCATGAGATTGACGAGCGCTATTCTGAATATAAGGAACTGCAAGGTCTGAATGATGAAGACCTGTGGTACAAGGTCGCTGCCATGACGATTGACGAAAGGCTGACCCTGCTGGCACATTGCCTGTCCTATGGTCTCAATCTTGTCGAGGGCAAGGCCATACAGGCTTATGATACCAACCGGCGCCGCCGTCATAAAGACCTGCTTTTTGAAGCACTTGATTTCAACATGCGCGAGGAAGGTTTCATTCCTGACGCGGATAATTGCTTCTCCATGATGACCAAGGCGCAGGTGCTTGATGTTATCGCCGAGGTGAAAGATCCGACGACGGCACGACACCTGAGCACTTTCAAGAAAGACCAGATCGTGCGTGAGGCCGAACGCATCACCCGCGATGCAGACTGGCTGCCGGTACTGTTGCGCTCGGCTAACGATAACAGGCCGGACGTTGAAGCGACTATGGCTTTTATCAGCACGAATGTTCCGGCCTTGACGGATCAAACCGTCATGGTCGAAGCCGCCGAATAACGCGGCATCCACTTCAAGTCTCCCAACTTTACAGCCCGCACTTAAGCAATTCCTGAAAAGTGTGAAGCGGTTTTCAGGTCAGAATTGCGACAACAAAAGACAGAGTTTGATACAGCGTATCAAGCTCTTTCGCGGGCTTTTTTCTTTTTGGAGAAATATGTTCAACGTTTTAGAAATCTTCATCTGTAGGGCATATGCATAGCTGAAATTCGAGGAAAATTGATACGTTGGCCCTTCGTTTGTCTAACCATTTTCAATAGTGACTCGCTTACAAAGCCGTGGACATAAGCCATTGCCATATCTATACAAGTTTAAATGGTCGGAATCATATCAACGGCGGATTCAAGGTTAAGCGTGTGTAATTAGAAGGGCTTTGAAAATTGGGTATGACCGCCATAAAGCTAAAGGTAACTAATTGAAATATATTGTATAGATAGTATGGCAATCAAGAAAAGCGAAATTTACAGTCAGATATGGGCTGCCTGCGACAAGCTGCGCGGCGGCGTTGAGCCTGCGCGGTATAAAGATTACATCCTGACCCTATTGTTCATGAAATATGTATCTGACCGTTACAAGAGCAGCGACAACTGGGATATCGAGATCCCTCAGGGCGGTAGCTTTGACGACATTGTTACGCTCAAATATAAAAAGAATATTGGCGAAGGCATCAACATTGCCATCAGCAAACTGGCGGAAGTCAACGAACTGAAAAGCGTTATAGATATCGTCGACTTCAACAGCGAAGAATTGGGCACAGATAAAGAGGCAGTGGATAAATTGTCCGGCCTTGTCGAAATTTTCCAGAAGCCCGAACTGGACTTTACGACGAACCGTGCAGGCGGCGACGATATTCTGGGCGATGCCTACGAATTTTTGATGCGGAAGTTCGCGCAGGATTCCGGCAAAAGCAAGGGGCAGTTCTATACGCCCGGCGAAGTTTCGCGCATCATGGCCAAGGTAATCGGCCTGGACAAGGCCACTGATCCGAGCATGACCGTTTACGACCCGGCATGTGGGTCGGGTTCGCTGCTTATTCGTGCAGCCGATTCCGCTCCGGTAGAAGTCACCATTTATGGGCAAGAAATCGACCCTTCCACTGCTGGCTTGGCCCGCATGAATTTGGTTCTGCACAATAAGGGATATGGCGAAATCAGACGCGGCAGCACCATTGCCCGACCTGCTTTCTTTGATGAAAACAACTCCAACTTGCTCAGACGTTTTGATTATATCGTGGTCAATCCGCCGTTTTCCGATAAGTCATGGATGGACGGCATCAGCATCCCCGACATTTATGGCAGATACAGCGATGCCGAATTTGGAGTGCCGCCGGAGAAAAACGGCGACTTTGCCTGGTTGCTGCATGTTGTAAAATCTTTGAAATCCAACGGTAAGGCGGCGGTTATTTTGCCGCATGGTGTATTGTTTCGCGGTAACGCTGAAGCAGCCATTCGTAAAAAGATTATAGATCTAGGTTTTATCAAAGGCATTATCGGCCTGCCGGCAAACCTGTTTTTCGGCACGGGTATTCCGGCTTGTATCATCATCATCGACAAGGAAGATGCCGCCCGGCGCGAAGGCATTTTTATGATCGACGCTAGCAAAGGCTTCGTCAAAGATGGCAACAAGAACCGCTTGCGTGAGCAGGATATTCACAAAATCGTCACAACCTTTATCAAGACGGATACATCCAACCCCAAATATGCTCGCTTTGTGCCGAACGACGAGATCAAAACCAGCAACGAATACAATTTGAACATTCCCCGCTATATCGATAGCAGCGAGCCGGAGGATTTGCAGGAGATCAACGCCCACCTGAACGGCGGCATTCCTGCAGTGGATGTGGACAGCATGCAAGCCTATTGGGATGTGTATCCTTCATTAAAAGGCATTCTGTTCCAGCAATTGCGGGAGGGTTACTATCGCCCGGTGGTGGCCAAGGAAGAAGTTGTCACCACCATCACCTCGCAAGCGGAGTTCATTGAACACGCCAACATGGTGGATGCCGCATATTCCTCATGGAAAGAAGCGATCACGCCGCTTTTGCTGGAACTGACGCGTGAAACACATCCAAAAGATGTGATCGCCGAAATATCTGAAAGCCTTCTTGATGCCTTCTCCGATGTGTCGCTGCTGAACAAATACGACGTTTATCAGGTGCTCATGGAGTATTGGGAAGAGACCATGCAGGACGATGTGTACGCGATTTGCTTCGGCGGCTATGAAACCGGGCGTGAAATCGCCTACGAATACGCCACCAAAAAGAAAAAAGAGAATGGCGTAAGCGTGGAGGTGCAAACGGATAAGGTAAAGGGCTTTGAAGGCCCTCTGATACCCAAAAGCATTCTTGCGGAGTATTTTTTTGCGGCTACTGTGAAAGCCCTTGATGCGCTTCGCGCCCAATTGGATGGCGTGACTGCCGAGATGGAAGAAATGGCGGAAGAATATAGCGGCGAAGACGGACTGTTTTCCACTCTGGACGATCTGAAAAAGGGCACCGTCAATGCCCGTATCAAAGAGTTAAAGAAAGACGCTAACGCAAAAGAAGAGCTGAAGGCATTGCAGAGCTACAGCAAGTTGATTGAAGCAGAATCGAACTATAAGAAGGCACTGAAACAGGCCGAATCTGACTTGGATACTCTGCTTGAAAAACGCTATGCCACGCTGACCGTTGCGGAAATCAAACAGCTTCTGGTGGAAGAGAAATGGTTTGCCACCATCTATGCCGGAATTGACGCCATTCACACGGCGGTATCGCATCACCTTTCTTCTCGCGTGACTGAACTGGTTGAGCGATATGAGTTTACGCTGAAAGAATGCGAAAATAAGGTGACGGATTACGAGGCCAAAGTCAAATCACATTTGGAAAGGATGGGATTTGCATGGTAACTGCTACTAAGTGGGAAAAAATTACTCTTGGCAACATTGCAGATTTTCAGGGCGGAAGCCAACCGCCATTGTTTACTTTTTCAAGACGGAATATCCCGGGTTATATTCGTTTAATACAGATACGTGATTATAAAACTAATAAATATTGCACATATGTTCCAGCATCACTTGCAAAACGGTTTTGTAGTGCGGATGATATAATGATTGGGCGGTATGGCCCTCCAATCTTTCAAATTCTGCGTGGGCTTGAAGGTGCATACAATGTCGCCCTCATCAAAACTATTCCTAAAAATATTGATAAGGATTTTTTGTACTTTACACTGAAACGTGAGGATTTATTTAAGTACATCGAAACGCTATCAAGAAGAACATCGGGGCAGACTGGCATTGATTTGTCTAACCTGAGAGAATTTGAACTTTCTATACCCACGTCACGACGAGAACAAAGTGCCATAGCTGCAGCCCTTTCCGATGCGGACAGCTTGATCACCTCCCTGCAAAAACTCATCGCGAAAAAGAAAGCCATCAAGCAAGGGGCGATGCAGGAGTTGCTGACCGGTAAAAGGCGATTGCCGGGATTCGATGAGAAATGGAATAGTAAGCAGCTTGGCGATATTTGTGAGGTAATTAATGGCGGAACGCCAAGCACGTCGGTCGCTGATTACTGGGGAGGCAATATTTTATGGTGTACACCTACTGATATTACTGGATGTGAGTCAAAATACATTTGGAAAACTGCGGCAACTATAACAAGAAAAGGACAACTTGCTCATTCTCTGACCATTTTGCCCCCGGGTACTATTTTACTTTGTAGTAGAGCAACTATTGGTGATGTGAGAATTGCAAAGCTTCCGATTACAACAAATCAAGGATTTAAATCTTTGATTGCTGGCAAGCAAACCAATAACGAGTGGCTTTATTATATAATAAGTACACTCAAAAAAAAATTCTTGGAAAAAGCTATCGGTTCGACATTCTTGGAAATATCTAAAAATTCTCTCTCTTGCATTCCAATTAGAACTCCGACACTCAATGAACAAACTGCCATCGCCCAAGTCCTTTCCGACATGGACACTGAAATTGAGCAGTTAAAGAAAAAGCTTTCCAAGTATCAGCAAATCAAACAGGGCATGATGCAGGAACTGCTTACCGGCAGAATTCGCCTTATTGACGCCGAAGCAAAGCAAAAACGATCTGCTCCTGCAAAGAAGCATAATCAAAAATTCGACGATGCTGTCATGATTGTCGGGATTGTTAATGCGTTCTATTCTGACAAATATCCGTTGGGCCGCAAAAAAGTGCAGAAGTTACTCTATCTAATGCGTCGTAAAGAAGAGGCGGATGTTTCCGCGTTTCACAAAAAAGCAGCCGGACCCTATGCGGATAGTGTGCGTTACAATGGCGGTGAACATATTGCCAAAGAAAGCCACTACATTACCGAACAAAAAAGTAGCAAAGGCACGATGTTTCGCCGTGGCGCAAACATTGAGCAAGCATTGGGCTACATTCAGTCATGGGGTAAGCAGGCCAGTATAGACTGGCTCATTTCCAATTTTCAGCGCACTCGTGTAGATGATCTGGAACTGTTCGCTACCGTGGATATGGCTATTTGCGATTTGCGTGAAATGCACAAGCCAGTATCTGTGCAAACTGTCAAAGAGCTTATCCACTCAACGAAAGAATGGCGGGCGAAACTCGATAAAACATATTTTTCTGATCTAAATATTCAAAGAGCCATAAATAAATGCCGGGAGTTTTTCGGAGAGCAATAAGGGGAAGCCAATATGAGCGTGGGCCAGCGAGAAAAAGCGACGCAGGACAGAATTGTTAAATTATTTATCCATGAACTTGGATATACCTATTTGGGAGACTTCTCCGACCGCGTAAACCCCAACATTGAAGAAAAACACCTGACAGCTTTTCTCGCTCGAAAAGGTTATTCGACCCAACTCATTTGCCGCGCTCTTAAAGACCTCAAAAACGCCGTCGGCAACCAATCGCTCAGCCTCTATGATCTTAATGAGCAAACCTATAAAAAACTCCACTATGGCTCAAAAGTCAGTGAATCAGCCGGACAGAATAAAATAACCGTGCATTTTATCGACTGGGAAAACCCACAGGAAAACGATTTTTATATTGCCGAGGAGGTCACTTGCGCGGGCAAGCAGACTAAACGCCCTGATCTGGTGCTCTATATCAATGGCATAGCCCTTGCTGTTATTGAACTCAAACGTAGCACCGTGTCCATGTCGGAAGGTATCCGGCAAAATCTGACCAACCAGCGCAAAGACATGATTATGCCTTTCTTTGCTACCATCGGCCTGGTGATGGCGGGCAACGATTCAGAAGGGCTGCGCTACGGCGTTATCAATACTCCGGAAAAATACTATCTTTCTTGGCGGGAAGATCAAAACGTAACAGATGAAATCTCTGTCGCCGTGCGCGCACAGATCGAAAACTACCCCATACGCCTTGATAAAAATCTAATTTCGCTCTGCCGGAAAGAGCGGTTCGTTGAAATATTGCACAACTTCATAGTGTTCGATAGCGGTACTAAAAAAGCCTGCCGTCCCAACCAATTTTTTGGTGTCATGGCTGCACGCGACTATGTGCACGCGCATGAAGGCGGCATCATTTGGCACACGCAAGGTTCCGGCAAATCCCTATCCATGGTTTGGCTTAGTAAGTGGATAAAAGAAAACATTCCCAACAGCCGCATCCTTATTATTACTGACCGCGACGAGCTAGATCTGCAAATTGAGCAGGTGTATCAGGGTGTTGATGAACACATTGCTCGTATAAAACGCGGCAGCGAGCTGGTGCGGAAAATCAACGACACATCCCCGGTGTTGATGTGTTCCCTTGTCCACAAGTTCGGTAAGAAAAGCGGCTCAAAAAATAGCGAAGAAAAGACCGACTACGTCGGGTTCATTGAAGAGATAAAACGCTCGTTGCCTCAAAATTTTTTACCGAAAGGCGATTTCTTTGTCTTTGTGGATGAATGCCATCGTACCCAGTCCGGAAAACTCCACCAGGCTATGAAGCTCATTTTACCGGAAGCGACGTTCATCGGCTTTACCGGAACGCCTTTGATAAAAAAGGACAAAGAAAAAAGTATTGAAATCTTCGGCCCCTATATCCATCGTTATAAATTCGATGAAGCGGTGCGTGATAAGGTTGTGCTGGATCTGCGTTACGAAGCCCGTGAGGTGGAGCAAAATGTTGTTCAGCAAGACAAAATCGACGCATGGTTTGATGCAAAAACCAAAGGCCTGAATCCCGTTGCCAAAGCCAAGCTCAAGCAGCGCTGGGGCAATTTGCAAAAGCTGTTCAGTTCAAAAGAACGCCTGGGCCGCATTGTCAGTGATATTGTTTTCGATATGGAAATGAAGCCGCGTCTGCATGACGGTCGGGGCAACGCCATGCTCGTTGCCGGTAGTATCTACCAAGCTTGCAAGTTCTATGAGCTGTTCCAGGATACTGCCCTGAAAGGCAAATGTGCTGTCGTGACGTCATATGAGCCCAATCCAAACGATATCCGCACCGAAACCGTAGGCGACGACGGAGAAACCGAGGCTGTTGAGCAGTACGAAATCTACATGAAAATGCTGGCGGGAAAAGACCCAAAAGCATTTGAGGAGGCGGCCAAAGAGAAATTTATCAAACAGCCCGACCAGATGAAGCTTCTGATTGTGGTGGACAAGCTGCTCACCGGCTTTGACGCCCCTCCTGCAACGTACCTTTATATTGACAAGTCCATGCGTGACCACGGCCTGTTTCAAGCGATTTGTCGCGTAAACCGTTTAGATGGCGAAGACAAAGATTTCGGGTACATCGTTGACTATAAAGACCTATTTCGCTCTTTGGAAAAGGCGGTAGGCGACTATACCTCTGAAGCCTTTGACTGCTATGATAAAGAAGATGTTACCGGCCTGCTAGCCGATCGCCTTGACAAAGCCAAGGAGCAGTTGGACGACACGCTTGAAGCTCTGAGGGCATTGTGCGAGGCAGTTTCCCAGCCACGGAATGATGTTGATTACATACATTATTTCTGCGGCAGCAATACCGAAGCCTTTGACCTGGACGAACTGCAAGAAAATGCGCCCAAGCGTGAGCAGTTATACACTTTATCCGCTACCGCACTTCGCGCTTTCGGAGAAGTTTCCGGCGATTTGCAGGAGATGTTCAACTACTCATTGGTGCAAATTCGCGATCTGGAAAAGGAAGTGACGGATTTTATCAAAATCCGCGATGTGGTACGCGCAGCTAGTGGTGATTATGTTGACTTGAAAGCATATGATCCAGACATGCGTCATCTGATAGATACATACTTATCTGCCGACCCCAGCCGTGTTCTCACATCCTTCGGCAATGTACCTTTGGTGCAGCTTCTTGTGGAAAGCGGTCTAGCGGCTATAGCTGCCATGCCCTCCAGCACTAAGGCAGAGCAGGAAGCAGTTGCGGAAACCATTGAAAACAACATTGGGAAAGAAATTGTCGAAAGAAGCCAGAGCAATCCCAAGTATTATGAAAAAATGTCCGCATTGCTAGGTGAACTGGTTGCGAAGCGCAAAAAAAATGTTTTGGATTACGAAGAATACCTGCGGGAAATCGTGGCTTTGGCTACAAAAGTACACCAGCCGGAATCAAGCGGAGCATACCCGGAGAATGTCCGCAATAGTGCGGCGAAACGCGCCTTTTATGACTATTTGAACAATGATGCAGATGTTGCCGAAGCTTTGCACGAAGCCATTTTGCGTGTTAGGCAGGCTGATTTTCGTGGAAACAAAATAAAAGAACGGAAAATATGGCGTGCCATCAAAGCCATTGTGAAGGATGACCGCAAGGCCGATGACATTTTGAAAATAGTTTTTGAGCAGGCTGAATACTGATGAGTCACATTGTTGTCGGCGGCTTGAATATTCAGGTAACGAAAAAGAACATTAAGAATATGTACATCCGCGTCCTGCCGCCGGATGGGACTGTTGCTATCGCCGTTCCGAAAAATACGTCAGACGATGCTCTTCGAATGTTTGCCGTTTCAAGAATAGCCTGGGTAAAAAAGCAAAGACAGAATTTTATTGACCAGGCGAGACAAACCAAGCGGCAATACGTTTCAGGAGAAAGCTACTATGTTTGGGGGCGCAGGTACCGCCTTGAGGTTGTGTATTCGTCAGTCCGCAACAATGTATACCTATCTGGCAACAAACTTCTTCTACAGGTGCGTAAGGAAAGCACTGATGTGCAACGCGAAAACACTCTCAACGAGTGGTATCGCGACCAGTTAAAATCGGCTGTGCCGCCTGTTTTAGCGAAATGCGAAAAGATCGTTGGTGTTCAGGTTGCCGAATGGCATGTAAAAAATATGCGTACAAAATGGGGAAGCTGCGTTCCTGAACGTAGACGTATTTGGCTAAATTTACAGCTTGCGAAAAAATCCCCCGAATTCTTGGAGTATGTGATCACCCATGAATTGGTGCATCTTTTGGAAAGAAACCACACCGACAAATTCAGAAAATATATGGATCGTTTCTATCCGTCTTGGAGATCTGCAAAAAAAGAGCTAAATAGTGAGATGCTTGATCATATTGATAGCTTGCGTAACGGTTCAATGTGAAAATTTTATGTATACTATAAAACAGATTAAATTCTATATTTGACTGATTGTAATGATCTTGACTCCAGAGGATATCTGATTGATTATTTTAGAATATTATAAATGAACTTGCTGGGTATAAGCTAAGTGGATATCTTTGTGATCCTCTATCCATCAGTTCATCTGGCAGGGACGAGCTCTTGCATTCAATAAATTGCTATCCAGATTTAATTGCGTTTGTTTTTTTCGCAGGCTTCCCTGTTGACCATTGACGTTGAAAGGGGAGCCTTTGCTTACTTTTGACGGTATTCGTTTGGAGATAGAAAACCTCGCATACCATATGAACGCCGAGCGTTCTAGACGACTATCCATCAGTATGCAGTCTCACGCATATCGTCGAGGTGGGTGAACAGATACTGGTTCGGTGAGTATCATCCACATCATAACCTTTAAATAATAGCATTGATCTCCCCGTACAGGTCGACGGTCGCGCACCCGTTCTCAACGTAGGATCGTGTTGGTAGCCGTCTGTTTCTCATAACTATGGAGGCATTGAAGAGACGGAGTGGGTTTTTTGGGTTGAGTGAATGATGTTGCGGAAAGAGAGCGAGGCTCTGTTCTCCTGCACTGTCAGCGCATCCATCACAAACTGAAAGGAAAAAGACATGTCAGCTATTATATCAAAAGCCGCGCAAGAAAGCCCCAGTGCCACGTTTTCAAGCAAGGAATTGATGATCCTCCTGAAGAAGCTCACCAAGGTGATGCCGACGGGAACCAAGGTCGATATTTATAAATCCATGAAGATCGAGCCAGATCCTGTCGATCATAACTTTGCCCGCCTGTCGGCGACCAATAGCGAATATACAGTCACACACCGGGTACCAGCCGAATTGTCAGGGGATTTTTCCGGCGCCGTCATCGACATGCATACACTGTCAATGCTGATCAAAAACCTGCAAGGGGGCGATCAGATCACACTGGAATGCGTTGAAGATGATATTCGGGTTTCAACCGGTGTGCATAGCCTTGATGTACCGATCAAAGTCACGCTGGCGCTGTTTGACAATTACCGTACCCATTTTGAAAAGCAGCTTGCCGAGCCGTTGCCGACATTCAGCGTTGCCGCGGACAAACTTCGCCAGGTCTTCACAAGGCTGGTTGATTTCATAAATCCGAAGGAGAAGAATAATCGACAATATCTGGTAGGAGCCTTCATGCAGGTAAGCGAAGACTGCCTGACTTTTGTGGCGACCAACGGCACCATCTTGGCTGTTAACCGGTTAGGCGTCCCCGAAGGTGCGGCATCGATCCTGCCGGAGGGCGGCGTGCTCATCCCGCTTGCTACAATGAAAGCCTTTTTGCTGAACTTTTCAAATTGCAAGGACGATATCGAAATTGCCGTTTCCCAAAACGGTATTTCCTTCATCGGCTATGACGCCATGCTGCAATCCGAGTTGATGGATTGGTCCTTTCCGCATTACCAGAATATCTTTCGCGGCGATTATGACAAGACCGTGCGCCTTTACACCCATGCAGTCATTGAAGCCATCAACACGGTCACGGTTCTTGACGAAAACAAGCAGGCGATTGTGGCGCTGACATTCACGCCCGGCAAGCTGGCGGTATCCGCACAGAGGGATCCGACACAGAGTATCGAATGTTCGGCTGAAACGGACATGGAATACAAAATCCATATCCGGAAAGATATTTTATTATCTACGTTCAAACACATAGGCATGAATGTTGTCATGCGGTTTGAAGACATAGGCCGGGCAATTATTCTTGCCGATCCCGATCAGCCGGAAAACACCTATTGCGCCATGCCTTATGTGCCGAAGCAGTAAACACTCAAGTCCACATTCATCATCCCAATCCTTGCAAGGCCGCTTTCGAGCGGCCTTTTCTTGTTCAGGAGAAATTATCCATGTCCGCCCTTATCACCATGCCGAATATAGAGGAGATCGTCGGTTTTCGCGATCAGGCATTGATTGCCATCGACGAGGCGTTTGACGCCATGTCGTTCGCCTCGGAAAAGCTGGAACACGCCCGCAAAATATGGAATCTTGCAGCACCTCACAGTACCGATCGTTATTACGATACCCAGAGTGAACGCGCCGCGTTTTTCAGCGCAATCAGGCTGCCGTCGAAACAAAATTATCTCTACACGGCGCGCAAACTGATCGATACGGAAGTTTGGAAGCACGTCATTGATTTCACCGGCATTGAAAGCCTGATGGATACACAGGCGCAGCGAGAACTTGGCGATCAGATGGCATACCAACCGCCGCGTGTTGACCATCAAGGCGAACTCATCGACGAAGAAGAAGCGGGCCGAGGTCTCCCGCCTATCACTGTCGAAAATATCTATTCGACACTGGAAAAATTTCAAGGCGAAGCGGAACATATCTTTCGACGTAGCCTTGCAAAAGTATTTTCCGAGCTGGACCGTTCATTTCGTTCGCATGACGGCTTTAAATTCGGCAATCGTATCATCTTTGAGCGCGCCTTTTCGAGCTATTGGAACAGTTGGAACTCTGAAAGACGCTGCAACCAGATTGAAGATGTTGAACGCGCTCTTCTTATTCTCGATGGCAAAGATCCGCGTGCCCGTTATGGCAGCATTGTTTATCGTATCAAGCGGGAACGCAGCTATGATAGCGGCCAGACAGAACATGAAAGCGATTATTTTAAAATCCGCATTTTCAAGAACGGCAACGCGCATCTCTGGTTCACCCGCAAAGACCTGCTGTTGAAGGTCAACCAGATTTTGGCCGAATGGTATGGCGAAACGATCGGCGACGGGCAAAAGCAGGAGAAAGACCCGTTCGCTGACAAAAAGACGGCGCTTGCCAGGAATTTCGGCTTCTATCCCACACCCCAAAACGTGGTTGATGAGGTTCTTGCCAAGGTCAAGCTTTATCGCGGTCACGACGCGCCTGATTTGGCCATCCTTGAACCATCTGCCGGCACCGGCAATCTTGCGCGCCCGCTTGCGTCGACTACAGAGTTCCGTGAAGCCGTCGCCAATGTCGGTTGGCAGAGCTATACGGCTAAGCCGAAAGTCGATTGCATTGAAGTGCAACCTGATCTTGCGGAAAAGCTGAAGGCCGAAGGCATTTATAACCGCGTCATCGCCAGCGATTTTCTGGCGCTCAAACCCGACCAGACAAATCTTTATGATCGCGTTGTCATGAACCCGCCCTTCGACAGGGAGCGGGACATCGATCATGTGATGCACGCGCTTTCCTTTTTAAAACCCGGCGGCCAGCTCGTCGCCGTCATGTCGGCGGGCACGGAGTTCCGGCAGACCAGAAAAGCAAGCGCCTTTCGCGGGCTGATGCAGAAATGGAAAGCAGAATGGACAGACCTGCCGGTCGGCTCATTCAGTGAAACCGGCACCAATGTCAACACGCTCATCCTGAGTGTCTTTAAGCCGGCATAATCCCCTTTATCAAAAAATGATCTCAAGCGGTGTTTCCCTGGCGGAAATGCCGCTTTTCTTGGTTCTTGGAGAAACATCATGAACACCTATGACTTCATGCGCATGCATATCAATCACCGCCTGGCGCAAGCACATACCCACACGGACGAGCGACATCCCCGGCTGAAACTGCGTGTCATCGGAACGGAAATGGTCTTTCTGATTGCCGAAGCCTATTCGGAAGAAAACGGTCTTTATTATGGACTGTGTGATCTCGGAGCCGGTGTACCGGAAATCGGTACATTTTCTTTGCGGGAAATCCATGACATGGCTGATAAGCATGGCCTGGCGATTGCCATCAATCCGGTTTACGAAAGCCATGATCTCGACTATTATCTCAACCGCTCACAACATGCGTGTGCCCGCGTAACTCAAGAATTGAATTGAGGTTACGGGCATGACACATATATCAGACATTGCCGACCGTCTTGGCCGTGAAGCCGAGGCGGTCTGCCGCTATTACCTGTCAAACGGCAAGAAGTCAGGGCACACATGGAGTGTGGGTGACGTACGCAACACGCCCGGTCAATCCATGCAGGTACGGCTTTATTCTTCTTCATCGGGTGTTGCCGGTAAGTGGATAGACTTTGCCACGGGCGAGCATGGTGATCTACTCGATGTCATCAAGCTGTCGCTTGGCCTTGCCGACATGAAGATTGCGGTTGACGAAGCACGCCGTTTTCTTGTCTTGCCGCGGCCTGCCTTTTTAGACAGCAAGTCGCTCCATCATGACGACGCGCCAGCAGATGGGCGTAGATCCGCTTTTGTCCGTCTTTGGCGCATGAGCCTGTCCCTGCCTGGCAGCCTTGCGGAAACATACCTCAAATCGCGGGGAATTGTGGTAGCGGGCGGCACGCCGGCTTTGCGGTTTCATCCGCGCTGTTTTCTCCACTCGTCTGACGGCAAACAGCAACTTCCGGCGATGATTGCCGCCTTTACCAACGGCAAAGGCGTTCTTACCGGTGTGCATCGAACCTATCTTGATGCAGAGGGTGCGAGGAAAGCCACGATTGAACATCCCCGCAAAGCGCTCGGCAGACTGCTTAGCTCCTCGGTGCGCTTCGGGCCGAAGAGCTCTGTTCAACTTGCTGGCGAAGGCATCGAAACCGTCCTGTCGCTGCACGCGCTGTTGCCATCCCTGACACTGCACGCCGCCGGTTCATCGGCACACCTGCCGTCAATTCCTTTCGACAGACATCTTCGCCGTCTTTATATCGCGTATGACAATGACGAGGCCGGTGAAAGCGCCAGTGGCCGATTGCTGGAGCGGGCCGTAAAGTCGGGTATCGAAACAATCCTGCTGATGCCACAACTCGGCGACTTCAATGACGATCTCACCACTTTCGGCACTGACCACCTCAGGAGCAGGCTTAACATGATGCTTCATCAAGATGACCGCCGTCGGTTGAGCCCGGCATAATGGCGCGCAAAGACGAGGGCAATAATGGTGGGTAAGTCGATCAGCTTGCCCGGCTGTTCATTTTCCTGAATTTGCAGCGGTTTCGCGGGGGCTTTGCTGCGAGGCCATCGGCCACAGGCGGCCAAGCCGGTCAATGCCGACCTTTGACCTATTTTCCGCCGGTTCCCTTTGCATCACGAAACAAAATAGGTGTCGGTCGGCATTCCCACCCTTCGGGCGTGACCGGCCCGATCCTGCCTGTGGCTTTCGATGCCTGCAAAGCCCGCCAAAACCGCCGGGCAAACAGGAAAGGATATGACAATGCAAACTGATCTTTTTACCCCCACATTCGCAGCCTCTGCTTCTGCCCGCGCCATTGCCGAGCTTCACAGACCTATGGCTACCGTCCGTTCGAAGATGAAGCCGATCCGCGTCCGCTGCCCGATGGTGAGACCATTATCGGCGCTGTCGCTGACATCTTTGACGCCGTGGTTGCGACATTGCAGGACACGCGGCTCGAACCCGACATGCCGCCGCTCCTCTGGTCTCTCACCAATGTCTTTCACACGGCCACGGCTCGCATCGAGCGTGAACTTGATAAAAACGAGGCGGCGCAAAAAGTCGCCCAGAAGGAACAGGACGGCTCGGAGGTGAAGAGCGTTGAACTCGAACGGCTGATTGCCGAAGGGCTGTCAACCATCGAGCGGCGCAACACGATGGAAGTATTTCGCGATATTGCCGCCGAAGCGTTTGAACACCACGTCGGTTCTGCCTGGCTACCGAAAGCGGGCTCCAAGGTCAACCATCGCGCCTTGACGGCGGCGGTCATTGACAGCCGCGACTTCATTGCCGCTCAGAAGCATCGCGAACAAACAATTTTCATCCCGATAGGCACCAGAATCGCCTTTTCCGGCGGGCTTGACTACAACGACCATCATGCGGTCTGGGCTGCACTCGACAAGACCCGCGAGAAATTCCCCGATATGGTTCTGCTCCATGGCGGCTCGCCGAAGGGTGCCGAACACATTGCCTCGCTCTGGGCGCGCAATCGCGGTGTCACCGAGGTCGCCTTCATGCCGGACTGGAACAAGGATCAGCGTGCCGCTCCGTTCAAGCGCAACGATCGTATGCTCAATCAGTTGCCATCGGGCGTCATCGTCTTTCCGGGATCAGGCGTTCAGGAAAACTTAGCCGACAAGGCCCGCAAGCTCGGCATTAAGGTCTGGAAAGTCAAAGAAGGTGGCGCGTGAGCGCTACTTTCCACCTTTCAAAAATCATTTTTCCAGATATCTCTGCATCGCTGTAACCACCTTATTATATCTCAATTTCGATATTTATGATCTATTTTCTAAATAGTAAGAAAGGTAAAAATTGAATATATCAATAGCTGCAGAATCTAAACATGATCTATTCAAAATGGGGAACCGTCGACGAGACGGAATTATATCCTCTTGCCAAGGTATCCATGCAAAATAACTTGTTGAAGAAAGAGCAACATGATGAGTGTGAAAAGAAGTATTGTTTTAACATTTGGCTTCCTAAGTGCATTTTTTTTATTTCATAGTGCTACTTCCCGCGCTGCTGCTGTGCATCAGCAAAATGAGATTAAAAGTACTGTGGATGCGAGTATCCTGCCTCTTATGGCTGAAAATGATATTCCGGGAATGGCCATTGCCGTTACATTCATGGGAGAACATTACGTCTTTAATTATGGTGTTGCCTCAAAGGAAAGCGGGCAAAAAGTCAATGATGATACGCTTTTTGAAATCGGCTCCGTCAGTAAAATATTTACCGCGACACTTGCCGGCTATGCCCAGGCAAAGAAATCATTGTCACTTTCCGAAAATGCAAGCCCGTATTTGCCTGAACTTACGGGAAGCTATTTTGACAAGATTACCCTCCTTGAGCTTGGCACCTACACAGCAGGCGGTTTGCCGCTTCAGTTTCCCGACTCCATAAAAGATTCCGAAACAATGATTGCTTATTACAAAAACTGGCAGCCGACATATGCTGCTGGCACCTATAGGCTTTATTCCAACCCTAGTATCGGACTTTTAGGGTATATTGCGGCAAAAAGTCTGGGACAATCTTTTGATGACCTTATGGAAAAGACACTTTTTCCAGAACTTGGCCTAGCTAATACGTTTATCAACGTGCCTGAGAATTTAATGGACAGATATGCCTATGGCTATTCCAAAACCGGCAAACCTATTCGGGTAACGCCTGGCATCCTGGATTCAGAGGCCTATGGTGTCAAAACTACTGCATCTGATTTGGTGCACTTCCTTGATCTAAGCATGAACAGCGCGGCGCTGGAAGATGCAATGCAACAGGCCATTGCCACAACTCATACCGGTTACTTCCGGTTAGGTAATATGGTACAGGGGCTTGGATGGGAAATGTATAGTTACCCTATAGACATGGATACCCTCATTGCCGGAAACGCTCCAAAAATGATCCTTGAGCCAAAAGAGGCAAGCAGAATTTTCCCTCCGCGCGCACCGGACGCAGCCATGTTGTTTAATAAAACCGGCTCGACTAACGGGTTTGGCGCTTATCTTGCTTTTATACCTTCAAGACAGATAGGCATTGTGATGCTGGCAAACAGGAACTACCCTAATCAGGCTCGTATCAAAGCCGCATATCAAATATTGACGGCTTTAGCTGCTAATCCGCCTCGATAGACCTTGCTAAGACATTGTTAAAATAACAAACGCATCTATTAAGAGCAGGACTTATAAATCGAGATAGACGATTGCGTTTGCGCGATGCATCTTGCAGAGAAGTAGGTATTAGTACATCCGCTATATCGGGTAGCGATGCGTCGCCAGTCCATAAGTTTGGCAAACAGGTTTTTCGATTTTATAGGGATGCCGATGGATTGTCCTATCGAATGATATTAATGACTATCGAAACCAGTCGGCATGATAGTTTTTCCTTGGCCGTAGTGTGCATGAGAAATTCTATGACAAAAGTTGCAAACTGGGCATCAAGGTCTAGAAAATTAAGGAAGTTGGCGCGTGAGCGCCACTTTCTACACGTTCATAAAATCATCCTTGAAACGGTCGATCTGGTGCATACGTTCGTGTAATATCGTGACGATACCCGTATCGCCGTTTTTTAATTTTTTCCAATAGATATAATGATGTTCATAGCAGTAGAAATAGCCGTGAACGGCAAATTCGGCCGGTATTGGTCGCGACATCACTTGATCGTTGGCAATTGCCTGAAAACACTCAAATAGGCCATTGATATAGGCTTCAGCCTGTAGATCGCCCCGCTTGACTGACGTGTACCGATAAATCTCGTCGAGACGGAACACTGCCGCCTGTTGCAATCGGAAGGTGCTCATGATCTTTTCTTATTTCTGGAAATGATCTCTGCTGCGGACACCGTGACATAGCTTTCATCGGGTTCAGAAAACGCAAGCTGTAATTCGGCTTTCAATCGATTAAAAGCCTGTTCGTCGGCACGATCCTTGTCTTTACGGATGAGATCGCGGACATATTCACTGACGTTTTCATAAGGCCCGTTGTCGCCAACTTGGCGCGCGACATAATCGCCTAGTGTTTCGCCGATGCGTACTGTCATTGTTGTTGTGCCAGCCATATGTGATCTCCTTATTAAGTATTAAAGATAATCAATAATAATTACATGTCAAGAAGGCTGTGAAGCTGTACTCGCTGGCTTGCCGCCATCCGCTCGCCCAAAAAAGCACCCATGGCGGACGGTATTTTGTTATACCGTTGATGCCTGTCATCATCACGGCGGTGCTGACCATCAGTGCCTTTAATATTGGGCAGCGGCTTTGAATGCCTCATGCGACTAGCGATAATCTTACACCCATATCGTGCAATATCGATCTGATTGTCCATTGCATATCTTGTCTTGCCGGCTGCCTGAAACGCTGGTTCCATTTTCAGCAATTTCAATGACGCGGTGCAGCTTATCCGTAGAAGCAAAGTGTGCGGCATGTTCTGAGCCTGAGCGTAACATCCTGCATTAGCCCTACAGTCTCACCAAGCGCCTAAACGAAACGAAGTGACCTGGCGAAGTTGAAGATCTGTCTCGTTGTGGTTGAAAAGCATTCTTCTGAAACGCCTGAACAGCTTGCCGGATGAGAAAATAGTGGTTTGTGTTCACTTATCCGTCTCATTGTTCGCAATCTCATTCCATTGATTGAACGACCTCTCTAGATCCGTTCTCTCAGCAATGCCAACCCGCTTCACGACCGACCGTGTTGCCGCAAGCGGCTGCCCGCACCACTCGGTCGTTCCGGGGTACCTGGCTTTCAGCCAATGACATTGCTTCAATCCGTCTCTCTTCGGGTCTCATCAAAGGGAATGGTTCCCGAAACAAAGGAGACTTGAAAATGACAAACCTCGTATTTCTTTCCGGCAATATCGGCGTTGATCCCGAAGTCCGCAACACCCATTCGGGTACACAGATCACCAGCTTCACCCTGGCAACATCGCGCAACCTTCTCCGCAATGGCGAGACAGTCAGGGGCCAGGACGGCTATCCGGTCAAGGACACCGAATGGCACCGCATTGTCTGCTTCAACGGTATCGCCGACAGTGTTGCCAAATACTGCGAAAAAGGCTCCCGCGTTCAGGTCACGGGCCGTATCCACTACACGAAATGGCGCGATCAAAACGGTGTTGACCGCCACGGATGCGAGATCATCGCTACGAGCGTTGAATTTCTAAGCCGTTCTGCCAAACCGAAAGCTGAAACAGCCAGCGCCGTCCATGAAGATAACAAAGTACCGTTCTGAAATAAAAGCGCCCTTCGTGGGCGCTTCTTTTGATCGCTATCTGTACCGACATCACAGTTTCGTTAGTCATTTATTGAATTAGAATTATTTTAGAGTCTGACTCAAAATTATTATCGTTATTTTTCAGTATTTTGCGATAGCTCGTGCCATTCGTCTTATTGAGGCAATAAACATCCATGCGGTTGATGATTGAATTGATCTCTCCCAGTCTTTAGCAAGGCGCCTACAGCGGTTGAGCCATGCGAAAGTGCGCTCAACCACCCATCGTCTTGCCAGTACGACAAAGCCTTGTACGTTTTGGGGGCGTTTAACGATTTCAATTGCTGGCCCCTTTATGTCAGACATTGCTTGTACCAACTTGTCACCCGAATAGCCGCCATCGGCATAGATTTTTTGTAACGAAGGGTAAGCTTGCATAGCGCTGTTTATGGTGCTTGATGCACCATCTCGATCTTGAATGTCTGCGCTATGAACAATACCGTCCAACATGTTTCCTGCTGTGTCTGTTATTATGTGTCGTTTACGGCCCTTCACTTTCTTTCCGGCATCATAGCCACGTACCCCACCACTCTCTGTCGTTTTGACAGATTGGCTGTCAATGATGCCTGCTGTCGGTAGCGCCGCACGTCCGTTAATTTGGCGCATGAATATAGCCAATGCTTCGTTGATAACATCAAGCAATCCACTGTTGCGCAAACGGTAAAAGTGGTACTGAACTGTGGTAAAGGGTGCAAAGTCCTTGGGGAGTTGATCCCATTGACAACCAGTACTCGCTATATATTGGATAGCGTTCCAGATAGAACGGTCACCGTGTTTGCGAGGACGACCAACCTTGTGCATACGTTCTAAAAAGGGCGAAACAACATGCCATTCGTCATCCGTACAATCACTTGAATAGCGCATATGGCGTCTGTGATAGTTTATTCGGGTATTATCAGTCCAAACCATCTTGATCCTCACCTCGTTGCTGAAAACAAAGTGAATCATAAAATACTGATAATACTCAATTTAATTTTCGGTCAGGCTCTTAATAAACCACACGCAAAGATTGCAAAAAACAACAGCTAACGGGGTCTAAATTAAAAAAAAACAATTAAAACAATATGCGCAGTGGGTATTTTCTTTGTGTATTGGGAGGATAACAATGAATAAAAACTTCTTGAATTGGCGGGATTCTGAAAACTATATTTACTTGGATAACTATAATAGTGACGAATTCGCTTGGGAATTTTTGCGTCGTAACAAGAGCTATCAGGACGAATATAATAAAAAGAAAACCAGCAATGTATCGGCGGTAAAATGGGGGTTAGAGTTTCCTGGCCGATCCGGCAATGAGTACAAACGAACAGGCTTTGTTCTGGTCGTCCTATCTGGATAGCCGTGTCATACCGATCAAACGCGCTAATCGATTAAGCGAAAATACTGCGCCGATCTATATCAATTCAAAACACATTAGATTCGCCCTAAAAAGGGGTGCGCTACAATTCCTAATTTTCAATCACCAATCATATGCTATCCGGGCGATTTATGAAGGTGCAGGATCGTGTTTCAATGTACCATTGGTTGTACCACTCATTATCACCGGTGATACGAGCAGCAAATTGATCGCGCTTGGTGATTTGATACAATTTCTCAAGGGTCAAAAATCACAACGAACCAAAAATGACCTGACAAAGCAGCAACGTGTGCGCTTGATCCGTATGCTTCGTATTTTGGATGGACTTGAACACAAACCAACCCTTCGAGAAATCGCCCGGGTGATCTTTGGCGACAGTTTTGCCGATGACGATGACTGGAAAAACTCATCGACCAAAATGAAGACAATGCAATTGAAACGCGAAAGCTTGCAAATGTTAAATGGCGGTTACAAAAGTCTTATATCTCGTCTCTGAATCGTAGGGGGAAATATTTTCGACCCCCCTGTTTTCTTACCCCCTTGTGATGTCTGAAATCGGTTACTCCAGAACCGCATATTAACTTTTTACTAACCATTCTGGAGCCTCAAATGCCGATCTTACATAGGAATATCGTACCGAAATATCTGACGACGCGCGAGGCTGCACGATATGTATCCCTATCGCCGCGAACGCTTGAAAAGTTCCGTCGTACCGGTGAAGGCCCGCTGTTCAGAAAGCTGGGCGGTCGCGTTGTTTATGCTGTCGAAGATATAGATGTTTGGGCTGAAAAATCTGTTGTCGGCACAGTCTCGGTAGGCCGTCCCGAAAACCAGCCCGCGTAAGCCAAACATCCATGATGATGGACATTTCGCATGGACGAAACGCGCTTCTTTGTGCGCCGTTATCGGCCAGATCGCCGCGACAGTTACAGGACTTGATGTCAAATCCATTCTTTTCCCTGGCAAAGTCACGGCGAACAGAGCCGATCGATTATCGTGTCGGCAATACGGAGATCCGTGTCGAAGCAGTTGCCGATCATGGCATGGCGACAGTCTGGGACGCCGATATTCTGGTCTGGACGATCACGCATCTGGTTGAAGCGCAGAATAACGGTTTATCGCCGTCGCGCCATCTTGTCAGCACGCCTTATGAAATTCTCTCCTTTCTCAACCGCGGCACCGGCTTGCGCGATTATCAGCGCCTGAAGGCGGCGCTCGACCGCCTGCAATCGACCACAATCATGACCTCAATCCGGCAGTTGAACAACCGCCGCCGTCATCGCTTTTCATGGGTGAACGAATGGCGCGAAAAAACCGATCTGACCGGCAGGCCGCAAGGGCTGGAGGTTGTGTTGGCGGACTGGCTCTACTGCGGCGCGCTCGATCCAACGCAAACGCTGGTGCTTGATCCCGAATATTTTGAGCTGACCGGCGGTTTTGAACGCTGGCTCTATCTGCTTGTGCGCAAACATGGCGGGCGTCAAAAAAATGGTTGGAGCTTTGACTTTGCCCATCTTCATGCCAAGTCTGGAACGCTGTCCTCTGTCAGAAGATTTAGCTCAGAATTGCGGAAAATTATTGCACGGCAACCATTCTCTGAATACGTGCTTTCTCTCGAATTTGATCGCTGGTCAAAGCCACATCTGGCGTTCGAATATCGACCGAAAAGCGCCTGTGGAAAAGCTGTGAATCCACTCATGCTATCAGGTACAGAAGGACACGTGCTATCGAGTACACAGGGCTCGTGCTATCAGGTACAAAAACACCACTTAAGTAACTGTAAACAATATAGAAATCGCGCCCTTAACTTATATTCTAACAAAAATACTAACTCTATTGTTACTTCACCCTTTGGGGAAAACCCTATTTCCGAGGCTCTTTCCGGAGAGCAAAATCAGCATCAAGCGACAGCTCTATCCGACCTGTTTGACCTGCTCGACAGGAGCAAGTCATGACGCGGATCGACAACAAAAAAAATGCTTCGTTCACTGTCGTTGATCTTGTCTGGATCAAGGGTGTTCATGAGCAATGGCTGCGCTTCGGCAATCCCTGTTTCAGCAAACGAAGTGATCGTCACAGTCGCATGGTCGGCTTTGGAAAGGGTGAAACATTCGCCCTTGTGCGATGGGCCGGCAACGATTACGGCACGGTTCTGTCACGGATTGATATTATCCAAACCGTCGCGGCCGATGAACCTTGCCAGAGCCTGCCCTTCATGCGGCCCGGTGGCGAAATCCTTCTTCGCACCCACGGCCTTGAGAAGGTCGGCCTCGTTCTCGACCTGATCGACGCAATCGAAAAATCCGGCGTCAAGCCAGTTGATGTCTGCGACGATTACTGGCGCCATGTCCATAACCGGATTGCCGCGAGAAAAGCCCCGCATCCTTATGGCAAAGACCAGCATCAGGCATGGCTCAAGCGGCGGAGGATCGGCCTGTGAGACGAACCTCGAAACTCATTCTAACCACCTTTGCTGTCACGCTTATCGCAGCAAGTGCAATCATCGGCAAGCAGGTGAATCTCGTCTGGAATGCCTCGGCCAGTGTGCCGATCGGCCTTTATCGCATCAGCGCCGTCGATGATCTGAAACACGGCGATCTTGCGCTGGTGCGCCCGCCCGAAGCTCTCGCTCAATATCTCGATCGCCGCAGCTATCTGCCGCAAAACATTCCGCTGTTGAAACATGTCGCAGCTCTTGACCGCGATACGGTCTGCCGCAGGCAAACAACCATCACGATCAACTCAAAACTGGTGGCCGAGGCGCTTGTCGCTGACCGCAAGGGCCGGCTTTTGCCGGTGTGGAGCGGCTGCATCACGCTTGGTCGCGATCAGGTGTTTCTCCTCAACGAAACCTTCCAGGACAGTCTTGACGGACGCTATTTCGGGCCGCTGCCGCGCACAACCGTCATAGGCGAGGCAGCTCCGCTTTTCATCCTCAATCATCGCTGAAAACACAAGAAAGGAACATTTCTCATGATAATTATCGGCCAATTCACCAAGGACAATGACACCTTCTGCGGTCATATAACGTCGCTTAATATCGACTGCGCTTGTACCTTTTTGCCGATTGAAAAGCGTAAAAGCGACCGTGCGCCATCACATCGCGTTGTGCTGACGAACAATGCTGAAGTGGAGATCGGTGCTGTCTGGCTGCACACTAGCAAAAACGCTGGTGACTATCTCGCAATTCACATTGATTCACCATTTTTACCGGCCCCGATCAAGGCGTTCGTTTTT
>NZ_CALYQK010000026.1 GCF_945285465.1 uncultured Bartonella sp. | reverse complement strand
CCGGTTTTCTTTCAAATTTCGTATGCCGGTTGGTTCGGCTTGTGCAGCCGTTATTGGCGGACTTCTTTTGGGCTATGGCGCACGTGTCGGCTTTGGCTGCAATATTGGTGCCTATTTTTCCGGTATTGCATCAGGCAGCCTACATGGCTGGCTATGGCTTTTGGCGGCTTTTTTCGGCAATGCTGCCGGTGTTGCTTTACGACCGGTATTTTATAAAAGCCCAGATAGCACCCCGAAAATAACTTCGTGCTGAAAATACAAAAATGTCGCTCGTACTACAAGCGCCAGCCCGGCTTGGGCTTGCGCTTGTTTAATATAGCAACGCTTTCGACATGCGCAGACCATAAAAACTGGTCGATTAGCACGATTTTTTCTATTTTATAACCACCTTCAACCAGAATTGACAAATCTCGTGCCAAAGTTACCGGATTACAGGAAACTGCCACAACCCGTGGAATATCTGTCTTAGCAATTTCACGCACTTGTTCTTCGGCACCGGCGCGCGGCGGATCAAAAACAAGGCCGTCAAACTGTTCCAACTCTCGTGGCAAAAGCGGGCGGCGGAATAAATCACGCTTTTCATAACTGACGGTCTTTAATCCGTTTGATTGGCGGTAGGCACGATTAAGACTCTTCAATGCATCATCATCATTTTCAACAGCATGTACCTTCATTTTTTCAGCCATACGAAATGTAAAAGTTCCAGCCCCTGAAAAAAGGTCGGCAGCATATTTGGTTTTTTTCAATCCTTCCATCACCAGATCGCCCATAGTGTTTTCGGCCTCTTTTGTGGCTTGTAAAAAAACGCCCGGGGCAAGCTCGACACGCGTGCGACCAAAGTGAAGTATCGGTCGTTCTTTTTCAATAATGTTCTCACCGTCGACGGTGAGCCGGATAAGCGGCTGCTTTAACGCTTCTTCAATCAGCCTCTGGCGTAATTTTTCGTCATCAACCTTACAACCTTCAAGCGCCACATCCAGACCATTTTCGGCGAGTGTCACCGTCACCCGCATTTCTTTGGCATAATTGGCCAAAAGAGCACAAATAATGCGGATAGAATAAAGGCAATCAACCAGTTCGGGTCGCGAAACCGGACATTCTTCAATAGCAACCACATCATGGGAACGGCAACGGTTGAAACCGACGATCTGTCCTTTCGGGGTAACACGGGCAGAAAGTACCATGCGCCGCCTTGTCTTTTCCTCACAAGGAACAAGCGGATCAATCTTGGCCTGACATTGCCGTTCGGCGAGCGTTTTTTCAACCAGAGATCTTTTCCATAATTGATATGGTTCGTCTTGCCAATGTTGCAATGCGCAACCGCCGCAAACTTCGTAGTGGCGGCAGACAGCTTCTACCCGTTCGGCCGAGCGTTTTTTCAATGCAATGACCGTGCCATAATTATCATTGACCTCTATATTGGCCACTTCACCCGGCAGAGTAAAAGGAACATAAACCACCCTGCCAGACGTTTTGGCAACGCCATCACCTCCAGCACCGATATAGTCAATGACAACATCTTCAATCATCGCTTTTTTCTCCAAAGAGTAGATATTCCCGATTGCCATCACCACCGTCTATCGGCGAAGGAATTAGGCCTTTGGCCTGCCAATTCTGTTGACTATCTAGCCATTGGAATAGCTTTTGTGCCACGTCTTCAGCTTGCGAGCGGTCTTTGACTATGCCACTTTTGCCAACCGCTTCACGCCCGACTTCAAATTGCGGTTTGACAAGCAGCACAGCCTGGGCACCTTTTTCGGCCAAGCTCAAAGCATTCGGCAAGGCAAGTTTCAACGAGATAAAACTCACATCCGAAACAACAAGGTTCATCGGCCGACCTTCCAAATGATGGCGCGCCAATTCCCGCGCATTAAGCCCTTCATAAAGGGTTATTGCCGGATGACCAACAAGAAAGCTATCCAGTTGGCCATGGCCAACATCTACGCCAATAATATGGCTAACACCATTTTCAAGCAAAACCTGACTAAAACCACCCGTTGAAATTCCGATATCAAGTGCATTGACACCTTGTGTTTTTATCGGAAAATATTGAAGTGCCGCAATAAGTTTCAATGCGGCGCGGGAAACATAATGTCGCGCCGCATCCAAAATGGTAATATCGGCATTTTGAGAAACAAGTTGGCCGGACTTGCTGGCCACCACCCCGTTGACCAATACGGCACCTCGCATCAACGCATCGCGCGCCCGCGAACGGCTTGCATAGAATTTTCTTTCAACCAACAAGACATCCAGTCTTTGTCGTTCCGGCATTTCATGCTCTTATTTGTGGTGTCGCCAATGCTTCGCGTCCCAATGCCGAAAAAACAGCATTGACAATTCCTGCTTTATCAAGCCCCACTTGCGACAAGACTTTAGCCTGGGAACCGTGATAAAGATATTGATCCGGCAAGGTTAGCGTACGAATTTTAAGCCCCCGGTCAAGCAAACCATCTTTTGCCAGAAGTTGCAAAACCTGTGTGCCAAAACCACCTGTTGCACCTTCTTCGATTGTGACAAGAACCTCGTGTTCCTGAGCAAGGCGGCGGACCAAATCCTCATCAAGCGGCTTGGCAAAACGCGCATCGGCAACTGTTGTCGGCAGGCCTGCTGCCGCAAGCTCGTCTGCAGCCAAAAGTGCCTCCTGTAGACGGGTACCAAACCCCAAAAGCGCAACCTTGCTCCCCTCACGCAAAATACGCCCCTTGCCGATTTCGATAAGTTCGCCACGTTCCGGCAAAGCCAACCCTATACCATCGCCACGGGGGTAGCGAAACGAAATTGGCCCCAAATCATAGGCGGCGGCGGTACGCACCATATTCATCAGTTCCAGCTCGTCAGACGGTGCCATTATAACAAAACCCGGCAATGCCGATAAAAATACGGTGTCATAACTGCCAGCATGTGTTGAACCGTCTGCACCAACAAACCCAGCCCGATCAATTGCAAACCTTACCGGTAGTTGCTGGATCGAAACATCATGAACGATTTGATCATAGGCACGTTGCAGAAATGTCGAATAAATTGCCACAAACGGCTTCAACCCTTCACTCGACATTCCGGCAGCAAAGGTTACCGCATGCTGCTCGGCAATACCTACATCAAACATGCGTTCGGGAAATTCTTTGCCGAACATGTCGAGACCCGTTCCCGTCGGCATCGCCGCAGTTATTGCAACAATCTTGTCATCAACACGTGCTTCTTCAATCAAAGCCTTGGCAAATACCTTGGTATAAGAAGGTGCCTTGCTTTGAACCTTGATTTGCTCACCGGTAACAACATTGAAACGGCTCACTCCATGGTATTTGTCACTTGCAGCTTCGGCAGGCGCATAACCTTTGCCTTTGCGTGTGACAACATGAACAAGCACCGGACCGTTTGGATGTTCCCGTACATTTTTCAATACCGGTAAAAGATGTTCAATATTGTGCCCGTCAATCGGCCCGACATAATAAAAGCCGAGTTCTTCAAACAATGTTCCACCCGTCAGAAAACCGCGGGCGAACTCTTCCGAACGGCGTGCTTTGTCCCAGAAAAACTTCGGTAGTTTTTTACTGAGTGCTTTTGCACGCTCGCGCAAATTCCGGTATGAAGGGCTGGAAACCAGCCGGGCAAGATAAGCACTCATGGCACCGGTAGGCGGGGCAATCGACATGTCATTATCGTTTAAAATAACAATAAGACGCGCATCGAGCGAACCGGCATTGTTCATGGCTTCATAGGCCATTCCTGCCGACATCGAGCCATCGCCGATAACAGCTATGACATTGCGTTTTTTTTCGTGTTTCAATTCGTTGGCAACCGCCATGCCCAAACCGGCCGAGATGGAGGTGGAAGAATGCCCTGCACCAAACGGATCATAAACACTTTCGCTGCGCTTGGTAAAACCGGAAAGTCCACCATCCTGACGAAGTGTGCGGATGCGATCACGCCGACCGGTTAAAATTTTGTGAGGATAGGATTGATGCCCGACATCCCAAATGATGCGGTCTTCCGGCGTATTGAAGACATAATGCAAGGCAACTGTGAGCTCTACCACACCAAGCCCGGCACCCAAATGCCCCCCTGTCACCGACACAGCATCAATCGTTTCTGCGCGCAATTCATTGGCGACTTCGGTAAGATCGCTTTCTTTCAAACGGCGCAAATCTTCTGGGAGGTGTATTTGATCCAACAGTGGTGTTGATGGTCGCGACAAAATATTTTCCCTAACTTTTCTCAATTCGTAGCATTTTTTCAAACGCTTCTTGCGAAGCTTTACAGCTTTTAAGCCCTGTTTGCACCTATAAACTCAAAAAAAACAGCCCACCAAGTCCTCTTCATCATCAAAATGTGATGACCAACCTCCCATTCACTCTTAAACCGATCGACAATGCGATTTTTTCACTGTTTAAGTTAAACTTGATAATAAAAACAGACGCAATATATCAGCATACAATCTTGTGCCTGTTTTATCAGGAACACTTCATGCAATTAGCGCAGAATAGATAATAGACAATGGTTGAACAGTATATTGAACATTGGATCGCACAATATGGTGCTTTTGCCTATTTTTTCGTGCTTTATTTCGAATCGCTCGGTGCTCCGGTTCCTGGAGAAAGCGGGCTTATTGCCGGTTCGCTCATGGCGGCAGCAGGAAAACTTAATTTAATTCCCATGCTTATCTTCGCTTTTACCGGAAGTGTTCTGGGTGATTGCACCGGCTACGCTATCGGCCATTTTGGTGGCAAAAAGCTTCTGCTACGCTACGGCCACTGGATAAAGCTCACCCCCGAGAAGCTTGAAAAATTTGAGGAAATGCTCGACAGACGTGGCTTCTTCTTCGTTGCAACGGCGCGTTTTATCGTCGTTTTACGACAGTTAAACGGGCTCATTGCCGGTTCGGGTGGTATGGCTTTTCATAAATTTCTTATTGCTAACATTATTGGTGCCGGCTCGTGGACACTTGTCTGGGGGGCAGGCCCCTATCTTATCAAGTTTCTTTTCTGACAAACTTTATTATTCGCTATCCGGATTATTCGCTATCCAGCGGTTCTAATCCTTCCGCTCGCCCTTCGCGCGACAGGCGAATTTTGTCCACCTTATTTTCTGCCTCCTTCAGCAATTTATCACAATGGGTTTTCAGTGCTTCACCACGCTCGTAAATGCGGATAGATTCCTCAAGCGCAACATCACCGCGTTCCAGTTTTTCTACGATTTTCTCGAGTGCTCCGAGCGCCTGCTCGAAACTCATTGTCGAAACATCAATATTTTCTTCCTGCTCGGCCATTTACTCCTCACAAAATATCTGTTTTTGCTATATGGATACCAAATCCTTCAAGTCCGACATAGTGACGCTCACGTGAGGCATAAAGGATGACTGACGTAATCCCCAGACTTTTTAGAATTTGTGCTCCCAAGCCGATCTGGCGCCATTCTTCGTCGCGTTCGACCGCCTGTTCATGCGTTTCCAATCCTTCCATAGCCATTTCACGATTACGCGTCTCGTCAAGACTACCAACACCTGCCGACCCGGCACGAAGATAAACGAAAACACCGCGTTTTTCTTTTTCCGCCATGCGACGCAAAACTGCTTCTATCTCGTGTTTCTTGCCAAAAACGTCAGCAACAACATTTTCACGTTGCAAACGAACCGGAATATTTTCTCCATCACGAATATCACCAAAAACCACAGCTACGTGTTGCATCGGTTCCCAAGGCAATTGATAGCTATGGGCAACCGCCGGGCCAACAAGCGTATCAACCTTCCTTTCTTCAACATGTTCAATCAGTGTTTCCTTGCGTTGACGATAAGCTATAAGGTCGGCAACAGTGACAACATGAAGTTTATGTTCAGCGGCAAATTTGCGTACCTCGTCCCCATGTTTGACCGTGCCGTCATCATTCATTAATTCACCAATCACACCAACAGGAGGAAGATTGGCCAACCGGCACAAGTCAACAGCCGCTTCCGTGTGGCCAGAACGCATCAACACCCCGCCTTCCCGAGCGATTAGCGGAAAAATATGACCGGGGCGGCTAAAATCGGCAGCACTTGCATTCGGATTTGCCAGATTACGCACCGTCAAAGTTCGGTCTTCGGCCGAAATGCCAGTTGTTGTGCCATGAAGAAAATCGACTGTCACTGTAAACGCTGTGTGATGAGCCGAATCATTGTCGGGCACCATCGGCGCAAGATTTAGACGTTTGGCTTGTTCTTTTGGCATTGGTGCACAAATAATGCCAGAAGTGTTGCGCACAATAAAAGCCATTTTTTCCGGCGTGCAATGCACCGCGGCAACGATGAGATCGCCTTCGTTTTCTCGTCCGTCGTCATCAGTAACTGCAACAATTTCGCCGCGTTCAAACGCCCGTATCGCGTCAACAACCGATTTCTGGTTAAATGTCATAATAGTCCTTTCAGATCCGGCCGGTTTGGCCGCGATGCCTCAGATAATGGTCAGCAATAGCACAAGCAACCATTGCTTCACCAACAGGTACTGCTCTAATCCCCACACAAGGATCATGCCGCCCTTTTGTAACGACATCAACATTATTTCCGTCGCTATCGACAGATCGCCGTGGTGTTAATATTGAAGATGTCGGTTTGACAGCAAAACGGGCAACCACCGGTTCACCTGTTGATATGCCACCCAGAATACCACCAGCATGGTTGCTTAAAAAAAACGGCTTTCCATCGTTACCGCGGCGCATTTCATCGGCATTTTCTTCGCCCGTTAAACGCGCGGCATGAAAACCCTCGCCAATCTCGACAGCTTTGACGGCATTAATCGACATCAGAAACGAGGCAATATCCTGATCGAGTTTGCCATAGATCGGAGCTCCCAGTCCGGCAGGAACATTATCGGCAACAATTTCGACAATTGCCCCGATAGACGAACCTGATTTGCGGATAGTCTCAAGATAGGCGGCAAATTGTTCTGCCGCTATTTTGTCGGGGGTAAAAAACGGATTATTTTCAACCTCGTTCCAGTCCCAGCGACTACGATCTATATCAATCGTGCCAATAGCAATAACTGCTCCCCGTACGACAAGTCCGGGCACCACTTTGCGTGCAATGGCACCGGCTGCCACGCGGGCGGCTGTTTCGCGGGCCGAAGAACGGCCGCCACCGCGATAATCTCTAATGCCATATTTGACATTATAGGTATAATCGGCATGTCCGGGACGATATTGGTGCGATATTGCACCATAGTCTTTCGACCGTTGATCGGTGTTTTCGATCATCATTGAAATGGGTGTACCGGTGGTAACAAGGTTTTCCCCGTCCTCGCAAGGCAACACACCTGACAGAACTTTCACCTTGTCAGCCTCTTGACGCTGGGTTGTATAACGCGATTGCCCCGGTCTGCGCCTGTCGAGATAATGCTGCACTTCGCCAACAGAAAATTCGATACCTGGCGGGCAACCATCAATAACGCAACCCAATGCCGGACCATGGCTTTCGCCCCATGTTGTTACGCGGAAAAGTTGTCCAAATGTGTTGTATGACATAAAACCGCCAATTCATCTTTGCAATTTATCTTGTTTTATTAACCTTTTGCCAGTTGGTCAAATCGTCAAGGCAGGGATTGGCAACATTTTTGTTCACTAATGCGATATTTCACCCGATTTTGCAGAATTAATCTGCATCACCGAAGCCGTTTTTTTAAACATTTTATAGTCACACACTGGTAGTTACGCGTTTTATTTTCTTAACCCCAATCATAATGTTTCATTTTGAGTTGACCGACGGCTATGCTTTCGACACAATCATCAACCATTAAGCATAAAACTGATTTGCTTTAAAAATAGAATGTTCTTGAAAGGGCTACCATGAGAAAACTAGTGTTTACCGGCTTACTAGCAATATTTCTTTGCCCAGTCTTTGCCTATGCTGACGATGTCAAGGGAACGATTACGGCAATTGACGAAAACAACAATACAATCGAGCTTGATAATGGCAAAACATATGATTTACCGGGCGAGTTCGACTATTCAGTGTTAAATGAAGGGATGAAGGTTATCGTATTTTACGATACACAAGGCAATAACCGCTATGTCACGGATATCGAGCCACAAGAAGGTTAGCGGCCAATCGGCTTTTCTAAAAAAAACGCAATCGTTTAAAATTGAAAAGACCAGCTAAATTCGCAATGAAGACCATGCCAAATATTGTTTTATATTTGGCATGCTAAAATGCTAGTAAGATTGCGCAGCGCCTTAAAGCCACTCCAAACCATTATCGTCAAAACGTAAAATGCGGTCTTGATCGACCATAAAATTGGCTGCCTCCGGCTCGCTCAATCCACCATAGATGTGCATAATCGAACGCAAACACCCACCATGGGTCACACAGACCGTTTTGCCTTCAACTTTTTCGACCCATTTTTTCACCCGTTTGGCAAGCATCGCATAACTTTCAGCCTCTACACCTGGTGGAAGAAAGTTCCACTTGTCGGCAACGCGTGCCGCAATCCAGTCGGGATGAACTTTGGCAATATCATCTTCGGTTGTTCCTTGCCAATCGCCAAAATGCATTTCCATTAATTGCGGATCGGTGCGGTAGCCCCGAACATCAAGTCCCATCTCGCCACGGATTATCTCCATAGTTTCGCGCGTGCGACGCAACGGACTTGCCACAAAATCGAAACCTTTTGCATCTCCCAATAATTCTTTTAGCAACCGTCCATTGCGTGCGGCCTGTTGGCGGCCAAACTCAGTAATGTCGCGATCGATCTGGCCCTGAATACGTTTGGTGATATTCCAATCCGTCTGACCGTGACGGGAAAAATAGATAAGCGGACGCCTAGACACAGTATTAATCCTTTACAACAGAAATATCCGGTGCATCGACTGCCTTCATACCAATGACATGATACCCCGCATCAACATGGTGAACCTCGCCAGTGACCGAGCGCGACAAATCGGAAAGCAGATAAAGCGCAGAATCACCGACTTCATCTATTGTAACAGTTCTACGTAAAGGCGCATTATATTCATTCCATTTGAGAATATATCGGAAATCGCCGATACCGGATGCCGCCAACGTTTTGATAGGGCCGGCGGAAACCGCATTGACACGAATTTTCTTCGGCCCGAGGTCAACAGCCAGATATTTCACACTGGCCTCGAGTGCGGCTTTGGCAACGCCCATAACATTGTAGTTTGGCATGACCTTTTCCGAACCGTAATATGTCAATGTCAAAATCGAACCGCCATCAGGCATTAATTTTTCCGCCCGCTGTGTCACTGCTGTCAGCGAATAGACAGAAATGTTCATCGTCATATTAAAATTGGCTTCTGACGTATCAACATAGCGGCCCGTCAATTCGTCCTTGTCGGAAAAACCGATTGCATGAACAAGAAAGTCGATTTTACCCCATTTCTGTTTCACTGCAGCAAACGCCGCATCAATTGACGCACCATCTGTCACATCGCAATGACCGCACACAAAGCCGCCAACTTCTTCTGCAAGCGGTACAACACGCTTTTTCAGGGCTTCTCCCTGATAGGTAAAAGCAAGTTCGGCACCTGCTTTATGTGCCGCTTTTGCGATACCCCATGCAATAGAATGATTGTTCGCAAGCCCGAGAATTAAACCGCGCTTGCCACGCAACAAACCGTTACTATCATCCATTGGTATTGCCTCATAATTGCTTGATATCACTTTTCACGTTTTGCCCTATGACATAGCTCTGGCTTTTCTTCAAGTAATTGGTTTCAATTGTCGGTAAAAACCCGCCTTTATGCAACACAAACATATAATTGGCCAACTTTTACACCATGTTGGCTATGTTGTTGACAAGGGAAACGTGTTTTTCAACCTTTGCCATATGACCTTCAATAAATTTGCTGATAACTATTAATATTGTGTTTTTCAAAAAGAACAATCGGTGCCGCGCAGCATCGCTTAAAAATTTATTTACATATTGAAAAAGACAAAAAAATTATTTATAAAAAAAGAAAATAATTTAAAACGTATATTCTTTTTTTAAAATAATTCACACCCGACGCTGAATTTTAAAAATTTTTTACATATTATTTAATAATGGTGTATCTGACTATATCTAATAATATGCATTTATAAATGAAATTTTCAGCCTACAATAACACTTTCCCGCTTTTTCGCATCGGATGAACCGGATTTTTGATGACCTTTTTGATATTATGGATTATCCTTTAATTTTATGGGTTATCAAGCTCGTCATCCGCTGTTTTTATCAGAAAATTGACTTTCACATCGCCATTTTTTTCAAAATGTAAAATAGCGGGAATCATCTCGTCGTCACGTAGTTCATCCTGACAGTTGAAAAACATGAAATGATAGCCCCCCGGCTTTAATTCCAAATACCCGTTTGGCTCGATGGCAAGTGGCGTTTGAGTTTTGCGCATTTTAACACCACCGTTTTTTTCGATTATCTCGTGTATCGACGTATGATTCGAAATATCGGCGCTTATCGAGATAAGATGATCTTCTACAACGCCGCCATTATGAATGGACGCAAAACCTTCCGCGCCATTTTTAACCGATTGCGATTTTTTTACCCATGGGCTTTCAACTGTTATGGAACCTTTAGTAAAATCTTCAGCCAAAGCGGATAATGAAAACAAAACCAGCGCAAAAAAAGCGGGAATTAAACTGTTTTTGCTCACAATTCCCATTCCCGCTTTTTCTCCTTTCAGCGACCGGCTGACTACCGTCAACGACCAGCCTTAAGCCTCATTTTTCAAAAATTGCTCAAGTGCAGGATCGCCCCCTTCAGGCAACATGATACGGACATGAACATAAAGATCGTCGCGCCCGCCGGTTTTAAGCGGCAAGCCTTTTCCTTTAAGTCGTAATACCCGGTCGGAACTTGACCACGCCGGAATTTTTAATGCGACCCGACCATCCAAAGTTTCAACGGCCTCTTTGGTGCCAAGAACAGCATCTTTCAGTGCAACCGGCAAATCGAGATGAAGAGCACGACCATCAACATGAAAACGCGGATGTTTCTTGATATGGATTGTCACCAATGCATCGCCTGGACGACCAAGCGGCACCGCTTCACCCTGCCCCTTCAAGCGGATAGTTTGACCGTCTTCCACATAATCGGGAAGTTTGATTTTAAGCTTTTTACCATTCGGGAAAATGGCTTCGACTTTATCGGCCCCAACAATCTGCTCCAATGTAACTGAAAGACTGGCGTGGATATCAGCACCTTGTTGGGGCGCTTGTGCACGCGCACGACTACCAAATCCTGAAAATCCGCCACCTCTATTGGCACCATTGCCGGAACCAAAAAGGTCACGAAAAATATCGCCCGCGTCAAAGGCACCGGTATTGCCGCCAGAACGAAATTCGAAATGACTTGCACCATTGCCAAAAGGATTACGTCCCGTACCAAAACCCTGACCTTGACCGCCACCGGCAAAGCCCTGAAAAATCGGCTTGCCTTCCGCGTCTATTTCGCCATGATCAAATTTTTCTTTCTTTTCCTTATCACCGATAATCTCATAAGCCTGATTGATTTCAGCAAATTTTTCCTGAGCGTTCTTATCACCCTTGTTATGATCAGGATGATATTGCTTGGCCAATTTTCTGAATGCAGATTTAATCTCTTGCGGTTTGGCAGTGCGCGCCACACCCAGAACCGTATAGGGATCACGCATATTTTTCCTCTTTCCTGCCGTCCATAAGGTACACCTTACCAGACGACGATATAAAATTATTGTACCCGATTTAGGGCAAAAAACATCTTATTCTCTATATGCCTATCGAAAAGCAAAAATACCAGATCATCCAGTATTTTTTTAATCCGTTTATGCAACTTAGTTGTGAATATTAAGGTTCTAAAGAAAATGTGGTCATTGTCCAGATTTCCGGTGCTACCCGACAAATTTCACCAGAATAGAGGCCGACCCCGTCAAAAGCCGAACGTGTTGCTTTGAAACGGCGGCACAATTGACCCTTTTTTTCCTTTTCGACGATTGCACTAATGGTTCCTTCGCTGCCGGTAAGATTGTTGTCCCATTTCACTTCCGGCGGAAAAGTTTTGTCGTTGCCGAGAGATTTGACTTTGTCACGAATGACAAGTTGATCCGATTGGACGATAGGATCGTCCGATATTGGCATAGCGGTTGGAACAGAACCAGTGATAATGGATGTGTCGAGAGCCGAGGAAGAAGCAATGTTTTCAAGTTTGTCGCCCGAAACGATACAGCCTTGCATTAGCAAAATGAACGTGACAAAAATGAACAAACACCCGAGCCGGCTTTTCAAGTTAAAAATAGCTTTCATATTCTATTTTTTCTGCGTCGGCCAGGTAGTTTGACGACACGTTAAATCATGCAAAACACTTAATTCAGGTGCATTATGACAGAACAAACGTTAACAACTGGTGACTTTGTCGAAGCACTCGAGCCTTTTTCGCTTTTTACAAAATGGCTGGATGATGCAACAAAGAGCGAAATTAACGATCCGAATGCGATGGCGGTAGCAACTGTCGATCCAACCGGTCTTCCCGATGTTCGTATGGTGCTGTTAAAGGCGTTTGATGGCAATGGTTTTGTCTTCTATACCAATTATGAAAGCAACAAAGGGCGCGAAATCCTCTCATCAATGAAAGCGGCTTTATGTTTTCACTGGAAATCTTTACGCCGACAAGTTCGTATACGTGGTCTTGTTGAAAAAGTAAACGATGCTGAAGCCGATGCCTATTATCAATCTCGCGCCCGCGCCAGCCGCATCGGTGCGTGGGCATCAAAACAATCGCGCCCTCTGGAAAGCCGTTTTGCTTTGGAAAAAGCGGTTGCCGAATATACGGCAAAATTTGCGATAGGTAATATACCCCGTCCTCCCTATTGGTCGGGTTTCAGAATTCGGCCTCTTTTCATCGAATTCTGGCATGACAGGCCATTTCGTTTACATGATCGTGTACTGTTTTTTCGTCAGGAGGTTGATGCTCAAACATGGGAAAAACACCGGCTTTATCCATAAAGCCGGTGCCTGACCTTCCAAGGTTTTTAACATAGCCCCAGCCATTATAAAAACACGGACACACCACCCAGAACAAGACCAAGGAAGATAAGCCAGCCGACGGTGGAATTTGATTTAAACAATCTCAAACACCCATCATTGTCGTCGATGTCGACCTTCCTAATCTGGTAAAACATATGAAGAGCACCACCAATAAGGCCGCTATAGCTCAAGATGGGTACTTGTGCCGAAATAAAGGCCAACAAGGCCAGAACAATAAATCCACTATAAAGAAAAAAAAGTGCCGATTTGGTTTTCTCGCCGAAAAGACGCGCCGTTGATCGTACACCGACAATCGCGTCGTCTTCCTTGTCTTGATGAGCATAAATCGTATCATAGCCGATTGTCCATAAAACTGAACCAGCATAAAGGAAAACTGCAGCCCAATCAAGCCGGCCGAAAATCGCGCTCCAACCGATAAGTGCGCCCCAATTAAAGGCTAGACCGAGAACGAATTGCGGCCAGTCTGTCACCCGTTTCATAAAAGGATAAAAACAAACCACAACCAAGGACAATATTCCTAAAACGATACTGAATAAATTGAACTGTAACAGCACAAAAAGCCCGATAAGACATTGAACCGCCATAAAAATTTTTGCCTGAAAGCGGGTAACCTGACCAGATGGCAGCGGACGCGAACGGGTACGTTCGACCTTATCGTCAATTTTCTGGTCAACAAGATCGTTCCACGTACAACCGGCTCCGCGCATGGCAACCGAACCGATAAAAAACAGAAAGAGATACCAAACGACAATTACCAAAGTCGAAGATTTTGACGAAAAAGAATTTAATGATGAATCAACAGCCATGACCAATGACCAAAAGCATGGCCACATAAGAAGTTTCCACCCGATCGGCCTGTCCCAACGAGCCAATTGGGCATAAGGCCACAGTGACCGCGGCAAAAAGCGGTAGACCCAGTGGCCGGTGGGCGCATCCATGACGCGCCCCTTTATTCCCTGTTGTTGGAGCATATCCGCGCCTTTTACTTTTCGAGATGCAATATTCTTGTTGTTTACCATTCTGGCAGCACACCTTTTACCTTGAAGCTAAGGCATTTCGTTTCTATGACAAGGTCATAGGTTTTATCATCTTCTTCGACAGGAGCAAGCAATGAACGTTCTTCTAATCGGCTCGGGTGGACGCGAAAACGCATTGGCGTGGAAGATTGCCGCTTCGCCTCTGCTTGACAAACTCTTTTGCGCACCTGGCAATCCCGGAACCCTTAATTTAGCAAATAATGTAAGCCTTGATATAAAAGATCACCCAGCCGTTAGCAATTTTTGCAAAACAAATTCGATTGATCTTGTCGTGATCGGCCCTGAAGCTCCGCTCGTCGATGGTCTTGCAGACAGCCTTCGCGCCGCCAAAATTCTCGTTGTCGGCCCCGGTCAAAAAGCCGCCCAGCTGGAAGGGTCAAAAGGCTTTACCAAAGACTTATGTGCCAAATACAATATTCCGACCGGTCGATACCGGCGCTTTAACAATAGCCAACAGGCAAAAACCTACATCAAGAGTGGGGGAGCCCCCATTGTTATTAAAGCTGATGGTTTGGCTGCCGGTAAGGGCGTAACAGTAGCAACAAATCTCAACGAGGCGTTTGAAGCTGTTGATGCCTGCTTTGGCGGTGCCTACGGAAAAGCTGGCGTTGAAATTGTCGTTGAAGAATATCTTGACGGTGAAGAAGCAAGCTTTTTTTGCCTCTGTGATGGAAAAACCGCCATTCCTTTTGGCTCGGCACAAGACCATAAGCGCGTTGGCGATGGCGATACCGGAGTCAATACCGGCGGCATGGGGGCTTATTCTCCTGCTCCTGTTATGACAGATGCAATAGTGTGCCGTATTATGGACGAAATTGTCGAGCCGACCATACGAGGCATGGCCGAACTTGGCTGCCCTTTTAGCGGCATTCTGTTTGTCGGATTGATGATTACCAAAAAAGGCCCTGAACTTATCGAATTTAACGTACGTTTTGGCGATCCCGAATGTCAAGTTCTGATGATGCGGCTAAAAAGCGACCTTTTGCCGGTTTTGCATGCGCTTGCAAGCGGTAATCTTGAAGGTGTAAAACTGAACTGGTCGAATGATGCAGCCTTAACGGTTGTCATGGCAGCAAAGGGTTATCCTGAAAAACCGATAACAGGGACGGTTATTGAAGGAATAGACAAAGCTGATAGCGTGACTGATGTTAAGGTATTCCATGCCGGCACTGCACTGAAAAACGGAAAAATCATTGCCAATGGCGGGCGTGTTCTTAGCGTGACCGCAACAGGAGCAACGGTAAAACAAGCTCAAGAGAAAGCCTATCAGGCTGTCAATCTTATCAATTGGCCGGAAGGCTTTTGCCGTCACGATATTGGCTGGCGAGCCATTGAGAGAAAAAAGTCTGGCGCATAATATTTTCTCGAGAAGCCAAACAGTATTTTACTTCCACCTTTATGATTAATTCCTTTTGGTGATGTATATATTGTCCGATATTTTTCTGTATTTAAAGAAATGTAAGTAGTTTTAGGTGATTTATCAGTTAACATAAAACGTTTCCTACCAATTACGCTTGAAATTTTATATTTTTCCTTCTATCTATCCGATCCTGCAAAATAGACAAAAGAAATTATAAAATCTATGTTGCATTGCAAACTGATATCTGAAATTCATTTCTTCGGACTTTTTATTTCCCGTTGAAGAATCTCGCGCAAATCATCAAGCTGTTCTTCTGTCATTGCCGATTTAGGCAATATGTTGAATTTTTGCGTTGATATATAAAGTGCTATAAAAGTCGGATATTCGCGCCAGTCATAGAACAAGCGGAAAGGATAGGTTCCTTTTATATAGGAACTGCGAATGGCAACGGCATGATCGTCCCATATCCATGTTTGTTCAAGACCTATCTGTTTGTCCGCTTTGACTATTTGTTGGGCGTGGCGGGAAATAAGAACAAAATAATTCAAGATCCAGATGGATATAATGATAATGGCATAAATAGCCGAAATGCGATAAAGTGAATGTCCCCAATGCTCGAACCATGCCGCTCCGTCAATGATAACAAGAATAATCGACATTACCGCTATACTGCAAATCCAGAGAAAAAACAGGCGCAGAAATGTTTTCCTTGTTAGCGCATGAGAGCGATAATGCGCTTTGAGTGCATCAAGTGCTTCCTGCTTATCAAGCGTAAAAACTATTTGCCTCGTCATTCTTTCCTCCGGATATGACTAGCTGGTAAACTTACCCGTAGCAAATTGTCAAATGCGGTCGAGGTGCGATCAATTAATCTCATCGGAATATCACAGAAATAAATATGATTTGGACAGAATTTCCTGTTCAATAAAGACAGAGCCATCCATAATAATAAATGAGCCATATTGTTTTGAATTATTAGACAAAAAATTATCCCCCTATCCTGTTTTGCACCCAGTTGCTTTTTCTATTGATCTTGATGGACAGATAGCACCCGATTTATGAAAACAAATTTTAGAAAATCGGCAGATAGACCACTGCCGGTTTTCCTATAAGAATGAGCGGCAAAACCTTGTATTTTCTTGAAAATTTGAAAAATTTTGGTGATAAAAGTGCGAAATACGGTTAAAAAATACCGGTAATCTTTATTTGCTTTTCATCATTCACCAAAAAAACACAAACCTCGCGAATCAAATAGCAAGCTTTTTGTTTCTCGCTCTGCCCGACGCATCCCGAATTTTATGAATGAATGCATGGGCCAACCTTATCCGAGCATTACCTGGTTTGCGATGACCAAACGAATTCCCAACGATGTGCCCCGGCAGCGTAACAAAAAGCTTCGTTTCGTTTGCATGTGCGGTTTTTTACCAAAAAAGTGTTCCATTGGTGAGCGATCTTTGACGGGAATCACAGAACCATTGTCATTAACCAGCAACATCGGCAAATCATAAGTGTCGGCCCAAAGTCGCCAATCGAGAAGCACGTCATCAAGATCGCGCGACACGAGAAGAGGAATGCTTATCTCATAATTCTTATGTAATAATTCAAGTGATACGGCCTTGTGACCGGATTTCGTTTTAACCGCGCGTGCGGCAATGCCCTTGAAGTGGTGCGCAGGTAAAAGACGCGACAGTTGTGAAGAACCTGTTCCATCCTCGGTTTTTAATGATGCACCATGTTCATTTAAAGAACAGACGACTACTTGTTCGTTAATGTCGAAAGAAACACATTGCGGCAGATGGCAGGGATCAAGTCTTAGCTCTAGTCCTGCAGTTGCGCGGTTTGCCCATTGAGTGGCCATAGTTTTGTCCCAAAGTCCTCTTCATTGAAATTGGCTTGACTTTAATGGCCTTTGATAATCGTTTTATTAAGAGGTTAGGTTAAAAAAATATTGGTTTGTTTTTTGGTTATCGAATTACAAACAAGCTGTTAAACAAATATTCACCAAAACCTAAAGCATTTTACCAGGGTTCATGATGTTTTTCGGGTCGAAAACCTGTTTGATAGACCGCATCAAAGACATTGCTACCGGAGATTTGAAGGCAACAAGTTCTTTCCGCTTTAATTGGCCAATACCGTGTTCGGCTGAAAATGAACCATTGTAACGCATGGCAAGTGTATGGATACGATGATTCATTTCTTCCCATAGAGCAAGATAGCTTTTTGTATCTGCACCAACAGGTTGAGAAACGTTATAATGCAAGTTTCCATCGCCCATATGACCAAAACAGACAATACGCGCCCCCGGTGCTATCGAATTGATAATGTTTTCTGCCTCGCCGATAAAATCGGGGATAGATGCAATCGGCACTGAAATATCATGTTTGATGGAACCACCGGCAATCTTTTGTGCTGGCGACATATCTTCACGCAGTTGCCAGAATTGTTTTTGCTGCCCAAGTGATTGCGCAATAGCGGCATCGTCGATAATGCCGTTTTCAAGTGCTTCGCCCAGCACATCTTCCATAACATTTGCCGCTTCCCCATCACTATGGGAAGAGGAAAGTTCAATAAGCACATACCATTCGTGTTCGCTTTCAAGCGGTGCACGCACGCCATGCATATAATCGAGTGTCATTTGCATACCGGCTTTTGCCATAATTTCAAAACCGGTCAACATGGAACCGGCTTTTTTTTGTGCAACAAGCAACAATTTTAAAGCTTTATCGGGACTTTTTAACCCTGCATATGCGACAGATTTTCCTTGTGGTTTGGGAAAAAGTTTCATAACCGCCGCTGTAATGATACCAAGTGTCCCTTCAGCGCCAATAAAAAGATCTTTTAAATCGTAACCGCTATTATCTTTTTTCACAAAGCGCAAATCATCGAGTATGCGACCGTCAGGCAAGACAACTTCCAGTCCCAAACACAATTCGCGCGTATTGCCATAAGCAAGTACCCCCGTACCGCCAGCATTCGACGACAGATTACCGCCAATCTGGCACGACCCCTGCGACCCCAATGACAGTGGAAAAAGTAGCCCCTTCTCATCAACTTTTTCCTGCAAATTTTGCAGCACAACGCCTGCTTCAACCAACGCAAGATTACCTTCAACATCAATAGAACGAATACGGTTTAGCCGCTCCATTGAAACAATAATACTATTGGCACTTTCATCAGGTTGTTGTGCTCCGACAAGGCCGGTATTGCCACCTTGTGGCACAATTGCGGTTTGTGTTGCAAAAGCAAGCTCCATAATTTGCGACACTTCCTGCGTTGACGACGGACGCAAAACAAGCGCCGTGCGCCCATGATAGAGCCCGCGTTGTTCGATAAGATAGGGGGCGATCATATCCTGATCGACCAAAGCATGGTTGATACCGACAATAGCAATAAAACGTTCAATCAGCTTTTTATCCACGACTATTACTTTCTTGGTGCTGCAGCGCGTTGCAGACGGTCGTTGATTGCTTCTCCCAAACCGTCAAACGGAATGGGTGCGACGGCAATACATTTGACATCTTCTCTATCAAGCTTTTTCAAATAATGGAACAAATTGGCCGCAGCTTCAGCCAGATTGGCTCGTTCACTCAAATTAAGTGTAGCGATAGCATGGTCGGCACATTCTATAGTCTGCTTTCCAAACGCCAATAATGCTTCATCATTTTTTACTTGGCGAACGTTCAAGCGAACACGCGCATTGGGTGCGTAATGAGATTTCAACATGCCCGGTGCTTCAATAGCGGCACGCTGATCGACCCGTATAAGTCGAAAGCCACAGAGCTGTTCTATATCTTCTGTGGCAAGTCCACCGGGGCGAAGTAAAAAAATCTGTTCGCCCGATACTTTGACAATCGTCGATTCCACACCGATTTGTGTTGCCCCCCCGTCGACAATCAGCGGAATTTTATTGCCGAACATATCGGCAACGTCTTGTGCCGACGTGCTGCTCAAACGGCCGGAAATATTGGCACTCGGGGCTGCAACCGGCCGCCCGAGCCTTTTGACAATCTCGGCAAATACGCCAACAGGATTGCGAACAGCCAATGTCGTTAATCCGGCACTGGTAAGCGGATGAATAGCGTTTTGCTGTTTCATAGGTAGAACAAGTGTCAGCGGCCCCGGCCAGAAGGCTTCCATAAGTTTTTTTGACATGTCGTCAATATCAACAATGTTGCTGGCCATTTCCACATCGCTGATATGGGCAATCAGCGGATTAAATTGCGGCCGGCCTTTGGTCGAAAATATCTTGGCAACGGCTGTTCCATTCGTCGCATCAGCGGCAAGCCCGTAAACCGTTTCTGTCGGCACACCAACAAGCTCACCCTTATCAAGATAGCAAACGGCTGTCGCAATTGCTTTTTCCGATAATGGCAGAATAGTCATCTTACCCTTCCCTGAAAGCGTCCTTTTATGGGTGAAAAACTAAAACGATGCAAACGTTCAACCGGTCCTTCCTTTGCGATAGCGGCGCGATGAACAGCCGTTGCATAACCGACATGTTTTTCAAAACCATAGGCCGGGTAAAACGCTCCGACCTTTTCCATCATCCGGTCACGAGTGACTTTTGCAATAATTGAGGCGGCGGCAATGGATTGTGAACGTTGATCGCCTTTTATCAATGCTTGCGCCGGACAGGGCAAGTTCGGCGGAATATCACGCCCATCCACCAGAACATAATCAGCTTTCACAAATAAACCGGATATAGCCCGCCGCATTGCCTCAAGTGATGCTTTCCTGATATCGGTTTTATCAATGCTTGTTGCAGAAAGACTGGAAATAGAAACAGCCAATGCCGTTTCGAGAATTTCATGAAAAAGTCTGTCACGTTGTTTTGCCGAAAGCTTCTTGGAATCATTCAAACCGGCTGGTATGGCATTCTTGTCAAGAATGACGGCTGCCGTCACGACAGAACCGGCTAACGGCCCGCGCCCTACTTCGTCAACGCCAGCAATATAGTGAATGCCTTTGGCAAACAAGCGCTGTTCAACGGAATAATCCGGCGCAAGCGGCACATCAAAAAAAAGCGGTAAATCAGTGGAATTGTCAGACATGATGTTATTTTTGCATTAGCTTCTATTTTCCGCAAGCCTAACAAATTATGAGCCTGCGAAAAACCGTCTATAGTTTTAATTTTTGTTGTCAAAAAAAAATGATAATTGTCTGGCAACCTCTAAGGGTGCTTTAAAACATCCGGTTGCCAATTTCATATGGCGTTGTGAAAAACCAAATCGCTGCCATGCCAGACGAAAACGATCGGCAACAAGTTTGGCAAAAGGCCCGGTGCCGCACATGCGGCTTTTCCAGTTTGCGTCATAATCTTTGCCACCACGCATATCGCGGGTAAGCTGCATGACCCGCCGGTAACGATCGGGATATTCGCGCAGCAACCAGTCTTTAAACAAAGGTGCCACTTCATATGGCAGACGCAGCATGGCATAGCCAGCATCGGTTGCTCCGGCATTTTTTGCCGCAAACAATATCTTTTCTATCTCGTGATCGTTAAGCCCTGCAATGACCGGCGCCATCATGACCGAAACCGGCACCCCCATGCCGGACAATTCTTTAATTGCCCATAACCGGCGCTGGGGCGTTGATGCCCTCGGTTCCATGGACCTTGCCAGTTTTCTATCCAATGTGGTCAATGACAAGGCAACGCGAACAAGCTTTCTTTTCGCCATGCTTGACAAAATATCGCCATCGCGCACAACCAATGCCGATTTTGTCGTAATACAAACAGGATGATTGGATTTATCCAACACCTCAAGCACTTGGCGCATAATCTGCCATTTTTTCTCGACTGGTTGATAGGGATCGGTATTGGTTCCAATAGCAATAATCTTCGGTTTATAACCGGGTTTTGACAGTTCAAGCTCAAGCAGCCTTGCAGCATCGGGCTTGGCAAAAAGCTTGGTTTCAAAATCAACACCGGCCGACAACCCCATAAAAGAATGGCTGGGCCTTGCAAAACAATAAATACACCCGTGTTCGCATCCGCGATAAGGATTGATTGAACGATCAAAAAAAATATCGGGTGAATCGTTGTGTGTAATAATACTACAAGCTTTTTCTACCTGAACGGAAGTATCGAGTGGACACGCATCGTCATCCAAATCCCACCCATCATAAAAAAGCCTGTCCGATCGCCTTTCAAAACGACCAGCAGGATTAAGAGCGGCACCACGCCCTTTTACTTTATTTTCTGCCAGCCGGAGCATTGCGCTATCTATAACATTATTGGCCATAACACCATTGGCACCAGCCACCGAAAACACGTCAAAAGCGGCGTGATCGGCTTTTGCCATTGTCTTTACCAGATGCGGATCAATAAATGCTTTGCTCATAATTCAGGATCTATCATGACAAAACGAACAAAACAAGAACATAAATTATAGTGCTTTTGAAAAAATAATCGTATAGTCGGATAGCTATGATTACTGTTATTATCCATTGTAAAGAAGATATAGCGCCACTTGCCGATACGCTTGCCATGCTGGTCAGCGGTGCCGTCCATGGCTTGGTAAGCGAAGTTATTTTGTGGTCCGAACATAACAGCATTGTTTTAAAAACAATTGCCGATGACACGGGCTGCAATTACTTTGCCAATTCTTGTTTTGTCGACGCCGTCAAACAAGCGAAAAACAAATGGATTCTTTTCTTGGGCCCCGGTGCGCGATTACTTGACCAATGGCGGGAAATTATAAGCCGCTATATTGCCACCGAGGTTAAACCTGTATCCTTTCAATCGGTTATGCCGCGCCGCGTTTTTTCTTTTGCAACGCTTTTCCGGCAGCGTTCTAGAGAAGATACCGGCCTGCTGATTTTAAAAGAGCAGATTATTGCGCTTAACATCACGAATAACGAGCAACGGCAAAAATCAAGAAAATTAAAACCGGTAATACTGCCGGTACAAATTATAACACCCGAGCAAATTAAACTTTGAATTTCTTTTAACCGGAGAAGTTAAATTAACCAATAAATATTATCATAGTCATAGGGATGATTGACAAGAATACTGTAAGTCGAGACCATCCCGTGTCACAGGTTTTTAAAGCGCAAGTTTACGTCTGTGAACAAACACAGGATTTATCAACCGGATTTAACCGTTTTAACTTAATTCCGAAATATGTTATTGCCCCTCTTCAGCAGACTTTTACCAGATCTGGAAATCATGGAAGGCTCACCACTATAGAGGGTGAAGAACTAGCAATGCAACAAAACCGACAATTACCTAACGCATTGCGTTATTAACCGTTCCGGCGGAATGGAATTGATACAACCGTTGCATAGTTTAAGTTTGCGCCCTTTACACGACAAAAAAACGCGACAACGACAGACACGCTGCATTGCCGATTAAAAATTCCTGTTTCTGCCAACAGAATTGTCGGTGGAAAATGAGTTCCGGCCGATTTTGTGTTGTTCCAAAACCTGTGCTCCAAAACTTTAGGCGCCAGTGTATTTCTTTGTAGCCAAAAAACAACCATGCAAGATTATCCAATAAACAAAAACGAAATTGGTAAAAAAACAAATAACACAAAAATATTTCCTAAAAATATTTTCCGCATCTCGATGAAACTTAAAAGCTTAAACGTCAATGCTTATAGCAAATCGTTGTTGCGGCTTGACCGCATTTTCTAATATGCTACAACCGATACCCACTTACCCCTTTGTTTTATAACGGATAAGTGGGTATTTTTTTTAAAAAAATGAAAAAATCGAACAAAATAAAGCCAATTTTTTTGGTTTTTTTGAAATGCACATCAATTTCTGATTGATTTTTTCCCATTATTATCGACCTTGAAGCTTTAGCTTTGTTATTCGCTTGCCAATTCTTTTATTGTTAAATAATAAAATAATATAATTTGCAAGACAACATCTTAAAATGGTTATCGATTTTTAACATAAAAATTAAAAATATAAACAAATAATATTTTTTGTATAATTAAATATTTAATGGCCTAACCATGGCATATATTGAAATATATGGTCATTCAATATTTTCAATTAATGATCTGTTAATTACAAGTTTGACCGAAGTTCAAATCTACTGCAACCCGCAGCGGTTTACTTTTCGTTTTATAAAAATTAGCGACGATTTTATTTATGGAAATTATTTTGCGTTAAAATAACACCAACTGGCTTGGATTTTTTTGGCGTTTTCGACGTGCTTGATCGGAAAATCGCACGATATTTTCATACTGCTTATCAGTAAATTGAAAAATAAAGATATTGCCACGTTCTGGTAAGGCCGATTCAGTTTTTTTGACATAGGATTCAAATTGTTCTTTTCCATTGCAAAATCGAAGATAATTGGAAAGCTGGCTCATTTCAAAGCCGATATCCAACAAAAATTGCCGGAATTTTGTTGTCTCATGGCGCTGTTTTTTTGTTTCTACTGGCAAATCGAATGTCACTAATATCCACATGAGACGATACCCACTCAAATGTTTTGGCTTAGAGGTCGCACGATCAAGATAAGCTGTCATGGTCGTTGTTTTCTTGGGGCTGGTCAAAATTAGCAATACGATTTTCAAGGTTGACAATTGAGTGTACATCCGGCAAAGAGAGTTGAACTTTGCCGGTTTCAAAACTTTCTGCCACAGAGTGCACAAAATAGTGGATTTGCCGGGTAACCGGCGATGTCCCGACGTGACTTTTCAAATCCGGAGTAGCAAGTGACGCAAGGTATGCCTTTGCCTCAGCATCGACTTTTGTCTTTCCACGAGAAAATAACTGAAAAACCATATGGTCAACAAAAGGACGATACGGCTCCATCAAATCGTCAGCAAGTGCAAAAGCGTTTGAACGATGCCGATGAAAAACACCGAGTGTCGGGTGAAGTCCGGAAGCGCAAACGGCACGCGAAACAATCGCACGTAAAATGGTGTAACCATAGTTTAACAGGCTGTTAATGCCGTCTTCTTCTGTGTCACGCTTGAATTTTTTTCCGAACAACAATGGCCAATAT
>NZ_CALYQK010000025.1 GCF_945285465.1 uncultured Bartonella sp. | reverse complement strand
ACAAATGAGTGTTCCGGGTGGATTGATAGGGTCACCCATGCCCGGAGCATCGGGGTCCTCGAAACTTGAACGTACGAATGTACGTACCTTATGAACCATTGCAAGTTCAACCGAACGCACTTGCAAGACTTTGGCCCCCAGAGATGCCATTTCCAGCATTTCTTCAAACGCAACCTTTGGCAGTCGTCTTGCTTTTGGGTCAACCCGCGGGTCAGTCGTATAAACACCATCAACATCGGTATAGATATCACAGCGGTCGGCTTTAATAGCGGCAGCAACCGCAACAGCACTTGTATCGGAACCGCCCCGTCCCAGCGTTGTAATGCGATTATCCGGTGCAATACCCTGAAAACCGGCGATAACAGCAACCTGACCTTCTTTAAATCTTTGGATGAGAAGAGAACCGTCAATATTGGCGATGCGGGCTGCGCCATGGGCATTATCGGTTAAAACAGGTATTTGCCAACCAAGCCAGGAACGAGCGTTAACACCCATGGATTGCAAGGTGATGGCAAGAAGACCGGCTGTTACCTGTTCGCCGGAAGCGACAACAACATCATATTCGCGCGCATCATGCATGGGCGAAGCTTCGCGTGTCCAGCCGACAAGCTCGTTGGTTTTTCCGGCCATTGCCGAAACAACAACCGCAACTTCATGTCCTGCATCAACTTCCCGTTTCACATGACGCGCGACATTTCTTATGCGCTCAATATTGGCAACTGAAGTCCCACCGAATTTCATTACTATCCGCGCCATTTAAACAACTCATGCCTTTGTTCTTTAAAATTATTCTAACGCCGGGCCCTTCAGGCTTAGCGGCACTGCTGACATAGCCAATATTGAGAATTTAAGCAAGACTGACATATTTAGTTGTTTGTCACTTGACTTTCGCTCATTTAAGACAGAACTGATTAACGTAAATCGCTAAGGAGAGCCCCTATGGCAGAAGCCGCACATACCACAATTGACCAAGCCGAGGTAGATCATTTTTCTCGCATCGCCGCAGAATGGTGGAATCCTCAAGGCAAATTTCGTCCCCTTCACAAATTCAACCCGGCTCGAATTGCCTATATTAAGGAGAAAGTTTGTCTGGCTTTTGATCGTAACCCGAAAGATGAATTGCCATTGAAGGGATTGCGATTTCTGGATATTGGCTGTGGCGGCGGCCTGCTTTGCGAGCCTATGGCTCGTCTTGGTGGCGATGTTGTCGGGGCAGATGCGTCAAAAACAAATATAGAAGTTGCAAAAATCCATGCAACTCAATCCGGGCTTAATATCGATTATCGTGCTACCACTGCCGAAGTGCTGGCAGATGGAGGTGAAAAATTCGATGTTGTGTTAAACATGGAAGTTGTCGAGCACGTTGCCAATGTCGATCTTTTCATGTCGGAAAGCGCAAAAATGGTAAAACCACAGGGGCTTATGTTTGTTGCAACGCTAAATCGTACATGGAAAGCGTGGGGACTTGCCATAATTGGTGCCGAATACATATTGCGCTGGTTGCCGAAAGGCACGCATGATTACAATAAATTTTTGACCCCGGCTGAAATAACAGCCAAGCTTAACGAAGCCGGACTTACGGTTATTGATGAATTGGGAATTACCTATAATCCTCTTGACGATAGCTGGAATCGCTCCAAGGATATGGATGTCAATTATATGTTGCTGGCCCGACGTTTAAAATAAAGAAGAAATTTTGTAAGCGGTTCCAAAAGAGCCAGGGGATGAAATGGCGAGGGTAAGAAGCTAGTTTTCGTCTTCTGGTAATGTCACAAGCGGCACAATGGCAATGCCATCTTCAACCAAAGATGAAACTTCGCATGCACTAGCCTCGCCATAGATTGCTCGTTGCTTGACTTCTTTAAAGTGAATCCGTCGCGCTTCTTCGGCAAACCGGTCGCCGACATAGTCAGCATTTTTACGAACTTCGCGTGTTATATTGCGCATCGCTTCGAGCATCTTTTTTTGTTCGGCCTGAAGCGCAAGTCCTACATGCTCACGCTTTTTTGCCGTGGAAACTGCCGGAGCCATTAATGTCTTGTCGATTTCAGTTGAATCGCAGATCGGACATCGAATTAAACGGGACTTCTTTTGATTTGAAAAATCCTCATTACTACGGAACCAGCCGTCAAATTCATGCGCTTTGTCACAATGAAGCGAAAAACGGATCATTATTTTTTGCCAAAAAGAAGAGGATCAAGTTCACCTTTGGCATCAAGTTCATAAAGGTCATCGCACCCGCCAATATGCCTGCTACCAATAAAGATTTGCGGAAATGTATTAGCTCCATGCGACCTTCTAACCATTTCGGGGCGCTTTTCACCGGTGCCGTCAATTTCTTCATAAGGCACGTCTTTTGAAGCAAAGAGTTTTTTTGCACTTTCGCAATACGGGCAGTCCGAACGGGTGTAAATTGTTACATGCGGCATTTTTTTCTCCATTGCGAATATATAAGTGTCATTTAATTTTTACTCAAGGGGAAGGCTCTTCATAGATATCCGGCAACACGCGCGAAAAGGTCAATATATCGACGTCTGCTGCGCCTGCCTTTAGAAGTGCTTTTGTCGCAGACCTGACGGTTGCTCCTGTTGTGAAGACATCATCAACAAGTAAAATCCGTTTATCTCTAATTTTCGATTGTTCTTTTTCAGGCACGAGAAATGCATTAAGCACATTGCGCTGACGCTCTTTGGCGAGAAGTCCGACCTGTTGGCGCGTATATCGGATGCGTTTGATCACGCAAGGTTGCATCGGCTTGCCCGTGCGTTTTGCGATATGGCGGGAAAGCTCTGTCGCCTGATTATAGGTTCGTTTTAAAAAACGGCGCATGTGAAGCGGAATAGGCACAATCATATCGGCACTATCAATAAGCTCTTTTCCGGCAATAATCATCCACCCCGCCATGGAACCGGCAAGATCGATGCGGTCGCCATATTTCAATCGTGTCACAAGACTTCGGGCAAGTCCAAAATGGACAACGGCAGAACGGGCCCGTTTAAAGGGTGGCGGTGACGCCAGCGCTTCGCCACTCAAGATTCCTTCTCCCGGATCATAAGAAAACGGCGTGCCCATGACCGGGCAATACGGTTTAATAATAAAAGATAATTTTGACCAGCAGTTTGAACAAATGGTACCGTTTTGTGCGACAAACATTCCACATCCCGGGCATGTCGGGGGAAATAACAAATTCATAACATGTTTGCCAAGTTCGACCAAAATTTTTCCTTCGTTTAAAGTTGCTTTCGGCTGTTTCTTATCATAGCATGATAATAATACTAAAATTATTGAAAGCTATATCGAGATTGATAAAAACATTGACTTTAATCTATTGTAAAGAGTTCTTGTAACAATCGTTTCACGTCCTTAGTCGAATTACACAATCTGCAAACAATGATACACCCGTTGATTTTTGACCATAATCGAATTGAACGCTTTCGTGATCGCGCGTTTCGGCGTTACGGTACAAAAGCCGATTTTCTTCTGCTACGCATGGCTAACGACCTTGAAGAGCGTTTGCAGACAATAGATCGGAAATTTGTCCGCGCGGTGGATCTTTACGGACACACAGGTGCTGGAGCCGATGCGCTGCTCAGATCGGGCAAAGTCGCTTCGGTTGATTTGGTGGAAAGTGACAGACGTTATATGTGCGGCCAACATGATTGTTATGTGCGTGGCAGAGAATTTATCAATTTGCCTGCCCAGCAATATGATCTTGCTATTTCTCTTTTTTCTCTGAGTATCACCAATGATGTTCCGGGCGTTCTCGCCCAAATTAAAAAAATTTTGCAACCGGATGGCCTTTTTCTTGGTGTCATGTCGGGAACAGGTACGCTTGGTGAATTGCGTGAAAGTATGTTGGAAGCAGAAACCGAACTTTATGGCGGAGCAAGTCCCAGAATTCATCCATTTACCAATGTGCGCGACGCCGGAGCGCTTTTGCAAAGAGCCGGTTTTGCAATGCCTGTCAGTGACGTTGAAAACTTGACTGTCCGTTATGATACAGCTTTCCATCTTATTGGCGATTTGCGCGCCATGGGTATGCAGAATGCGTTGGTCAGCCGCTCCCATCGTCCGGTTACAAAACGTTTTTTTGAGCGTGTTGCGGAAATCTATGCAGAACGGTTTAGCGATCCTGACGGGCGCATCCGCGCAAGTTTTTCGTTTATCTGGCTTTCCGGTTGGGCACCGGACAAAAATCAACAAAAGCCATTAAAACCGGGTTCGGCAAAAATTTCGCTTATTGATGTTCTGGGGGATAAATCGGCATATTAACAACAATGATAGTAAATGTTTGAATTCAAAAAAGTTAAAAAAATGTTTGAACTTCATATTGCAAATAAAAATTATTCATCATGGTCGTTGCGGGCGTGGATATTGATGAAGCAACTTGAAATACCTTTTTATGAACGAAAACACCTATTTTCAGGAAAGACGACAAAAGATGAATTCCATAAGTTTTCACCTTCGTCGACGGTTCCCTGTCTTGTCGATGGAAATACTACTGTCTGGGATTCGCTGGCAATCGCCGAGTATCTTGGCGAAAGTTTTTCTGTCTGGCCAAAAGACAAGAAAGCACGTGCTTTCGGGCGCTCGGCGGCAGCCGAAATGCATGCATCTTTTTCTAATCTGCGCCGTCAATGCCCGATGTCTTGTGGAATCCGCGTGAAAATGGCGGTCGTAGACGAACTCCTCACGGCGGATTTAAAACGAATAGATGAATTATGGCAACAAGGGATTGACCATTTTGGCGGCCCGTTTCTTGTTGGCCAGTCATTCAGTGCCGCCGATGCATTTTTCTGTCCTGTTGCTTTTCGTGTTCAAACCTACGGGCTAATCATGAGTGACAGCGCAATGGAATATGCATTTCGATTATTGGACTTACCGTTTATGCGACAGTGGTACGATGATGCGTTAAAGGAACAGAGCAGGGATGATGGTGATGATCGCGCAGCGCTCTTGCACAAGACACTTGTTGCCGATTACCGTGCGAAAGCTTGACCAGCGAACAAAAATCTATCTCACCCTTTTGCATCATCATTTTGCAGAAGATGCCCACATATTTAAATTATCGGAAGATGCCCACCCATTTAAAAAAAGGCGAAAGATATTCCAAAAAGTAAAATGCCTTATTAAAAACGATGATACAAGTGCTACTGGTTATTAAGCTCTTTATCATTATTAGACTCGAAGATCTGTTTATCTGTTTCGCGCAATATTTGGCTGGTAACGGTTGCTGCTGTCATCGCTCCATTAACATTCAAAGCGGTGCGCCCCATGTCGATCAATGGTTCAATCGAGATAAGAAGCGCAACCAGTGTTACCGGCAACCCCATGGTGGGAAGAACAATCAATGCGGCAAAAGTTGCACCGCCGCCGACACCGGCAACACCAATCGAGCTTAGCGTAACAATGCCGACGAGCGTGGCAATCCACAACGGGTCGAGAGGATTAATGCCGACAGTTGGTGCAACCATGGTTGCAAGCATTGCCGGATAAAGTCCGGCACAGCCATTCTGGCCAATCGTTGCACCAAAAGAAGCGGCAAAACTGGCAATTGACTGCGGCACACCGATGCGTTCCGTCAGTGCTTCAATATTCAAAGGAATACTTGCGGCACTGGAGCGGCTGGTAAAAGCAAAGGTCAATACCGGCATAACTTTGGCAAAGAACCGGAGAGGGTTAATGCCTGATAGCGCCAGAAACAGGCCGTGAACGACAAACATAAGCGCAAGTCCGATGTAGGAGGCAACGATAAAGGCTAGCAATTTTAGAATATCTTGCGCGTTGGAGGTGGCGGCAACTTTGGTCATCAAAGCGAACACGCCATAGGGGGTGAGCGCAATAACAAGACGAACCAGTTTCATGACCCATGCTTGTAGTGTATCAATAGCTGAAATTACACCTTTTCCTTTTTCAGGATTGTCGTTCATCAAACGAATAGCTGCTGCGCCAAGGAAAGCGGCAAAAATTACCACGCTGATAATTGATGTCGGATTGGCACCGGCAAGATCGGCAAACGGATTTTTCGGTATGAACGAAAGAATAAGCTGCGGCACGCTCATATCGGCAACTTTAGACATGTAGTTGGTTTGAATGACACTCAACCGCGCAGTTTCGGCACTGCCTTGAACAAGTCCTTCGGCAGAAAGATGAAACAGGTTGACCATCATTATGCCGACAAAGGCGGCAATCATTGTCGTTACCAACAGAATTCCGATTGTTAATGTGCTGATCTTACCAAGTGACGAAGCCGAGTGGAGGCGTGCAACCGCAGACAGGATGGAGGCAAAAACCAGTGGCATAACAATCATTTGTAAAAGAAGAACATAACCAGTGCCAACAATATTGAACCAATCGATAGATTTCTTGAGTTCTCCGCTACTAACGCCATAGACGCCTTGTAAAATAACGCCATAAACAACACCGATGACAAGGCCGATGAGTACGCGGCGCGATAAGCTCCATCCGGTTTTCGCAGTTTTGGCCAGCGCAAACAATATTAGTGCAAAAAAAACGAGATTGGCAATAAAACCGATTGTCATGAAAAGCTGTCCCTTGAAATGGTCGAAAACGCTAAAATATCAACGCCTTCCTTTAGGAGATATAGGTGACAGTGAAGCCGATCTCAAAGAAAAATATTCTAATAAACTAACATAATTCGCATATATATGCGACAAAATCAAAATTAATTAGAATAAAAGACTTTATTGTTCTGTGCGTGGTTGTCCGGTTGCGTTGTAACTTTCGGTATAGGAGAAGGGCTTATAGACCCTGTCATCGTCGTGTAGTCAATTTTATTTTGAAAAATTGACTGGGTAAATTCGGCATCTTTACGCTCTGCCAACATCGGCAAAAGAATAAGTCCCAATGCAATAGCTACAGAGCCGAAAAGCAAAACAATTCTCAATATACCTGTTCCGGCTGACTGGTTAAGGTCATTACGATTTTTTGAAAAAAATTCTTGATGACGCATCATAATACTCCAGAGCAACTATTTTATAGTTTATCAGCCATCACTTAATAACCGATTAACAGAATTTAAGAAAAATTAATACGTATGATTTAGGGTAAATTATTTATTAGAACAGTAGATCTTTAAGAATGGGTATGAGGGGCCTGTCTGCTTGCGGCATCGCATATTGATCAAGCTTGTCTGCGTTTACCCATTTCAGATTCTGTCCTTCAGCACTACGGGCAATGCCCTGATAACGTCTACAAATATAAAGCGGCATGAGAAGATGAAACTTTTCGTAAGTATGGCTGGCAAAAGTCAAAGGCGACAGGCACTCTTCTTTTACCGTAATAGCCAGCTCTTCATATAACTCGCGGATCAAGGCAAGTTCAGGCGTTTCCCCTTGCTCGATTTTGCCGCCGGGAAATTCCCACAAGCCAGCGAGCGATTTTCCAGCCGGACGCTGAGCGAGCAAAACGCGATTGTCACTATCAATTAAGGCGCAAGCGACAACGATGAGAAGAGGTTTGTTCATCGTCAAACGCCTGGTCTCCAATATTGATAGTGATAGATGGTTTTGAACCCGGCATTGGAAAAAAGCCGCCATGCCGCACTGTTCAACGTCTCGACTTGTAGCCAGATACTTTGGATAGGAATGTCAACCGATTTTTTGCAAAATGTATTGATTAAGCTCTGTAATGCCAGTGCGCCAAGGCCGTGCCCGCGCAAATTGGGGACGATCGAAAAATCAATTAGGCCAATTTCGCCAAAATCGCAGACAGCAATAATATTGCCAATCACCTCGCCATCACGTGCGAACTCGTAGAAAAGCGGTTTTCCCTTGATACGTTTTAACAGCTTGGAATAGAGTTCAGCATATTGGCTTTCATGCGTATGATTGTGCACGGTCAGCTTGAAATAGTCTTCAACGTCAATTGCTTTTAGTTTGACATCCGATCCGGAAACATGAGGAAGCGGCTTAAGAGCCATCACTGCAACATCTTTGAAGTTTGCCCAGCCATTTTGCATTAGCCCGTCGAAAAGCGCGAGCGGTGCAAGTGGTGTCAGACGCAATGGACGCTTAAAAACGCCTTTTTCAAAGCATAGATGTCGAACCCGTTCCAACATGTTTTTATTATCATCCGGATCAAGCGGAGTTACCGAATTGATCCGTGCTGACAGAAAATCTGGTGTTGAGCGGCATATCCAAACGCCATCATAAAATTCTTTTTCTGCCGGCCATGCACGCGCTGACAATGCTTCAAGATGACGAATCTGCGCCAGCATAACATTTCGGCGGTTTAAATTATCAACTTCTGTAGTCACCATTAATCTCGACATATTCTTTGGTCAAATCACATGACCATATTGTTGCACAACCGTCACCCAAGCCGATATCGGCTTTGATAACAATATGTTTTCCTTTCATGTAAAGCGAAGTTTTTTCTTCATCATAATCAGGGTCACGCTCGCCATTAGCCGCCAAACGATGGGGCCCGAACCAGATGGCTAGACGGTCGCGATCGGCTTCAACGCCTGCTTTGCCAACGGCCATAACGACGCGTCCCCAATTGGCATCTTCACCGGCAATGGCGGTTTTGACAAGCGGTGAATTGGCTATAGAACGGGCAATGGTCTTGGCTGCCGCATTTGTTGTTGCGCCACTCACCTGAACTTCGATCAAATGATGTGCCCCTTCGCCATCGGTTACGACCTGTAGCGACAGCTCTCGCAAAATGTCATGAACGGCGTTGGCAAATGCCGGATAGCGGGGATCATCTTTTTGCGTCAAAGGCGTGATATTTTTTGCCGCTTTACCGGTTGCAAATAATAAAAGTGTATCGGATGTCGATGTATCACTATCGACTGTAATCGCGTTGAAAGTATCACGTACCTTATCAAACAATATGTCTTGTAAAATGGCCGAATGGACAGGTGCATCGGTAACAATAAAAGAAAGCATGGTTCCCATATCGGGCGCAATCATTCCCGCACCTTTGGCAATGCCATTAATGACAATTGTTTTACCGCCGAAATCAATGCTACGTGTTGCCAGTTTTGCAAATGTGTCGGTTGTCATAATCGCTTTGGCAGCCGCAAGCCATTGATTTTCTTGTGCATCTTTTGCCATTTGAGGCAACAGCCCGACAAAGCGTGTAGCATCCAATGGTTCACCGATAACTCCCGTCGAGGCAAGAAAAATTTCATCAGGCAGCGCGTTTAATGCTGTGGCCGCCGCATTGGCAGTCGTTTCTGTGGTTAAAAGCCCTTTTTTCCCGGTAAAGGCATTGGCGTTTCCGGAATTGACAACAACGCCGCGGGCAATGCCATGGCTAAGAATTTTACGACAATGATCGACGGGTGCCGAAGGGCACTTGGAACGCGTAAATACTCCGGCAACATTGGCTGGCTCATCGAAAACAATGAAGAGAAGGTCGGTGCGCCCCTGATATTTTATGTGGGCTTCGGCTGTTGCAAGACGCACACCTTCAAGTGGTGGCATGTTCGGCAATATTTTCGGTGCAAGTGGGGAAATTTTCACAGCCATAACGACCTCGCATTTTTGAAAAGACCAGCTAAAAACAACAATGCGAAAACAATAATGCCGGACACAGCTTTTGAAAAGGCTAATGTCCGGCATTCAAAAACAAATCACAATGAATTATTGCAATTCAATAACGCCTATTGGTCTTCTTCATCCTGTGTCTGCTCTCCGGGCAACCCGGCAGCCTCACCTTCGGGCTGTTGCATCAATTTGGCAATAGCTTCATCGGGATATTTGATGTCCATTTTGCTACGCAATTCGCCAATTAAATTGACATAACGTTCACGCGCAATCATGTTACGGATGCCGTCTTTTACATCATCCAATGCAGGCGGGCGTTTTTCGCGGCGGTCTTCAACTTTGATGATATGCCAACCGAACGGGCTTTCAACCGGTTTTTTGGTATATTCTCCAACTTTCAAAGAAAATGCGGCATCGTCGAATGGCTTGACCATTTGCCCGCGACTGAAATAACCAAGATCTCCTCCTATTGCGGCCGAACCGTCAGTGGATTTTTCCTGGGCAATCTTTTCAAATTTTTCACCGGCTTGAAGACGCTTGATAATATCTTCAGCTTCTTTTTTGGTTTTTACCAAAATATGGCGGGCGCGAACTTCCTCGCCTTTAGGCATGTTGGCAACCTGCTGGTCGTAACGTGCTTTGATGTCGGCATCGGAAACCTTATCAAGGATCGAATGTTTGAAATAGAGCTGCTGAAGAACATTATCTCTCATAACAGCCATGCGTTTTTCATATTCGGGGGTTTTATCCAGCCCTTCTTTGATGGCTGCATCCGAAAGGGTTTTCATATCGACATAAATTTTCAACGCGGTGATACGGCGTTGTTGATCGGGCAAGCGGGCAAGCGCTGGGTCAATATCGTTGGCCAAAGCATCAAGATCGCCAGCAGTTATATCTTTTCCGTCGACAACAGCCATAACATGTGACGGTTCGACCGGTGTTTCAGGCGTTGCTGTGGTTGGTGTATCAAGACTTGGCAGTGTTGGCTTGGCAGGCTCGGATGCGCTTGGTTGTGCTGTATCAGGTTTTGTTGCATCTTGAGCTAAAGAAGTCAGGCTGGTGCCCAAAAGCAGGACCGACGACAATAGCAGTGTGCTGGGGGTGAATTTCATTAACTGTCTCCTTGAGAACGGTAGTGCGTTCTGGACTGAAAATTGGGTTAAATTTTGGTCATTCATAGCATTTTGTTTGTGAAGTTGGAGAAAATGTTGTTGCTTTTGCGGCGAAATTCACATCTTTTCGCAGGAAAGTGATATTTATGTTCTCCTTTTTTTAAAAAACAGACGTAAATTGTCTTAACGGCATCGGGTTCGTTAAATAATAGCTACGGGGTGCAGTTGTCTCTTTTGGATATGCTGCGATAAATAGCCGCCTCAATGTTGACAGAAAATGTCTGCACACCTATTTCTGTCGTGAAAAATAGGTGATTTCGGTTTTAAGTCTTTACCGGCATTCTTGCATTTACTACTGGTTGCATGCTTTATTAGTGAAGGTTAAAGCTGAGACAACACTTAAAATTGGCGTAATTGCGCCAGCAACAAACATTGGAAAGGACCAGAAATGGTCAGTTTAGGCGGCCTTGCACGCAAATTATTCGGTTCAGCTTTTGAACGTCGCGTGAAATCACTTCGTCCGAAAGTTGCAGAAATCAACGCGTTGGAAGAACAGTTTCAAAAATTGAACGACAGTGAGTTGCGGCAAAAAACCGATGAATATCGCAATAGGCTAAAAAATGGCGAAGCGCTCGATTCCCTTTTACCGGAAGCTTTCGCAACGGTGAGAGAGGCTTCAAAACGTGTTTTTGGTCTGCGGCCATTTGATGTTCAGTTGATTGGTGGCATTGTGTTAAACAATCGCGGTATAGCCGAAATGCGTACCGGTGAAGGTAAAACCTTGATGGCAACTCTGCCGGTCTATCTAAATGCTCTGGAAGGCAAAGGGGTGCATGTTGTCACGGTCAACGATTATCTAGCCAAGCGTGACGCTGAAACAATGGGGAAAGTTTATAGCTTTTTAGGCCTTACAACTGGTGTTATTGTGCATGATCTCGATAATGATCAGCGCCGCGCCGCTTATGCATGTGATATCACCTACGGGACCAATAACGAATTGGGTTTCGATTATTTGCGTGATAATATGACGTTTGATCGTAGTCAGATGGTGCAACGCGGCCATCATTATGCCATTGTTGACGAGGTTGATTCGATTTTGATTGACGAGGCAAGAACACCTCTGATCATTTCTGGCCCGCTTGAAGACCGCACCGATTTTTATAAGCAGATCGACACTTTTATTCCGCCGCTCAAACCGGAAGATTATGAAATCGACGAAAAACAAAAAACGACAACCTTTACCGAAATCGGTACAGAAAAAGTCGAAAAAATGCTTGCCGAAGCCGGCCTTTTGAAAGGTCATGGCCTTTATGATATCGAAAACGTCAAGATCGTCCACCATATTAACAACGCGTTGAAAGCCCATAAACTCTTCACGCGTGATAAAGATTATATCGTGCGCAATGGCGAAGTCATGATTATTGACGAGTTTACCGGCCGCATGATGCCGGGACGTCGTTATTCGGAAGGGCTGCATCAGGCACTGGAGGCCAAGGAACATGTTGCCATCCAGCCGGAAAACCAGACACTTGCCTCGATTACCTTTCAAAATTATTTCCGTATGTATGATAAACTTGCCGGTATGACCGGTACAGCAGCCACAGAAGCGGAAGAATTCGGCAATATTTATGGCCTTGAAGTGATTGAAATTCCAACCAATCTGCCGGTTAAGCGGATTGACGAAAATGATGAAGTCTATCGTACGACTGAAGAAAAATATCATGCAATTGTCCGTGATATTCGCGCCTCTCATGAAAAAGGGCAACCGATATTGGTCGGGACAACTTCCATTGAAAAGTCGGAACATCTGGCAGAAAGGTTGCGCAAAGATGGGTTGACCGGCTTTAGTGTATTGAATGCCCGTTATCACGAACAGGAAGCCTATATTGTTGCGCAAGCCGGTGTGCCGGGTGCAATTACCATTGCCACCAATATGGCTGGTCGTGGTACCGATATCCAGCTTGGTGGCAACGTCGATATGCGCATTCAGCAGGAATTGAAAGATGTGCCCGAAGGGGCAGAACGAGAAGCAAAAATTGCAGCAATCAAGGAAGATGTAGCAAAATTGAAGGAAAAAGCTCTTGCTGCCGGAGGGCTTTATGTTTTGGCAACCGAACGCCATGAAAGCCGTCGTATTGATAATCAGCTACGCGGCCGTTCCGGGCGTCAGGGTGACCCGGGGCGGTCAAAATTCTATCTTTCATTGCAAGATGATTTGATGCGTATTTTCGGTTCCAACCGCATGGATGGAATGTTGCAAAAGCTTGGTTTGAAGGAAGGTGAAGCCATTACCCACCCGTGGATCAACAAAGCACTCGAAAAAGCGCAAAAAAAGGTTGAAGCACGTAACTTTGAAATTCGCAAAAATCTTCTGAAATATGATGATGTGATGAATGACCAGCGCAAGGTCATCTTTGAACAGCGTATGGAAGTGATGGATTCACCTGATCTTAGCGATATGATTGCGGAAATGCTTGAAGAAGTCGTTGATGATTTGGTTGAAAAGCATATTCCCCGCGGAACCTATTCGGAGCAATGGGATGCTGTGGGATTGCGTGATGAATTACGCAGTTTGTTTAATCTCGATTTACCTGTTGATGAATGGGCAAAAGAAGAGGGTATCGGCGAAGAGCAGATATTGGAACGTGTCCGACAGGTCATGGAAGAACGTGCCAAAGAACGTGCCGAACGCTTTGGTGGCGAGATCATGGCTTATTTCCGCAAAGCGATGTTGCTTGAAAGCATTGATACATTGTGGCGCGAGCACCTTGTCAATCTTGACCATTTGCGTTCTGTCGTCGGCTTTCGCGGCTATGGCCAACGTGACCCGCTTAATGAATATAAGACCGAGTCTTTCGAGCTGTTTCAGGCAATGCTCGCGAATTTGCGGCGAGATGTTGTCTCCAAGCTCATGCGGTTTGAAATTGTCGAACAACCGAGCGAGCCGGCACCTTTACCGGAAATGCATGCCAACCACCCTGAATTTGACAGTCAGAACGAGGCGGAAGGCTTTGTTTCGATTGCCACTGATGCTGATACGGTTGTTGCACCATCAAAGCGTAATCCGAAAGATCCGACAACATGGGGAAAAGTGGGGCGTAATGAGCTTTGCCCCTGCGGTTCGGGCAAAAAATATAAACATTGTCATGGTTCTTTTGTCTAGGTCATGATTTTCGGGGCAGAGTATTTTTGGAATTTGTCACAAAATCCCAGTCAGTTTTTGAACGGGATTTTGTTTCTTCTGTGAAAGCTGTTATTTTCGCTTGAAAAAGCCGACAGGTTTGCATGGAGCTTTATCTGGAGTTGAGCCGAGCGGTAAAGAACTATGTTCGGGCTATTGATAGCTATATCAACGTGAAATTATAGTGATGAATAGTGTAAAGTATTTCGCCAGTTATAAGAAGAAATTCAAAATCGTGAATATATAGTTCAGATTTTTTCTTGCATATTGCGAAATTTTCAAGTTTATAAAAATGATGGAAATTAAATCCGATTTTGAAAAAGAATTACGTAAAAGCGGCCTTAGAATAACCAGGCAGCGACGTATTATACTTGATTTGCTAGCTAACAATCTCGATCATCCCAATGCGTTTGAAATTTTTCAGCGCGCAAGTGAAAAAGACCCGACAATTTCACTTTCGACTGTCTATCGGACGATGAAGGCATTAGAAGAAGTCGGTGCTATCGAACGGCACGAGTTTGAAGGCGGCCCGTCGCGATTCGAGCAGAAGAATAGCGAGCATCATGATCATCTGATAGATATTGACTCAGGCGAGGTTATTGAATTTCGCTCTGATTTGATTGAACAGCTGCAGGAAGAGATTGCCCATTCACTGGGCTATGATATTATCCATCATCGCTTCGAGCTTTATGGCAAAAAACGAAAGAGCTAGGGTTTTTAACAGTATTGGCCAAAAAGTGTCGATATTGATGAAATTGTCGTTTATTAGCGACAGTTTTCCCATTGGCAAGAAACTTTTGCTGCATTATCACAAACTGGCTCAATCGACATTTTAAGGTTGGCACGTTTTAACCCATTTATGATGATAGGCCTTTAAAACCATGGTTGCACTACCGCAAGAGCGTATGAACCAACTTGAAAAACGTTTTGAGATGATCGAAAGCGAAATGGCGGCCAGTCCTGATGCCGAAACCTATGTCAAGCTTGCATCCGAATATTCAGAATTGCAAACAATTGTCAATTTGATACGGGAACTCAACAAAGCCCACCATGAAGCAGGTGATCTCGAGGCTATGCTGAAAGACCATTCAATTGATCCGGAAATGCGGGCGCTGGCGGAAGAGGAATTACCTTTAGCCAAAGACAAGATCGCCAAACTCGAACATGATGTGCAAATTGAATTGTTGCCTAAGGATACTGCAGACGAAAAAAGTGCCATTCTGGAAATTCGTGCCGGTACGGGCGGTTCGGAAGCGGCACTTTTTGCCGGTGATCTTTTTCGTATGTATGAGCGGTATGCAAGTCTTCACGGCTGGAAAGTAGAGGTTGTTTCCGCCAGTGAAGGTGAAGTAGGTGGATATAAAGAGATAATTGCATCGGTGACCGGCAAGGGAGTGTTCTCCAAATTGAAATTTGAATCCGGCGTGCATCGTGTGCAGCGTGTTCCCGAGACTGAGGCGGGTGGACGCATTCATACCTCGGCGGCAACGGTAGCAGTTTTGCCCGAGGCTGAAGATATCGATATTGAAATTCGTCCTGAAGACATTCGCATTGATACAATGCGGGCTTCCGGTGCTGGCGGCCAACACGTCAATACCACCGATTCGGCAGTGCGCATTACCCACCTTCCTACTGGAATTATGGTAGTACAGGCAGAAAAATCACAGCATCAGAATCGTGCTCGTGCCATGCAGATATTGCGGGCGCGCCTTTACGATATGGAGCGGCAAAAAGCCGATAGCGAAAGGTCGGCTTCACGCAAAAATCAGGTAGGCTCCGGTGATCGTTCGGAGCGTATCAGGACTTATAATTTTCCGCAAGGACGGGTGACAGACCACCGCATTAACCTGACACTCTATAAACTTGACAGAGTGATGGAAGGTGAGCTTGATGAATTGATTGATGCGCTCATTGCCGACCATCAAACCTATCTTCTGGCCGAGCTCGGCAATAATGGCAGATAATGGCCAGACTTGCTGATGTCCTTTTAAAGACCAGACAACTGTTTCGGCATGAAAAAATTGACAATGCCGATCTTGATGCGCGGTTGCTTGTTCAATTTGCCACTTCGACGACACGCATGGACGAAATTCTAAATCCTGATCGTCTTGTTAGGGACGATGAACAACAGCAATTGGATAAAGTCATAGCACAACGTCTGGGTGGAATGCCGGTTTATCGAATTATTGGCAAGCGCGAATTTTTCGGCATAGAATTTTTGCTGTCGAAAGATACGCTTGAACCAAGAGCAGATACCGAAACACTTGTTAACCTGATTTTGCCGGTGCTTGAAAAACAGGTCCAAAATAAACAAAGTGCCAGATTTCTCGATATGGGAACAGGAACGGGGGCAATAGCAATTGCGGCATTGGCCCATGTAAAACATACCTATGCAACGGCTGTCGATATTTCTGATGACGCATTGGCTACTGCTAGAATAAATGCCGAAAATGCCGGTGTCGGGAAACGGTTTACTGCGTTAAAAAGCAATTGGTTCGATAATGTTACCGGACGTTTTGATCTTATTGTGTCGAATCCGCCTTATATCCGTGAGCAGGATATCGTCGGTCTTGCCCGAGAGGTGCGCGAGCACGATCCACGGCGTGCATTGGCGGGCGGCGAAGACGGGCTTTATTTTTATCGCAAACTTGCCCGCGAAAGTGCATGCATTTTAGCATGTGATGGCCGGATTGCTGTAGAAATCGGTAAAGGGCAGGAAAGCGACGTGATAAAGCTGTTTGATGAAGCCGGTTTCAAACATGTCGACACGCGCAAAGATTTGAACGGAATTTCGCGCGCCCTGTTATTCGGCCATTAAAAAGTTATATTTTGCCAGTCTTTTCAACAAAGCAGTGAATATCTACAAATTGGCATGAGCTATTTCGCGCCGGCGTAAAAGATAGCAGAACACGCATGCAATCAAGGCAAGAAAGCCGGTAAAGGCAACCACCATATCCCAGCCGCCATGGAACCAGAACCAGCCGCCAAATGCACCGATAAAGCTTGAACCAACATAGTAAAACAAAAGGTAAAGTGCTGTGGCATGACCTTTTGCTCCTATCGCTATGCGTCCGACCCAGCTACTGGCAACAGCATGCGCGGAAAAGAACCCGATTGTGATAAAGATAATACCAATAACAAACCAGAACAGGCTGTTCGTCAAGGTGACGAGAAGTCCAACACCGAGGATGAGCACCGAAACAAACAAAAGCGAACTTCGACGATATTTGTTGGTGAGATTTCCGGCAATCGGTGAAACGATAATTCCAGCAACATAACTTATAAAAATAAACCCGATCTGGGTAGGGCTGAGGAAAAATGGTGCTCCGCTCATACGAAAGCCGGTATAGTTCAATATTGCAACAAAATCTCCAAATACCAAAGCAATAAAAAGATAGATGTAAAGCAGGCGAACCGAGCCGATATGGCCTATCCATGCCCGGATATGGTGATGAATATTAATGCCATGGACAGCGACAAAATTTTTGGATGCTGGTAGCAGAAAATAGAAGGCAATGGCGGCCACAAGATCAATAATGCCGATAATCGCCATTGCCCATTGCCAGTTGAACCATTCAATGAGACTGCCCATGCCGACGCGCCCCATCATTCCGCCAAAAGCCGTACCGCCGACGTAAAGCCCCATAATTTTGCCAAAACCACGTGGCGCAATTTCTTCGGCAAGGTAGGCCATGGCAACGGCTGGTACACCACCCAACAGGATACCTTCTAGAGCGCGAGCAATAAGCAGCCAATGCCAATTGGGTGCAAAACCTGCAAGAATATTGAAAATCGACGCAACCAGCATCGAGGCGGTCATCAAACCACGCCGACCGAGTGCTTCGGAAAAAGCACTGGAAAGAAGAATGGAAAAAGCAAGAAAACCGGTCGAGATCGAAAGTGCTAACGAACTTTTCGCCGGTGTTATGTGATAGTGGTCGGCAAGGGAAGGTAACAGTGGCTGAACACAATAGAGAAGAGAAAAAGTTGCAAAGCCGGCAAAAAACATAGCAATGCTGATGCGCCGATAAAGAGCGGTTCCGCTCTGTACACCTGTTTCAGCCTTGGTGGCTGTTGCGGTAGTCATATCATACTCCAAAATCTACACCCCGCATTTTTAGTTATGTTGCCGATACCTCTTTTTCTTGTCATTTTATAATAATATTGTTAAATTTATCGTCAAAAAAACGTGACCTAGCCTTATCTAATGCTCAAATAATTTTGGTTGAAAAAAGATACTTGGAAGTAATTGATATTGACGGGAAATCAATAATGGATACTATATCTTGTGTTTGAGGTTCTCTTCGATTCGTCAAAAATTGAAGAGCTAAGAGGGAATTCGGTAACTAATAAATCAAGCCGAAGCTGCCCCCGCAACTGTAATTGGTAAGTTTGGGTCAAAAAGCCACTGGGGTTTCCCCGGGAAGGCGACCTTAATGCAAAAGCCATAAGCCAGGAGACCTGCCTTGAATGGAAATGTCAACAGACGGGGTGTTCTGGGTTATGGCTTGATCTGGCAAATGTTCTGCCTGTTTGATGCTGCGCCCGTTCTCTCCAAACACTTCGGGAAGGAAGTTTATGTCGCAGTTTAGTCGGTATCATCATATGAAATGACTGTATCCTGCTGAAGCCAGCAGATTTTTCTCATCTCGTATTATCGCATCTGCCCTTTTTTACTAAAGGAGCGGTGGTGGTTTATCTATTCAAATTAAGAAGAAAATCATGATTGTAACAATCTATAGCAAGCCTTTTTGTGTCCAGTGTAAAGCCACTTATCGAGCTTTGGAAAAAAAACATATCGCCTATAATGTCGTGGATATCTCACAAGATCTTCAGGCTTTATCTTATGTCGAGAAACTGGGATATAGGCAAGTTCCCGTTGTTGTCGCTGGCGACACACACTGGGCAGGATTTCAACCCGATAAGTTGAACAGGTTGGGGTGAGATGGCCCTTCTTGTCTATTATTCGAGTGCAACTGAAAACACCCATTATTTTGTCAATCAGTTGCAACATAGATCCGTTCGGTTGCTAAAAAAAATGCCGGTTCCGGAAGTTGACGAACCATTTGTGCTTGTTGTGCCAACATATGGCGGGGCAAAGGGTGAGGGCGCCGTTCCGAAAACCGTTATCCATTTTCTCAACAACGAAAAAAATCGGCGATGGCTAAAAGGTGTTATTGCCGGTGGTAACCGGAATTTCGGCTGGGCTTATGCACGTGCCGGAAAAGTGATTTCTGAAAAGTGTCATGTTCCCTGGCTTTATAGCTTTGAACTGCGCGGAACTATGGATGACGTAAACCTTGTTAAACAAGGATTGGGAAAATTATGGAAACAAATATCGCTCCATTAAACAATGACAAGGACTATCATTCTTTGAATGCGATGCTTAACCTCTATGATGGCGATGGGCATATCCAGTTTGACAAGGATAAAGCGGCAGTGCGGCAGTATTTTTTGCAGCATGTCAACCAGAATACCGTATTTTTCCATGACCTGAAAGAAAAGATCGATTATCTTGTCCGTGAAGGTTATTATGATAAAACGGTTCTAGACCGCTATGATTTTACCTTTATCAAAAAGCTGTTCAAGCGTGCCTATGCCTTTAAATTTCGGTTTTCGACATTTCTGGGGGCATTTAAATATTATACGAGTTACACACTCAAGACATTTGACGGGAAAAGATATCTCGAGCGTTATGAAGACCGTGTTGCAATGGTCGCGCTCACTCTTGCACGCGGCGAAACAGAATTTTGCGAAAAACTGGTTGATGAAATGATGACCGGCCGGTATCAACCGGCGACACCGACTTTTCTGAATGCCGGCAAAAAACAGCGTGGCGAGCTTGTTTCATGTTTTCTTTTGCGTGTGGAAGATAACATGGAGTCAATCGGGCGTGCCATCAATTCGGCCTTGCAACTTTCAAAGCGTGGTGGCGGTGTTGCTTTATCGCTTACCAATATCAGAGAAGCAGGCGCGCCGATCAAGAAAATCGAAAATCAGTCATCGGGCATTGTGCCGGTTATGAAACTTCTGGAAGACTCGTTTTCTTATGCCAACCAGTTGGGTGCTAGACAAGGAGCAGGGGCGGTTTACTTAAATGCTCACCACCCCGATATCATGCGCTTCCTAGATACCAAACGTGAAAATGCCGACGAAAAAATCCGTATCAAAACTTTATCTCTGGGCGTTGTCATTCCAGATATTACTTTTGAACTCGCCAAGCATAACGACGATATGTATCTTTTTTCGCCATATGATGTCGAGCGTGTGACGGGTAAACCATTCTCCGATATTGCGTTGAGCGAGCATTATCATGCGTTTGTTGATGACCCGCGAATTGCCAAGAAGAAAATAAAAGCCCGCGACTTTTTCCAAACCCTGGCAGAAATCCAGTTTGAATCGGGGTATCCCTATATCGTATTTGAAGATACGGTCAACCGTGCCAATTCGATTTCCGGACGCATAAATATGAGCAATCTTTGTTCGGAAATTCTTCAAGTCAATGAAGCAAGTGTCTTGAATGATGATTTGAGTTACCGTCATGTAGGAACAGATATTTCCTGCAATCTCGGCTCGCTCAATATTGCCAAAGCTTTCGATTCCGACAATTTCGGCCAAACGGTCGAGATCGCCGTGCGTGCATTAACGGCAGTGTCGCAAATGAGTGATATTAGTTGTGTACCCTCTATCGAAAAAGGCAACCGCCAAGCACATGCAATCGGGCTAGGTCAGATGAATTTGCATGGTTTTCTTGCCCGCGAACATATTTATTATGGCTCGCCGGAAGCACTGGACTTCACAAACATGTATTTTTACACTGTTGCCTACCATGCGTTAAGAAGTTCTAACCTTATTGCCAAAGAGAAGGGCGAGAAGTTTGTCGGATTTGATCAATCCGCCTATGCTAATGGGGAGGCGTTCAAAAAATATATTGAAGGCCGTTTTGAACCGCAAACAAGCCGTATAAAGGAGCTTTTTGCCGAGAAAAACTTTGTTGTTCCGACAGTAAAAGATTGGCAGATACTTGAAAAATCGGTAAAAAAATGGGGGCTTTACAATCGCTATTTACAGGCGGTGCCTCCTACCGGTTCAATTTCATATATCAATAATGCGACCGCCTCTATCCACCCGATTGTTGCGAAAATTGAAATTCGCAAGGAAGGAAAAATCGGTCGCGTCTATTATCCGGCACCTTACATGACAAATGACAATCTTCGCTATTATCAGGATGCGTATGAGATAGGTCCGGAAAAGATCATCGATACTTATGCTGCGGCAAGTGCGCATGTCGATCAAGGTTTGTCATTGACCTTGTTTTTTCCTGATAGTGCAACAACCCGTGACATAAATCGCGCGCAGATTTATGCGTGGAAGAAAAAAATCAAAAGCATCTACTATGTTCGCTTGCGCCAAATCGCATTAAGCGGAACGGAAGTCGATGCCTGTGTTTCCTGTAGTCTTTAAGGATAAATTTTCAATGTCCACCTCCTATCCAAGAACAATTCGGGCGATTAACTGGAATAAAATTGAAGATGAAAAAGATCTCGAAGTATGGAACAGGCTGACCGGTAATTTCTGGTTGCCGGAAAAAGTGCCGTTATCGAACGATATTCAATCCTGGGCAAGTCTTAACGGCAACGAACAGCAATTGACCATACGTGTTTTTACCGGATTGACCCTGCTTGATACGATGCAAAATTTTGTCGGTTCGATTTCTTTGTTGCCCGATGCCATCACCCCTCATGAAGAGGCGGTTCTTACCAATATCGCATTTATGGAAGCGGTTCATGCCCGCTCCTATTCGTCAATATTTTCGACTTTATGTCTTACCAAAGATGTTGACGAGGCCTACCGTTGGTCGGCAGAAAATGAATATCTACAGAAAAAAGCCGAACTCATTCTCCAATATTATAATGGAAATGATGCATTGAAACGGAAAATTGCCTCGGTTTTCCTCGAAAGTTTTTTATTCTATTCAGGTTTTTATTTACCGATGTACTGGTCAAGCAGAGCAAAGCTCACCAACACAGCCGATTTAATAAGGCTCATTATCCGTGATGAAGCGGTGCATGGCTATTATATCGGTTATAAATTCCAGCTCGCTTTTAAAAAGCTTAATGAGGAACGGCAAGCAAAAGTGAAGGATTTCACCTATTCATTATTGATGGATCTTTATGACATTGAAAGTCAATATACCGAAGAACTTTACGATTGTGTGGGTTTGACAGAAGAAGTTAAGGTATTTTTGCATTATAATGCTAATAAAGCTCTTATGAATTTAGGCTTTGAAGCGTTGTTTCCAGGTGATCTATGTCAGGTAAGTCCGGCGATTTTGTCCGCCCTTTCACCCAATAGCGATGAAAATCATGACTTTTTTTCCGGTTCCGGCTCTTCCTATGTTATAGGAAAGGCGGTTGCCACCGAAGATGCCGACTGGGATTTCTAGTCGTAATATTTCATGGCAAATTAACGGGAATGTTTTTTTATCGAGCGGAGAATATAAAGAGCTGTTTTGCCAGCTGCTCTTTATATCAGGATTTTTATATGCAACTTATCCATATGTCTATGTATTAAAATTCTATGCCAAGTCGATAAGTTGTTCCGAGATACCGGAAATTACAAACAGAATACTGAAAAGTGACAAACGCGACTAGTGTCGGGCAAGCGGAAAACGTGAAAGTGTGACTATGCACGATTCAATAATTTCTTGCCGGTATCTATAAAGTTTGGCCGGCCTGCCGCCTGTTCTATTTTCCTGTTCATTAATCTCTTCAATAATGCCTTGTTGTTCAGTCAAACGGCGGAAATTCGGCTTGTGTAAATTGCGTCCAATTATGGCTTCAACCGTTTGCTGTAATTGTAACAAAGTGAATTTTTCTGGCAAAAGATCGAAAATAATGGCTTGATGTTTAATTTTTCTTCTCAGGCTGGCAATTGCTGTCGCCAAAATGCGCCGGCCATTTCCAAACATCGGCTTGCCAGCATATAAGTTACCCCCCGCTTCGGCAATCAACCCTGATTCATAAAGAATTTCATACCGTTGCAGAATAAAATCTTCATTCCACTTGTAACCGTTGCAACCAAAAAGAAAAGAAATCCTGCGTCGTTGATAATCGCTATTTACACTGTCTTTACCTGCCCAGCTATAAAGGCGGTCAATAATTTCATCGACACATTGATGTTTTTCTGTACGACAGTCATCCCACGGAAAATACTCATACCAGTTTTCCCATTCCATGGTCGAAGGATAATTGTCAGTTTCTCTTAAAAGCCCCAAATAGCTGATGGATATCACCGGTATTCCATCTGACGACGGCAGCCGGTCGTGGTTGGAAAACGTATAAAGCTGCTCGATAAAGCCAACAGGATGACCAGTTTCGGTCATTACCCAGTCGCGCAAATCCGATTGAATACTGTCGTGATTTAATTCGAGCGGCCCACAGGGAAGACTTTGTCCAGAATTAACAGTAATAACGTTTGGCTGTCCATCTGTGACAGCTACCAAAACGGCAATTAGCTCAACCTTAGAAAGTATTGTTGGCATATTTATAAATGTCATTTTCTGGTCTTCAACCTGTATTTTTTCGGTTGAAATGCAAAACTCATTGCGATGTGGGTTTTACATTTCGCCGGTTACCAGCCCCTTAAAACTTAAAAGAGACATAAATTTCATTGCCATATAGAGCAGTCGTTAAATTAGCCAAGGCTGAGAAAAGAAAAAACTTTTTTATTTTACTGCCTGGTTCAACACCGGTTTTATTTAAAACGGCTTAAACAGGTTGTTTAGAGAGTTGCTGCCTCTATATCTAAAAGAGCTTCTTCTCAATAATTGTCAATGCAGGTCGTTTTTTTACAAAAACGTAGGAAAATAAAAAATAACATTTATGTTATAGGCGAACAAACAAAGCAAATAAAAAAATATCAGTTGTGCCGAGCATTCCGGCAAGGCAACAAACAGGCATGAAAAAATAAAATGTTGGTTCGTGAAAAACCGTTAACTGTAAAACATTGGCCGATGGTCATTTTTTGACAGAATGGCTGGCCACAAAAAAGTCGGCCAACGAGCCGACATTTTTCTTTAAAAATGTTTGAAAATGGATATTTTTAATTACGGTTTACTGGTGATCCATCACCAAAATGAGCAGATTCACTATTTGGAATGCCATGGGTAGTGATGCCGGATTTCTGGGCGTGGCCGATTACATAACTATTTTCTAGCGAACCACCGCCAAAGCCATTGGCACGTGTGAAACTGCGTGAATTTCCGTCAGGTCCATTATCAAGGCCGGAATGTGCTGTCGCGCCAATAACATAAGTATTTATGGGCGAACCATCGTCAAAAGCATATCCGCTTGCAAAGGCGCTGCTCATGCCCAATAGACTTGCAGCGGCAGTAAAAATAAATTTTTTCATCTTATTCACCGTTCTTGCCAGTTTCCTAGTGCTTGACTAAGAACCGGAATTTAAATTGGAAAAAATAGAAGTAATTTTCTAAACTTTCTGTTTGTTTATATCTTCATGAAGAAGACCAATCTCAAATCACTTTAAAATTTAGACCTCACAGAAAAGTGAAATGTATCATCTAAGCAACAGAATAAGCTCAACGATTAGCCGGGTGGATAGTTTTTTAGTAACAAAACCGAACTTGCATGTTCATTGATAACCAGTGATGATTGGGATTATCACTGTAAAAATGCTAAAAGCGGTATTCGTTTGGTTTCATGACGTTCATTTCATCAGGAAAACAACTTTTCTGTTTTTCTGTTAAGACATAATAATGGCGAAGTAGCAAAAAACCGTTTTGAACCAACCGGACGGCGTTTTTGTCACGTGTGGTTGCCGATCAGTCCACAGAAATAACGGTATTACCGATGTACGTGCTGCTAACAATTATATGATATGATAGGAAGCTGGCGAGTTCACACGCGAGGTGCAACACTCTCAAGCACTATGGTCTTGCCCGGTTTGTTAACTGTGGAGTGTTGCCATGTCATGTTATTCGCA
>NZ_CALYQK010000024.1 GCF_945285465.1 uncultured Bartonella sp. | reverse complement strand
ACTTATGACACTTAATCCGCATCGTAAATACCGCACCGCAACAGAAATGGTTCACGCGGGGGCACAACGCTCTCCTTATGGAGAAGTCTGTGAAGCAATCTATCTAACACAAGGTTTTACCTATCCCACGGCTGAAGCGGCTGAAGACCGTTTTGATGGAACAGACCCCGGTTTTGTCTATTCCCGTTATGCAAATCCGACCACCGATATGTTTGAAAAGCGCATGTGTGCGCTGGAAGGGGCACAAACAGCCCGGGCACTCGCCTCGGGCATGGCAGCTGTTGCAACATCTATTTTGTGTTTTGTTCGAGCCGGCGACCATTTTGTTGCCGCCCGTTCAATGTTCGGTTCTTGCCGCTATATTATCGAAAAGGTTTTGACGCGTTTCGGGGTTGAAGTCTCGATCATTGACGGTCGCAAACTTGAAAACTGGGAAAAAGCAATCCGTCCCAATACACGCGGGGTATTTTTTGAAACGCCCGCCAATCCGACGCTGGAAATTGTTGATATCGAAGCGGTTTCAAAGCTTGCCCATAAAGTCGGTGCAACGGTGATTGTCGATAATGTATTTGCCACGCCACTTTATCAAAAACCTTTGCAACTTGGCGCTGATGTGGTGGTTTATTCGACAACCAAACACATTGACGGCCAAGGACGGTGTCTGGGTGGAATGATCTTGTCCAGCGAAGAATGGATTAAAGAAAATCTTCATGATTTTTTCCGTCATACTGGTCCGGGAATGAGCCCTTATACAGCCTGGCTGATGTTGAAGAGCCTTGAAACATTGCCTCTACGTGTCGAGGCTATGACAAATTCCGCTGCCAGGCTTGCAGATTTTCTAAGCAGCCATAAAGCGGTGGCAAAGTGTATTTATCCCGGACGCCCCGATCATCCACAAGCCGATATCATCAAAAAACAGATGACCGGTGGCTCGTCAATGATTGCCTTTGAACTGAAAGGTGGCAAAAAAGCGGCCTTTTCGTTTTGTAATAACCTGACCATTCCATTGATTTCCAATAATCTTGGTGATACGCGCTCGATCATAACGCATCCGGCCACGACTACCCACCAAAGCATCGGGCCGGAAGCAAGAGCCGAATTAGGTATTAGTGATGGCTTGTTACGGTTTTCTGTCGGGCTTGAAGATGTTGACGATCTTTTGGAAGATGTAGAAAATGCCTTGAACGCCACACTTTAATGTTTTGAATTTTCAGATTGCAATTGGCGAATTAAACGCCGAAAAAGCGTAAACTTTTCAAAAAAGAAATTTACGCTTTTTGTCTTTCAACATCCGTATCGGCCTAAAGTGCTTGAAGGGATTAACTTCGCCTATACGCGAAGTTATAAATCGGCTATAATTTATCCATGACAATACATCATCTTAGCGAAACTATTATTAATCAGATTGCCGCCGGTGAAGTGATTGAACGCCCGGCAAGTGTGGTAAAAGAGCTTGTTGAAAACGCCATTGATGCTGGTGCCACGCGTATTGAAATTGTCACAGCCGGCGGCGGTAAAAATCTCATCCGCGTTGCCGATAATGGCTGTGGCATTGCCGAGGACGAGCTTGAATTGGCCATATCGCGTCACTGCACGTCCAAATTGAATGATAATGTTCACGATATCCATTCGCTGGGGTTTCGTGGCGAGGCTTTGCCTTCTATCGGTTCTGTTTCCAAATTGAAGCTAACCTCGCGTACCGCTTCAGCCAGCCATGCTGCCGAAATTATTGTCAATGCCGGTCAAATAGAAGGCCCGCGTCCGGCTGCAGCAAATAGTGGAACCATTGTCGAGGTTCGCGATCTTTTTTACGTTACGCCGGCGCGGTTGAAATTCATGAAGAGCGATCGCGCGGAAACAGCAGCCATTACCGATGTCGTGAAGCGGATTGCCATTGCCTTTCCCGATATCCGCTTTTCTCTTTCCGGAAGTGACCGTTCGATGCTTGAACTGCCAGCAACGGGCAAGGGCAGTGAAGCACAATTACAACGTATTACCCAGATACTGGGCAAAGAATTTGGCCAAAACAGCGTTGCCCTTGATGCAATTCGCGAAGGGGTGGAATTAAAAGGTTTTGCCGGCATACCTTCGTTCAATCGTGGCAATAGTTTGCACCAATTTGCCTATGTCAATGGCCGACCCGTTCGTGATAAATTGATCATGGGGGCCATTCGGGGTGCCTATGCTGATTCAATCGCCCGCGATCGACATTCTGTCTGTGTTCTTTTTATCAATCTTGCGGCAGCCGATGTGGATGTTAATGTTCATCCGGCAAAAGCCGATGTCCGGTTTCGTGACCAAGGTCTGGTGCGTGGGCTCATTGTCGGAGGAATCCGCGAGGCATTGAGCCATGCCGGTATTCATCCGGCAACAACGGGGGCTGACGCGATGTTGGCAAGCTTCCGTCCTGATGGCGTGGCGGGGCAACCGGCTTTTGCAGCGCGTCCGGCCTATCGCTCGTCATTTTCTTATTCGCCGTTTTCAAGAGCGCCGGTACCACCGGCGGCAAGCATGGTCAATGAGCCTCTTTATGATCCCCAACCGCACAGTTTGAGCGAGGATTATGGAAATATATTGGGTGATCTTGATCAGCCGACAGGCGACAACCGCGCGGCAATGGAGCCGCCGGGCATCGAGGAACAACGTTTTCCTCTAGGCGCGGCGCGCGCGCAAATACATAAAAACTATATCATTGCCCAGACAGAAGATAGCCTCGTCATTGTCGATCAGCATGCCGCCCATGAACGGCTTGTTTATGAAGCGTTGAAACAAGCGCTTTATTCCAAGCCTTTGCCTTCGCAAATGTTGCTTATTCCCGAAATTGTCGAATTGCCAGAAGAAGATGCAACACGGCTTTTGACTCACGCGCAGATGCTGCAAAAATTTGGTCTTAAAATCGAACCTTTCGGCCCGGGTGCCGTTGCCGTGCGTGAAACACCTTCTTTGTTAGGAGAGGTTGACACTCAAGGACTGATCAAGGATTTGGCCGACGAAGCGGCTGACTATGATACGGCAAATGGTCTAAAAGCCTTGCTTGATTATGTTGCGGCAACTATGGCCTGCCACGGTTCGGTGCGTTCCGGCCGCCTGTTGCACGCCGAAGAGATGAATGCCCTTTTGCGCCAGATGGAGGCTACCCCCGGGTCAGGAACTTGTAATCATGGTCGCCCGACCTATGTCGAATTGAAGCTGAGTGATATTGAAAGATTGTTTGGTCGCCGCTGATTTTATGGTAATTCAATATACGGCGGGTATCTGGTTTTTCCGCTTTTTTAGATGGCACTTTGGCAATGAAGATAACTCAGCTCTTCACCTCTTAGGCTTAAGGCACAAAAATAGAAGTCTGTTTGTTTGCGGTATGAAAACAGTAAAAAATTGGAACCAGCCGTTCAGACATTTGTGCACTTGTCGGGATGCGTCATGATAAAAATATTGCGCAAAAGACTTTTATAGAAGGCTTTAAAGTTTTATAACTGTCAAGGTGAAAAATGCGAAAGGGTAAAAAACTATGATGTTTCCGGACGGCGAGCGTGAAGCTCAACTCCATTATCTGAGCGGTGATTATGAAGTTTTACGGCATGGAACCTATGTCACATGTGCTGTGAGCGGCGAAAAAATACCGCTTGACGAATTGAAATATTGGAATGCACCCCGTCAGGAAGCTTATGCAAGTTGTGAAATTTCCTACCAGAGAGAACTTGAATGTGATCCGCATTTGCGCAAGCTGTTGGGGACAACGATTTAAGCGTGAAGATTTAGCATGTGCCTCAGCACTCTTGCCGGACGGAAAACCGGTCAATTTTGTGGGGCACGGTCATTGCGTCGGGCATCAAAATTTTCTGTCTTTGAAATTTTCCAGCGTTTTTTCGATGATTTTCTGACAAAAATCGGCACCATCGTAAGCGACATCGACATCAAATATAAACAGGTCTTCGAGCTGCGTGTTTTGTCCATTGGGTGCAAGACGGGTAAAGTCCTTTGCCGTTGTTGCTAGGCAAAGCTTATTGGCGGCAGCAGTAGCGATAATATCTTGTAAATCGCGACTGCTATAAAAATGATGATCGGGATAAATCAGCGTTTTTGCAACTTTGCCCTTCAATTCGATGATCGAGCGAAAGAATTTATGTGGATTGCCGATGCCGGCGAAAGCGAGAAATGATTTATCTTTTACGTCTCTATTCACAATTGGTGAAAGATGGGCAAATTGCAGAGGTTTTCCTGCCTGATTGGCCGCTTTAATGACATAATCGATGTTATCACTTTTGCCGATAATGAGCACACTATTAGTATATTTCAATTGCGTTTCAAGGGGTGCTCTGAGCGGCCCTGCCGGAAAAACGGCATTGTTTCCCAATCCGCGCAAGCCATCAACGACGATCAAAGCATAGTCGATAAAAATACGACGACTTTGAAAACCGTCATCCATCAGAATAAAATTGCAACCTTGCTGTTTTAACAGCTGGGCTGCTTCCAACCGGTTGGTGGCAATGGCAACCGGCGCGTGACGGACCAGAAGAAGTGGTTCGTCGCCAACATCACGGGCGCGGTCGCGTTCAAGATCAACAAGGTGGGGAGTTCTTATTTGTCCACCATATCCACGCGAGACAATGCCGGGCGTCAATCCGAGTTTTTCGGCTTGTTTAGCCAGGGAAATAACAACAGGTGTTTTTCCCGATCCGCCGGTAGTAAAATTTCCGACACAAAGAACTGGCAGATCAAGGTAAGGGACGTTTTTTCGCTCCATAGCACGGCGCGAAAAATACCCGTAAATCCATGAAAGAGGTAACAATACCCGACCTAGAAAATTTTGTTTTTTCCACCAGAAACCGGGCGTTTTACCAACCATGGTTGGTGTCCCGGTGGTGAAGCTTTGCCTGCATAACCAACGGATCGATAAACGGGCGTAATACCTTGAAGGTGCGCTCGAGTGCACCACTCATATTGGTTGCAGTATCATAAGCGGCTTCTATCATTTCACGGCGGATTGCCTCATGCGTCAAAAGCGTATTGACTTGCACGGCCAGTTGTGTGGCATCTTCAACCAGTTTTGCCGCCTTGTTGGAAAAAAACACATCGAATGTATCTTTAAAATTTTCAACATGTGGACCGGTTATAATTGCCGAACCGAGCAGTGCCGGTTCGAGCGGATTGTGTCCACCACTCTCGGTTAGCGATTTGCCGATAAAAGCAACTTTGGCAAGCCGCAAAAAAACGCCCATTTCTCCGATCGAATCTACCAATAAAATATCGGTATCATCTTTTGGCAATGTCTTGTCGCTGTGCCGGACAACATGCAGGGATTTTTTTGTAAGTTGTTCCATAATATCGTCAGAACGCTCGGGATGACGCGGGACAATGATTGTCAAAAGATTTGGCAGCCGTGTTTTTAGTGCAATATGAACTTCGGCGGCAATGTTTTCTTCACCCTCGTGGGTGGAAATAGCAGCCCACACCAATCTGTTGCCTACACGTGACTGATATTGCGTCAACAGGCTTTTATCGCCAATTGGTGCAACATCTGCTTTTAAATTGCCTGAAACGGCAACAGTTTTGACACCGAGTGCATGATATTGTTCGGCATCGCTTTCGCTTTGGCCAATTGCTGCATCGATCTGCCGAAAAATATGAGCAGCCAAAGCCGGTCGTTTTTGCCATGAATAAAAAGATCGTTTCGACATATGGGCATTTACCATCACTTGCGGAATATGGCGGCGTGCCAGACCATTGATGCGTAACGGCCAAATTTCTGATTCACAAACCAAAGCAAGATCCGGTTTCCAATGGTCAAGGAATTTGCGTATTGCCGGTTTGACATCAAGCGGAGAAAATTGATGAATGATGCGGCTGCCGAAACGATTTTCTATCAGATTTGCCGATGTTACTGTTCCTGATGTCAACAATACATGAATGTGAAGAGACAGAATGCGCTCGATCAGCGGTACAAGAGCCAGCGTCTCACCGACACTGGCAGCATGAAGCCAGATCAAAGGGCCTTCAGGACGCACTTTGTTGGTTCGGCCCATGCGTTCTTTCTTGCGGCGCGAGTCTTCTTTGCCGCGGGCAGCACGCAGCGACAGGTAAATAGGAAGGAACGGGCTGATAATGCCGCCGGCAATGCGATAGAGATATAAAGCGGAGCGAGCCTTGAATTCCTTCATGATATACCCCCTATTTTCTTTCTTTTAACCGTTCTTCGGCCTCTATTGTCAGGCGGTTCATAAGTTCGGAAAGTTCCATACGTTTATGTTCCAGAACCTCTTCATCGGCATCTTCGGGAACATAAAGTGGTTTGCCCATCAGAAAGACAGAATGTCCAAAGGGAAGTGGAATTGCCGTTTTATCCCAGGTTTTTTCCAGAATTTTTACCCGTGAAAATGAATATATATAAGGAACAATGGGGCGTCCGGAAATTTTTGCAAGCAAAATAATGCCTTTTCCCGCTTCACGCGCTTTGCCGTGGGCAATGTCGGCAATCATTGCTGCTGTTTTTCCCGATTTCAGCGCATTTTTTAATGTTAACAGAGCCCGTGCACCACCTTTGTCGGTATTTTGGTGTTTATTACGACCACCCGACCCACGTACCGTTTCAAGACCGAGTTTTTCACCAACACGAGCGTTGATCTCGGCATCGGCAGAACGCGAAAACATGGCAATAATGGTTTCATTTTTCGGGCGCAGAAATGGTCCCATAATATGACGCCCATGCCAGAAAGTGATGATAAACGGATTATAGGCATCATGCGCTTTTTTTGGATCGTCAGAACATTTGAGCCGCGGGTTGGTCCAGTAGACCAAGCGTAAATAATTGGCCATAAGTGACACAATAAGCGCCTTGGTTAGCCCCGCATTCATCAACGGATAACGGATTTTGCGCCACAAGCGGTTTAAAATGCCCGATTTTTTTTCTTTTTTATTCTCAGTCATTTAATTGTCGAACCAACCACTTTGTCACTCATCCAATCGCAACTCGTCCGTTGGAAATTGGTTTGCCCCCCCACAAAAAACACCAAAAAACAGCGCATGACTGCTTCGTCATTGTCATAATCTCTTTGTAATAGCAAGAGATGACATGAAAATGCCCCGTAAAGAACGACAGAATGCTATAAAAAGTGTTAAAACTTTAGTTTTCTGTTTCAAAATAAGCAAATACTTATTTGCCGGATGAATGTTCTGGGTCAAGAAGGCGGTGGAGATGAACAATATAATAACGCTGCAAAGCATTATCGACACTTGACTGCGCTTTTGCCCGCCATGCTGCTTCTGCCGATTTATAGTCTGGAAAAATACCAACAATATCAAGCTTATTGAGGTCACGAAATTCGTTATTGTCCAGACTTTTCAATTCACCGCCGAAAACAAGATGCAGCAGTTGCTTTTTTTCACTCGATTCAGTCATAAATACCTCCTGATATTGCTTACCCCATTGGCAAGTCCAAGATCGGTTACCTCAACTTGGCTTTGCCGATAATCTCTATCACATTTTCGAGCTTGCTATTTATACCCGCAATCAAAAAATCGTGTTTAAAAGGCGGTTTTCCATAGATCGGTTTTTTATCGGAGAAATCGGATATCGTGCCACCGCACTCGTTCAAAATAAGGTCGGCTGCCGCAATGTCCCAATCATGACAGTCGGGTTTGACCAGAACAATGTCTATTTTGCCTTGCGCGGCAAGAGCAATGCGATAGGCAAGAGAGGGAAGATAATGGGAAAATTTCACCCGCGATTTAAATTCATCAGGCAATCTCGCTTCGAATTTACCGGTGGCCGAGACAATGAGTTCATCGTCATGGCCATTTAGCAGCGGAAGTTTTTCATCGTTCAAACTTGCCCCTTTTCCTCTTTGCGCTTTATAAACAGCATTATTTGCCGGGCAATCGAGAACACCGACCTGCGGAACGCCATTTTCGATTATGGCAACCGATATGCACCAATAGCGGGATCCGGAAAGAAAACCGCGTGTTCCATCAATCGGATCGACAACAAAATAGCGCTGATATTTTTGTTCTGGCCGGTCGTCTTTTGTTTCCTCGGAAATCCAGCCATAATCGGGACGGGCAGAAAGCAGACATTCCTTCAAAACCTTGTCGGCAGCAAAATCGGCTTCGCTTACCGGAGAATTGCCAGGCTTCAACCAGACTTTCGGATTTTTACCAAAATAGTTCAATGTCGTTTTGGCAGCTTCTTCGGCTGCACAACAAAGCAGTTCAAGATCTTCGGCATTTTCGGCGTCATTTTCCGGCAAGGGTCATTCTTTCGATCAATAGTGTGGGGGAGGCCGTACCGTAACGACGGTCAATATCGTTGGCAGGCGTTAAACGGGCAAGCATATCTAAAAGGTTGGATCCCAAAGTGACTTCACTCACCGGAAAAGCCAATTCGCCATTTTCTATCCAGAAGCCTGATGCTCCCCGGCTATATTGACCTGTCACAAGATCAACACCATGACCGACTAGTTCGGTGACATAAAAACCGGTTTTAACCGATTTTATCATGTCTTCGGCCGACTGGTCGCCCGGTTCTATAGCAAAATTTGTGCTTGATGGTTGTACCGACGAGGACGAGCGCACACCATGGCCATTGGTTGTCAAATTCAATTCTCGTGCAACCGACGAAGATAAAAACCAGTTTTTAAGAATGCCATTTTCAATGATGTTGAGAGGGGTTCCTTCCACACCTTCACCATCGAATGGACGCGAAGCATTGCCGCGAATTACTAAGGGGTTGTCGGTAACCATAATTGTCGGCTTCATAATTTTTTCGCCCATGCGATTTTGCAACAGACTTGTTTTACGGGCAACCGCTGCACCATTGACCATAGCGGCGATGTGGCTTGCTATGCCGCGCGCCATACGTGGCTCGAAAATAACATTGACGGTTCCGGTTTTTGCCTGTTGTGCATTAAGACGGCGAACAGCGCGTTCGCCAGCATTTTTGCCGATTGTCGTGGCCTTGTCAAGGTCTTCGTGATGAAGGGCTGTTGTATAATCATAATCACGCTCCATCGCGGTACCCTCACCGGCAAGTACACTGCATGAATAGGAAAAACGGCTCGATTGATAGCTGCCGCAAAAGCCGTCGCTGGTTACCAGCACCAAACCGCCATGTCCGTAGGCAGAAGTTGCACCGCCGGAATTTGTCACCCCTTTTACAGAAAGGGCAGCGTTTTCAATTTCAAGGGCTTCTTCTGTCAGTCTTTTGCTATCAGGGATGAACGGGTCAAAAAGATCCAGATCTTTAGGGGCTTTGTTAAGAAGTAAGCGATCGGCCAATCCTTCAAAAGGGTTCTCCGGTGAAACTCTGGCCATGGCGACCGCCCGTTCAGCAAGTTCTTTCGGGTGGACGGAAAGATTTGCGGAAATACTGGCTACTTTTTTGCCGACAAATACTCGTAGCGAAAAATCATCATTTTCCGATGCTTCAGTTGATTCCACTTTACCAAGTCGTACCGATACATTGACCGAGCGTGAATGAATGATGACAGCATCACAGCTATCCGCTCCTGCTTGGCGGGCAGCTTCTACCAATGCTGAAGCTTTGTCTATCTGGCTCTTGTCGGTCATCACGGATTCTTTCTTCTCGTTTAATTAATAAATTTATAAAAACTTGAACTTGAAAACTCAATTCTTTTTGTATTGTTCGTCATTATAGCCTGTTTTCGTGCCAAGGACAGGAAAACCAGCTGCAACGAAAACGTGTCATGGCATTATATTTTCTTGTTTTCCAGACAATTTTGGCAAAGTGGTTGGTCAAACTGGGAAAAACGCACGTTTTATTCAACTATCCGCCATTTTTGGCAAGTAACAGGCCAAAACCTGCTTTTGCCACTTTGGCAAAAGTCAGGCGCTGGCGGTTTTCTTCCTATAGCGACAAATTTTTACGATTTGACCGAAAAAATGCCGGTTTGAAAATGATAACAGTCATCAGAAAATCTATTGGCTTTTTGACGGCCCGATAACCAGTAAAGCCGGTTCGGGACGTAACAATTTTTGTGCAACGGCTTTCACTTCTTCCAATGTCACCGCATCAATGAGTGCTCGCCGTTTGTCGATATAATCAATTGGCAATCCTTCATCCTGCAACCCGACAAGGGTAGAGGCAATTGCCGATGAAGACCCCATATTTTGAACGGCATAGGAGCCAATGACGTAGCTTTTGGCATCATCGAGTTCTTGTTGGCTAACGCCATCATCAGCCATTCGTTTTATTTCGCTGCGAATAGTCGCAAGGGTTTTTTGGGCTTCCGGCGAGCGTGTGCCAGTTGATACCACCAATGTTGCCGAGTGGTCATAATTCATCAGAGACGAGCCAACCGTATAAGCAAGCCCGCGTTTTTCACGAACTTCCGAAAATAGACGCGATGTGAGCCCCGGCCCGCCCAGAACATAATTCATAAGATATGCGGCGAAAAAATCGGGATCATTGCGTTTGACACCCGGATAGACCAGCATCAAGGAGGTTTGCGGCAGATTATAATTGACGTTTGCTGTTCCACCGAGATTAAGTTTGGCGTCGGGTATTTTTTGCAGTTGCGCTTTATCGGGCAAATCACCAAATATTCTGTCGACAATTGCGGTCGCATCTTGGGGCGAAATCGGTCCGACTATGCCAATATGCAAATTGTCACGGGCAAACATGGCGTGATGCATATTTTCGAGATCGCTTTTTGTTATCTGTTTGAGCGTATCTGGTGTACCTTCGCCGCGGCGGCTATAGGGGTGTTTGCCGTAAATAAGTGCCAAAAGCCGATTTTGGGCAATTGTTTTCGGGTCTTTTTCCGAAGCTTTCAAACCGGCAACGAATTGTTCACGAATCCGGTTGATTGCTTCATTATCAAAACGGGGTTTTTGGACAGAAAGTGCCAGAAGATTGAACGCTTCATCACGATTGTCGGCAATAACTTTCATACTGCCAAGCATCCGGTCGCGGTTGACTGAAAATGCCATTTCCGCACCAAGGTCATCAATACGGGTTTGAAACGTTTCCGAGTTCAAATCGCCGGCACCCTCGTCAAAAAGCCCTGTCATAAGGTTGGCAAGGCCTTCTTTACCTTGTGGATCCTGCGTTGTTCCACCACCAAATGAAAACTGGATAGAGATAACGGGCACAGTATCATCTTCAACAAGCCAGGCCTTGATGCCTTTTTGAGATGTTATGCTTTCGATGTCGAGTGCATTTGCCACAGAAGTAGCCAAGCCCAAGCCTAAAAAAAACATAAAAGCAATGATGAAGGAACGATGAAAAAGATTGGGTTTTTTATTCATGACAATCCTCATTTGCTTTCCTTGCTTTGTTCGCTGCCGGATAATGGAACTTCCTTGGCCGGTGGCAACAAGTAGCTTGTTACACTTTTGTCAAGTTCGAGATAACGGTTGGCAACGTTTTTGATATCATCGGTTGTCACGGCTTTGAGCCGCTCCGGCCAATGCACAACATCACCAATTGTCATGCCAGTTGACAGCGAACTGCCGTAAATTTGTGCCAGACCGGAGGGGCTATCAAGTGAAAACACCATGTTTTTAATGAAACGGTTTCGCGCCTGATCAAGCTCGGCTTTGCTCACGCCATTTTTGCAAATATTGGCCAGCACAGCTGCCACTTGTTGTTGCACATCTTCAAGACTTGCTTGGCCACGTGGCATCCCGTAGATGAAAAATATACCATCATCGACAGCACTGCCGCTATAATTGGCGCCAACGGAAGCCGCCGAACCGGTTTTGACCACCAATGATTGGTAGAGCCGGCCGCGCGGCGCACCACCAAGAATTTCTCCTAAAAGATCAAGTGCATCTGCATCCTTTTTGTCTTTCGCATTATGATAGGATGGCACCACCCACATTGTTTGAAAACTTGGTTCGCTTACACGTGGGTCGCGCAGGGTAACTGTGCGTGTGGTTTTTTTGCTCGGCTCCTGAGGACGAATTCTGGGACCCGTTTTTGCCCGAACAGGAAGCTTTCCATAAATATTAACCGCAAGATCGCGCACCTTTTCAGCTGTGACATCGCCGGAAATAATAAGGGTGGCATTGTTTGGTGTATAATATTGATTATAAAAGTTGATTGCGTCGTTACGTGTCAGCTTTTCCATTTCTTGTTTCCAGCCGATCACAGGATTATGGTAAGGACTATTCATAAAAAGCGTTGCTCGTGCTTCTTCGGCAAGCATCGCTTCGGGGTTATTATCGGTGCGCATACGCCGTTCTTCGATAATAACATTTCTCTCCGGTTCGATAACATCATCTGTCAGAACGAGATTTTCCATTCTGTCTGCCTCGAATTCCATTATTGTTTCAAGATAGTCCGAAGCAACACTTTGATAATAACCGGTATAATCATAATAAGTAAAAGCATTTTCTTCACCGCCTACTTTGGCAATGAATTTGGAAAACTCGCCTTCTTTATGGGTTTTTGTGCCTTTGAACATTAGATGTTCGAGAAAATGCGCAATACCGGTGTGGCCTTTTGGCTCGTCAGCCGAGCCGACACGATACCAGACCATTTGCGTAACAACCGGTGCACGGTGATTTTCAATTACCACCACTTGCAAGCCGTTTTTCAACGTAAAACTTTGGGTCGGACCCAGTTTGACGATTTCGGGAAGATCGTCATTGACTTTAGTTGTGAGCGGCAGTTCCAATGTCTCTTTACCGGCGTTATTTTCAGCATAAAGCGGAAAAAACGCCATTGAAGACAGAAGAGTGCCAAACACCATTCGCAAAACTGTTTTTTTCATTGTTTCAGGCACAGGTAAAACCTTTCAAAACTGTTTGATTAGGGCTCTAACACATAGATATAGATAATTGTGCCACCATAATGGCGTTCGTCGTCAAGCTTGAACATTTCAGGTAAATGAATAGTCGAATTGCGCGTTTCTTCCAGAACAAGAAGGCCATTGGCTTTGACCCAACCACCATCAACAGCAGCGACAAAAGCCCGTTCACCTAGTCCGTGTCCATAAGGCGGATCGGCAAACACAACATCGAAGGGAAGCATTGTGCCGATTTGTCCAAGTTCCGACGCATCGCGACGTAATAGGCGCGTCAGGCCTTGAAGGGCGAAATTTTCAATATTTTTATGGATGAGACCGCGCCCTTCGACTGATTGCTCGACAAAAGTGCAGGCCTGCGCCCCCCGCGAAAGTGCCTCAATACCCAATGCTCCTGTTCCAGCAAATAGATCGAGCACGCGTTTTCCCGACCAGAAATTTTCCTGTCTCGAGCCGAGAATATTAAACAGGCTTTCGCGCGTACGGTCTGTCGTGGGACGGATAGATAATCCGCTTGGCGTTGCAAGATTGCGGCCGGAAAATTTACCGCCGACGATCCGCAATGCGCCCTCCATTTGCCCGCCCGCTACGTCTGTCGGGGCGCAACCGCTCCTTGTTTTGGCCAGCACTCTTCTTGCGTTTTAAAAATTGATCGCTTCTTGGTGACTTGTCGGCAAAATTACGTTCTCTGCGCTGATCGGATTGCCCAGAAAATGGTTTGTCCGATTGCTTCTCGTAACGGCGGCTTTGTCGCTTTTCGCCCGTTGCCGGTTGTTTTGTCTCGGCTCTATTGTGGTGCGAAAAACCATACCGGCTTTCGTCAGCCCGTTTTGGTGCACCATATCTGGTCTTCTGGCGGTCATTTGCCTCGTCGGACGAACGTTTTGTCCGATAAGAAGGTGTCGATTTGCCGAAATCCGGTTTTTTATTGCGTCCATGCACATCTTGTCGGGTAGTTTCTACACTGTTTTGACGCGGACGTTTTTTAAATGGCGGTTTTTCGTCATCCCGCTCTGGTTGCCATTCCTGCCGTTGAAAACGAGAATTTTTTTCATCCCGTGAAGTCCGATTTGGACGATGTTCGGCCGACTCTCTCTCAAATTGTCCGTTTCTTTGTTCGTCCTGATTGTCCCGGTATTGCCAAAACTTTTTACGGGCTGTCTGGGGGCGCGCACCCGGTGCCATCCAAACATTGGTACTGCGCGAACGCGGTTGGCGCGGTTCGGGTTTTTCTTGGTTAAATTCCTCGCGCTTTTTTGGTTGTTTGTTGCTGAAGTTATTTTGAACGTCCCCGTAACGGCCGGGTTTCGTCGTAAGTTGGGCGCGGCCGCGTTCGGAAAAATCGGCTTTTTTCCAACGTTTACTGGAACGTGGTGCTTGCGGTGTCGATGAAATCCATCCATCGTCGGGAAGATTAGGGCGAAAAGACGCTTTTGGTTCTGTTCCGCTCACCGCAGCGTTGGAAAACGGTTTTAATATCGGCAGATCAAAATCGGCATTTGCCTCTTCAATCAGTCTGTCGCCCAATTGGTCGCGCAAAGTGCGTCCTTTAAGCTCGCGGACAGCTCCCTCTTCAAGGTCGGCGAGTTGGAACGGCCCGAATGATACACGTATAAGACGTGTCACCGTTAAACCTAACGCACCAAGAATATTTTTAACCTCGCGGTTTTTCCCCTCTCTTAAGGCAACTGTCAGCCAGACATTCGAGCCCTGTTCACGTTCAAGTATTGCCTCGACTGCACCGTAAAAAATACCGTCGATTGCAATACCGTCTTTCAATGCATCAAGGTCGGCTTGGCTAACCTTGCCGTGGGCACGCACGCGATATTTGCGCACCCAGCCTGTCGAGGGCAGTTCCAGAACACGAGCAAGCCCGCCATCATTGGTTAGTAAAAGAAGACCTTCGGTATTGATATCGAGCCGTCCGACAGAAAGAACACGAGGCATCCCTTCGGGCAAGCTGTCGAATACGGTCGGACGGCCTTCCGGATCACGATTTGTTGTTACGAGTCCGGCACGTTTGTGATAAAGCCAAACGCGAGTGCGTTCAATGGGGGGAAGAGGTTGTCCGTCAACGGTAATGGCATCGACACGTTTGACATTGAATGCCGGCGTATCAAGAACTTTGCCATTCACAGCAATACGCCCTGCCGCAATCATCATTTCAGCATCACGGCGTGAAGCTATGCCGGCGCGGGCAAGTCTTTTTGCAATTCGCTCGCTGCCATCACTTTCTTCGCTTGGCGATTTTGAAGACTGCGCTTTACTGATCGTTTTTTGGCGTGGAGCCGGTTTATATCTGGAATCTCCCCGGTCTCTTTGCGGTTTTTTTATGCCGCGATCATTTGTCATAGTCATTATCCTTTAGAAGCACCGGGGCGTTTTAACATTTGCAACGCTCTAGCTTATTTTTTTACCTTATGGAATCTCTTTCGTCATGTGTTTTCTGCTAAGCTTTATTAATTGACACATACAGTCGATAAATCCATTTATTCACAATGATGTTTGAAAGATATAAATGAACAAGAAGCCGATGGAAATAGCACTAGAAGAAGCCCGTCTGGCAGCCTTACGCGAGGAAGTGCCGGTCGGGGCAGTGATTATGTGCGGCAAAGAGGTGATTGCAAGGGCCTCGAATCTCACACATAGCGTTTTTGACCCGACCGGTCATGCTGAAATGCGGGTTATTCGCATGGCGTGCGAAATCGTAAAAAGTGAACGGCTTTGTGATTGTGATCTTTATGTGACGTTGGAGCCCTGTACAATGTGTGCGGCTGCTATATCTTTTGCCCGTATCCGCCGACTTTACTATGCGGCAAGCGACCCGAAAGGTGGCGGTGTCGAGCATGGTGCCCGTTTTTTTGGACAACCGACATGCCACCATATACCGGATGTCTATTCGGGCTTGAGCGAAAGAGAGGCGGCGAAATTGCTTAAAAACTTTTTTGCCAAAAAAAGGAATTGAAGATGAAAACGGTGAAATTTCCAAATGGCACTGTCGTTCCGGCACTCGGCCAAGGCACATGGGGGATGGGCGAAAGCGAAGATTCGTTGAATGAAGAAATAAATTCTCTGCGCACCGGACTAGATCTTGGTTTGACACTTATTGATACAGCCGAAATGTACGGCAATGGCGGGGCCGAGCGGGTGGTTGGCAAAGCCCTTGTCGGGCGGCGCGACGATGCTTTTGTCGTCTCTAAAGTTTTACCTCGTCATGCCTGGCGGGCAGCAACAATCGAGGCGTGCGAGCGCAGTCTGAAAAACTTGAAAACAGATGTCATCGACCTTTATCTGCTTCATTGGCAAAGCAGGACACCATTAAACGAAACTGTTGATGCTTTTGAACATCTGATTGAACAGGGAAAAATAAGAGCATGGGGGGTGAGTAATTTTGATACCGATTTAATGCAGAAGCTTTTGGAAATTGCGCCCTCTGGCCATATTGCAGCCAATCAAATTCTCTATAATCTGTCGCGACGCGGACCGGAATTTGATCTTATCCCGTGGTGTGAAAAACAGTCTATTCCTGTCATGGCGTATTCACCGATCGAGCAGGGACGGATTCTGAAAAATCGGCATTTGCAACAACTTGCCGACAGTCTCGGTCTTGCTCCGACCGTTCTGGCGTTGGCGTGGATTATCCGTCGCCCTTTAATGATCGCTATTCCCAAAACCGCATCGACCGGGCATTTGGAAGAAAACAGAAAAGCAGCCTACCTTGCCCTTGATGACGATACTCTACAGGCGCTTGATAAAATATTTTTACCGCCAACACGAAAGATTCCGCTTGAGGTTATCTGAGGGCGTGACGTTATTCGTCATCCTCTTTGATAGGAAATAGTGACTATTTTCGATTATGCGACACGCATTTGCAACCATCATGAGCCGCAAAATCGAGGAATACCACTGCCATCGTCGTGATTGAAGAGATGCACTATAATTCGATAGGATTTTTGGCCGCCCAATCGGGCAACTGACACACAAAGTTTTATACAAAAAGCGATTTCTTGCAAAAAATGCCAGGTCGTCCAATTTTTTGGTTTTTGTTTGATAAAATGGCATGCCAAAAATCTTTGCGCCAGATTTTTCGGGTCTTCTTAATTCGCCTTTTCTTAATTTGTGGAAAAGACAGGATTTGTGAAAAAGAAAAACCGGCAAGCCTTTCCGACCGGCAAATTCTGGCATTAATTTTGTGCCGTCAGAGCAAAAACATGTTTACGCCGGTTTTATTTCCTGTGTTTTGTTTTCACAAAAGGAATTGTTCTAACGAGCAGCAACTGCCGAATTAAAAAGGCCACCAGCTTTTTTTGCCGGAAGTGTTTTTCATTGCTTTCTTTTTCTCGCGTTCTTTTTTGGCCTCGTCTTCCCCTTGATCACCAATGGGTGCTGAAGCAGCAGGCTGGCGATAACTCAATGGCGGTTCGCTCAGATATTTACGAGTGGTCGAGGAGCCGCCTTCCGTTTCTTTCTTGCGACGCAAGAACTCGGCGCGCTGTTCTTTGTCGTTTTTTACCTGTTCATTGCGGTGAATGCCGTTGAGCCAGTCCGACGAGCCGGTCGGTTTTGTTTCTTTTCCGCCATCAGGAACGATCGGCGAAACATAATTTGGGTTGTTTTGGTTGGCTGTTGCCTCGTCACGTAGTCTCTGGCGCTTTTGTTCCGGTGATTCCGGCCAGTCAGGCGTGCCTGTCTGGGCAACATTGGCTTGCGGTTGTGGCAGAACACCTTTGGTACCGGCAGTCGGGCGAACGAGCTCGGGACGCGGTTTAGTATCGACCTGATTGCGATTATTATTCGACCTGATTGACGCGATATTTGAAAAATCGTCAACCAATTGTTTTCCGGTAGATTTGTCGGTGCCATAAGTCGGGCTGGAAACGCCACATCCTGTCAGTGTAAGACTGGCTGTAACCATACCCGTTACAATAAATGCTAGTTCGCGTTTCTTCACTGCTTATCCGTTTTCCCGGCTCTGCCGCCCAAAATTATTGACTACTCATTTTGCCCGCAGGCACATTAAATAACTCTATTATTATACCAATAATTTGGCATAATAATTCACTTCCTTACCATGAGATAGGCCTTGACGGCAATCCCCACGGGATATTGAAATATATGTTCATTATTAAAGTGCATTTTGGCTGGTATGAATACAATACCAGCCTTTTTCAGCGTTTATCAAATCTTGCCAAGTGCATGTAATTCGTGCAAGGCAGCCGCATCACGTGCCGATACATCCGGGTAATCCGGATCGCTTCCGACATCTTGTGTATAGCGCCACGAGCGTGCACATTTTTTACCATCGGCTTTATGAAATTCCACTGCAACTCCTTCGACATCGTCGATTTTGAATGCATCCTTCGGTGCTTGAGCATTGGTAATGACAATGTCGCTGGTAATGCAGATTTCGGCCATATCCATGCCTTCGACCGCTTCAAGCAGTTCAAGATCACGAATATAGACAACAGGTGCAGCTTCCAGAGACGAACCGATGTGCTTTTCGGCTCGTTCCAATTCGAGCGCACCGGTTACAACTTTACGAACTTGGCGGATTTTACGCCAACGTTCGGCAAGTTCGCTATTTTGCCAGCTGTCGGGTGTTTTGCGGAATTGCTCGAAATGAATTGAACGGCTTTCGGGGTGGCGCTCAAGCCATGCTTCTTCCATGGTAAATGGCAACATTGGTGCCAGCCACGTCACCACACGCTCAAAAATTTCGCGCACAACGTGGATGGAGGCCTTTCGCTTGAGTGAAGAGGGAGCATCACAATAGAGACAATCCTTGCGGATATCGAAATAGAATGCCGATAGATCAACGATTGAAAAGTCGATCAACGCACGGGTAATGCGCTTGAAGTCAAATCCGTCATAAGCCTCGTTAACAAGTCGATCCAGTTCATAAAGGCGGTGGAGCATAAGCTGTTCAAGCTCGGGCATTGTGTCATAAGCAATATTTTCGCCATCATCATAAGCAAGGGTTCCAAGCATCCAGCGAATGACATTGCGCAGTTTCCGGTAGGAATCAACATTCGTCTGGATAATGTTTTTGCCCAGACGCTGGTCTTCCCAATAATCGGTGGTCATCACCCACAAGCGCAAAATATCGGCGCCCGAGGTATTGATAACATCTTGCGGTGCAACTGTATTGCCGAGCGATTTCGACATTTTTTTACCCTGTTCGTCGAGGGTAAAACCATGGGTAAGAACGGCATTGTAGGGCGCACGTCCACGTGTGCCGCAACTTTCCAGCATCGAGGAATGAAACCAGCCGCGATGTTGGTCGGATCCCTCAAGATAAAGATCGGCTGGCCAGCGCAGATCAGGACGGTCTTCCAATGTAAAAACATGGGTACAACCGGAATCAAACCACACATCAAGAATATCATGGACAGGCTGCCACGGTTCTTTGGCGTGTTCGGCCAAAAAACGCTCGCGTGCGCCGTCTTTGAACCAGGCATCTGCACCTTCTTTTTCAAAGGCATCAACTATTCTTTGGTTGACAGCCGCATCTTTGAGAATATCGCCATCTTCATTGACAAAAATAGTAATTGGCACACCCCACGCGCGTTGGCGTGATAAAACCCAATCGGGACGATCTTCCATCATGGCACCAATGCGGTTTTGCCCGGCCGGTGGGATAAATCGTGTATCCTCGACGGCTTTAAGAGCGCGCTCACGCAATGTCGTACCGTCGCTAAGTTCCTTATCCATATAAACGAACCATTGGGGGGTATTACGGAAGATAACCGGTTTTTTTGACCGCCAGCTATGCGGATAAGAATGTTTGATACGACCACGGGCAAACAACATGTCTTTATCGATCAAAGTAGCGATGACCGTTTTATTGGCATCACCATATTTGCCATTGTCATCGATAATGCGCGAAGCACCGGCGCTGCGGTCGGGGCCAAAACCGGGCGCATCTTTGGTATAAAAGCCGGCATCATCAACCGGAAACGGAATTGATGAATCTATGCCGGCTTTTTCCAATGTTGTTTTGTTAGCCGTCCAAACGTCAAAATCTTCACGGCCGTGACTGGGGGCGGTATGCACAAAACCGGTACCTGAATCTGCTGTGACATGGTCGCCGTCAAGCAGCGGCACTTTGAAGCCATAACCGCCGGCAAAACCTTTCAAAGGGTGCGCCAATACCATGAATTCAAATTCTTCCGGTGTGATGCGGCGCAACTTTTTGAATGTCAGTTTTGCTTTTTTTGCACTTTCTTCGGCCAACGCATCGGCAAAAATGAGCTTTTCTCCCGCTTGCGGGCCATAGTCATTTTCTGCACTTTCAACGATGTAAAGGCTGTAAGGAATGCGGGAAGAATAGGAAACAGCGCGGTTACCGGGAATTGTCCAGGGAGTAGTTGTCCAGATGACGACAAAAGCATCGGCAAGATCGCTTGCTTTAGCTTCCAGAACCGGAAACTTGACCCAGATGGTATCCGATTCGACATCATGATATTCAACTTCCGCCTCGGCCAAAGCCGTGCGCTCGACGACCGACCACATGACCGGTTTCGAGCCGCGATAAAGCTGGTCTGACATGGCAAATTTTATCAACTCGCCAGCAATACGCGCTTCAGAATGGAAAGCCATTGTCGTATAGGGATGTTTGAAGTCGCCAATAATGCCGAGGCGTTTGAATTCTTCCGACTGGATTGCTACCCAATGTTTGGCAAATTCACGACATTCGTTGCGAAATTCATTAATCGGGACATCGTCCTTATTTTTACCCTTCGCCCGGTATTTTTCCTCTATTTTCCATTCTATAGGCAGACCATGGCAATCCCAGCCGGGCACATAATTGGCATTATAGCCACGCATCTGGAAGGAACGGATGATAGTATCTTTCAAAATTTTATTCAGAGCATGCCCAATATGAATATTGCCGTTTGCATAAGGAGGGCCGTCATGAAGAACATAAAGCGGACGATCAGCCGACTGTTTGCGCAGCTCTTTATAAAGATCCATTTCTTCCCAATGTTTGACAATCTCGGGTTCTTTTTGCGGCAAGCCAGCACGCATTGGAAAGTTTGTCCTGGGTAGATAAAGGGTTTTTGAATAATCCATGGCTTCGTCTTTATTTGACATAATGAAAGTTCCGGTAGAGCGTTACTGTTTTACGTAAATATTTCCCCGATCTTGCCGACCATTGCCTGTCTTAAACAATGGTGAAGATCGGGCTGATAATTCGTAACGTAAAAAGATCAGGATAAAGTGCTGTCATGATGCAAGGCTTTATCATGAGATGAAACAGAAAGAAAACTGAAAAATAGAGAAAAAAAGGCCCCGTAAAATACGGGGCCCTCCTAAAACAACAGTCCGTCTAAATTAGAACTTGTAAGCTACGCCAACGCGGAAATCGTTGGTCTTGTAGTCAACATTGTACTTGATGTTTTTGTTGCCATAATCGTCATCACCAAAGTCGGTGTAACGATATTCAGCACGCAGGATGATGTGATCGGTCATGGCATAATCGAAACCAGCACCGATTGTCCAACCTGTAAGTGTGTCGCTGTCGCTATAGCTGGTTGTACCAGCTGCATTCTTTACGCGGAAATGCGAATCAACTTTGGCATATGCAACACCACCAGCAATGTAAGGCATCCAGCGATCAACTGCATAACCAACACGAGCACGGGTTGAACCGGCCCACTTTTCTTTAAGCTTGCCGTCGAGTTTGAATTCGTTGGTCAAACCGGAATTGTAGGTGCGGCTGTCGCTTTCGTCCATGTCGCCCCATACCCAGTCGGTATCAGCACCGATAACGATGTTGTTGCCGAGGTCATAGTTGTAACCGGCATAAATACCACCGATGAAGCCTGATGGATCAGGCGAGAAACCTTGTTTCGGGCTCCATTTGTTATCACTGCCGAGGTAACGTCCCTTCAGATCTGTATCAGACCAGGAACCGCCAATTTGAGCACCACCATAGAAGCCTGTCCACGAGAAAGCGGGAGCGGCAACGACCGGAGCTGGCTCTTGAGCGGCTACAACGTCGGCAGCCTGCGCAGCGGAAGCTGCAGTAAGCGCAGCTACAGAAGCAGCGATAAGATATCTAATTTTCATTTTCATTCTCCAATGCAATATGACTGCTGTCTCAATCTATATAGATTACCCGAATAAGAATTGCTGTAGCATGAAAGACACACCCGAAAAAAACCGGAAAAAAACCGTCACTAAAATGTGAAAACATTTAAAATATTAAACAAAAATAATATCATAGTTAACAAAAAGTGTTGGAAATTTCGGTAAAGCATTACCAAGAGACAAGGCGTGCCGTATTATCGAATCACTATTCAGTTAGGAAAGTGTCGATGCGTTTTTGGTTTTGCGCGACGACAGAATATGAGGTTGGAATCGGGGTCATCTACTCACATAAAAAGCCCCGCAGAATATTTGCAGGGCTTTTTTTCTACCAATATTCTAGATGATTAGAACTTGTAGGCAACGCCAACGCGTACATCATTGGTTTTGTAATCGACATTGTATTTGAAGTCTTTGTTGCCAAAGTCCTTGTCACCAAAGTCGGTATAACGATATTCAGCGCGTAGGATAATGTTATCGGTCATAGCATAATCAAGACCGGCACCCAATGTATAACCTGTCAGTGTCTTGTTGCCACCGGTTTTGCTGAATACGCCATCAGCATTCGAGAATTTGGCATCCGAATCAATTTTGGCATAAGCAACACCGCCAGCAAAATAAGGCATCCAGCGATCAACGGCATAGCCGACGCGAGCGCGGGTTGAACCAGCCCATTTTTCTTTGATCTTGCCATCAACTTTGTATTGATCGGGTGTAGTTTTGAGATAGGTCTTGCTGTCGCTCTCGTCCATGTCGCCCCATACCCAGTCGGTATCGGCACCGAGAACGATGTTGTTGCCAAGGTCATAGTTGTAGCCGGCATAAAGGCCACCAATGAACCCTGAAGGATCGGGAGAGAATGTTTTACCAAAACCGGAAAAATCGTGGACATCAGTTTTTACGTCATGACCGGTAATTTTCTGGTCGGTGTCCGACCATGAACCACCGATCTGACCACCAGCATAGAAGCCGGTCCAAGAAAAAGCTGGAGCAGCAACAACCGGTGCCGGCTCCTGATTCATAACAACATCGGCAGCCTGTGCGCCAGAAGCGGCAGTCAATGCCAAAGCCGAAGCAGCGACGAGATATTTCATGTTCATTTGTTAACTCCATGCGAAAAATATTGTAATTGAGGGCAATATAGTTTGTGCGTAAACAAAGTCTGTAACAAAAATACCACAGGTCATTGAATGTGGCCTTTTTACCTGCTCTTGAAGGCGAAAGCTGTTTGATATGGTAAACAGACTATTAAAAAACGCCGGAAAACCGGCGTCTTAATAGCAAAATGCCGATTTCGACGAATCAACTATGAGCAAAAATATCGACTTCCGGAAAGCCGATAAGATCAAGTTCTGACCGTGACGGCAGGAATTGGAAACATGATTTTGCCACACTGAGACGGCCATCACGAATCAACCTTGCTTCGAGAATGCTTTTTAGCCGATGGAGATAGAGAACATCGGTTGCCGCATATTCAACCTGTGCCGATGACAGTTCTTCCGTCCCCCAGTCGGATGACTGTTGCTGCTTTGAAATGTTTATGCCCAGCAGTTCCGATACAAGATCTTTCAACCCATGACGGTCGGTATAGGTTCTTGCAAGTTTAGAAGCGATTTTTGTACAAAAAACCGGTTTGGGCATTACACCGAACGTTAATGCTAAAACGGCAATATCGAACCGACCAAAATGGAATATTTTGGTAATTTCGGGATCAGCCAGAAGTTTCACCAGATTGGGAGCGCTCTTTTGTCCTTTGGCAATCTGTATGACATCGGCCGTGTCATCGCCGGGTGAAATTTGTACAACACAGAGCCGGTCACGATGGGGCTGTAATCCCAATGTTTCGGTGTCGATGGCAACTTCTTTGACATTGTAATGGGTCAAATTTGGCAGGTCACCTTTGTGAACACGTATTTTAACCATTGTAATATCCTATTTATTTCCCAAGGCCGAAAGAATTCGTGCCCATGAACGTTGTCCCTTGCGGAACGATTTGAGATTATATTTTTCATTTGGCGAGTGGATGCGGTCGTCATCCAGTCCAAAACCGACAAGCAATGATTCCATTCCAAGGAAAGACTGGAAGTCGCCGACAATTGGAATTGACCCCCCCATGGCCGCAAGAACCGTCGGTTTGTTCCATTCCTCGCTCAAAGCCTTTTTTGCCAGTTGAACGAGATCAGAATCATAGGCAAGTGTAATTGCTGGTGATGCACCATGTTCTTTGAATTCGACAGAACAATCTTCGGGAATTTGGGAGCGAACATAATCACGGAAAGACTGGCGGATTTTTTCCGGATTCTGCCCGTGGACAAGCCGGAAAGAAATTTTTGCACTTGCCTTGGCGGCAATGACAGTTTTGAAACCCTCTCCCTCATAGCCGCCACTAATGCCGTTGACTTCCGCCGTCGGTCGTGCCCATGTCAATTCAAGAACAGAGCGGCCTTTTTCACCGGCTGGAACGGACAAGCCGACAGGGCCCAAAAATTCTTTGGCACCGCGTCCTAAACTATTCCACGATTTTAAGATATCGGCAGGTGTTTCTTCAACGCCATCATAAAAACCTTTCAAGGTAACGTGACCGTTTTTATCATGCAGGCCAGCAATAATTTTTGCCAGAATATCAATAGGATTTGCCGCAGCACCACCAAAATGACCGGAATGGAGATCGCGGTCTGCCGCGTGAATAATGATCTCTTCGCCGACCAGGCCGCGAAGACTGACAGAAATAGATGGTGTGTCGGCATCCCACATGGATGTATCGCAAACCAACGCATAGTCGGCCTTCAGTTCGTCTTTATGCGAATCCAGAAATGGTTTGAGTGACGGCGAACCGGATTCTTCTTCGCCCTCGAAAAGCACGGTGACAGCAACCGGCAATTGACCGAATTCTTGTTTATAGGCGCGACATGCTTCGACAAAAGTCATAAGTTGCCCCTTGTCATCGCCAGCACCGCGTGCGGCAATCACTTTTTCACCATCGCGTTCTTTTATCTTCGGGTCGAACGGATTATCTTCCCACAGATTGAGCGGATCAACCGGTTGCACATCATAATGACCATAAAAGAGAACATGGGGTGCATCTTTTGTTGGACCGGGATGGTAGGCAACTACCATAGGATTGCCGGCTGTATCGCGCCGCGATGCTTCAAAGCCTATGGATTTTAAGTCATTCACCAACCAGTCGGCGGCCTTTATACAGTCTTTTTTATATTTAGGGTCGGTTGAAATTGAGGGAATTCGCAAAAAATCAAAAAGGTGGTCAAGGCTGGTATCAAGATCACGGTCGAGACGGGATAAAACTTTATCAAGCATGAAAAGCACCTATGGTTAGTTA
>NZ_CALYQK010000023.1 GCF_945285465.1 uncultured Bartonella sp. | reverse complement strand
AATTTTCAACGACATGTTTTATCTCCTATTGTCGGTTTTGGCTTTTACCAATGGGTGGGCACCAAATTTATATTAACTTTTCCCGAAGAAGTCGGTTTTCCTTTACTTTGAATGAATTTTTGCGGCCGTCGCTTCGTGGTGACGAATGACTTCCTTAACAATGAAATTCAGGAATTTTTCAGCAAAATCCGGGTCAAGATGGCTTTCTTCGGCAAGTTTGCGCAAATGCGCAACCTGGCGCTGTTCGCGTGCCGGATCAGCCGCTGGCAAACCGAATTTAGCCTTCAAAACACCGACTGCTTTTGTGCAACGAAAACGCTCGGCCAGAATGTGGATGAGTGCTGCATCAAAATTATCAATTGAATGGCGAAGCTGTAGAAGCTCTTCTGGAATTCTTTTTTCGCTCATAATGTTTATGTTTCTTTGAATCTTCAACGTTTCTTCGGCAGTCCGGGAAACTTGTCGCCATTTCCCGGAAGACCGGGCAACACCCCAGTTCCAAGACCGGAAAGTTTATTTCCAAACCCCGAACTTTCAGCCTGTTTCTGCAGTTTTTCCAATTGTTTTGGATCCATTGACGAAAGGTCGGGCAGGCCACCGCCAAGACCCCCCAAATTGCCAAAACCCAATTTGGAGCCCAAGCCACCCATCATCTTTTGCATCAAGCCGCCTTTGCCTTTGCTACCCATCATTTTCATCATGTCGGCCATCTGGCGGTGCATTTTCAACAGTTTATTAATTTCTGCGGCATTTGTGCCCGAACCTTTGGCAATACGTTGCTTGCGGCTGTGTTTCAAGAGATCGGGATTGGCGCGTTCTTCCTTGGTCATAGAGGAAATGATAGCCAACTGCCGATTGAACAGATTGTCATCAAGACCGGCGGCGGCAATCTGCTCTTTCATTTTTCCGATACCGGGCATCATTCCCATAATGCCACCCATACCACCCAATTTTTTCATCTGTTTAAGCTGTTCGGCCAAATCGCTCAAATCGAATTTGCCCTTTTGCATTTTCTTGGCAAGGACAGCCGCTTTTTCCTGATCAATATTTTCTGCCGCTTTTTCAACAAGCGAAACAATATCGCCCATGCCAAGAATACGATCGGCAATGCGACGCGGGTGAAACTCTTCAAGAGCTTCCATTTTTTCGCCGGTTGCAATGGCTTTAATGGGTTTTCCGGTAACTGCTCGCATTGACAGGGCAGCACCTCCACGGCCATCACCATCCATACGTGTCAGGATAATGCCGGTAATGCCAACGCGCTCGTCAAATGAGCGGGCAAGATTGACCGCATCCTGACCGGTCAGACTATCGGCAACAAGCAGAATCTCGTGAGGCATCGATTTGGCTTTGATTTCTGCCATCTCGACCATAAGTGGTTCATCAATATGGGTACGTCCTGCTGTATCGAGAATGACGACATCCTGGCCACCGAGTTTGGCTGCCTGAACGGCGCGTGCGGCAATATCAACGGGAGTCTGGCCGACAATAACCGGCAATGTCGGCACATGAATCTGTTCACCAAGTTGACGCAATTGCTCTTGTGCGGCCGGGCGGCGTGTATCAAGAGAAGCCATCAGAACCTTTTTGTTGTGCTTTTCAACAAGACGTTTGGCAATTTTTGCCGAGGTCGTGGTTTTACCCGAACCTTGAAGACCAACCATCATAATGACAACCGGTGAAGGGGCATTAAGGTCGATTGATATACCTTCTGTGCCCAGCATTTCCACCAACTCGTCATGAACAAGTTTGACAACCATCTGCCCCGGTTTGATCGATTTGAGGAGATCGGCACCTACGGCCTTTTCACGCACCCGATCAGTAAAAGAGCGCACGACGTCAAGTGCGACATCGGCTTCAATCAGTGCACGACGTACCTCACGCAGAGCGGCTGCAACATCCTGTTCCGACAAACTTCCCCGTCCTGTCAGATTATTCAGAATGGTGCCCAAGCGTTCCTGTAAGGATTCAAACATTATCTACCTCGTTATAAATCGACAAACTTTAACCAAAAGCAAAAGCCACCCGAGGGCGCATCGCGCTGTCGGATGTTGACCTCCAGGATCTGTTTATACCATAAGGGTCCTGGTCGGTGGCTCCAAGTTTGATAAGCTTGTCGCAGATTTTGCTAGCCTTAAAACAGCAAAAGCGGTCTCTTGTCAAGTTCACGCCTGTTCTATTTGGTAAATTTTCGTTATTCTACTTGGTTTTGATCGCAAGTTGATATATTGCGGTTTAAATATTTTTATCGGCAAATAAACTGTTCGGGAAAAGGAAAGCTTGAATGTTTTATCGTAAAGCGATCAAGGCTGGTTTCATCGGTTTGGCATTAGCTGCCACCACCGGGTTGGCCGTTGCTGCACCAAAATGCGGAAATACTTATGCTGGTTTTGAAAGCTGGCTTGAGGCAACCAAACAGGAAGCGGCCGCAAATGGCATCGGAAAACGCGGTATTGCCGCATTAAATAATGTCCATTATGCACAAGCGACAATTAATGCGGACCGGGGTCAAAAAAGTTTCAAGCTAAGCTTGCAACAATTTATGCAAAAACGCGGCTCTTCGGTCATTGTTTCGCGTGGCAAAGTCATGAAACGGCAAAATGCCGCGTTATTTGACCGACTTGAAAAGAAATATGGCGTGCCGGCTGGGCCGGTTATTGCTATTTGGGGCATGGAAACAAGTTTCGGATCCTATATGGGAAAACAACACACACTATCGGCTGTTGCAACACTTGCTTATGATTGCCGCCGTTCGGCTTTTTTCACCGAGCAGCTCTATTCGGCACTTAAACTTATTGATCGTGGTGATTTTGACCCCAATTCTGTTGGTGCCATGCATGGCGAAATCGGGCAAACGCAATTTTTGCCGAAAAACGTTTTGCTTTATGGCGCTGATGGCGATGGCGACGGACATATTGATATGATTCATTCAAAAGCCGATGCCTTAGCTTCAACTTTCAACTTTTTACGTAACCATGGCTGGAAAACAGGTGCCGGCTACCAACCGGGCGAACCTAATTTTGCCGCTATTCAGGGGTGGAACGATGCCAGTGTCTACCAACAGGCCATCGCGATTATGGGAAAACAGATTGACGGCGATTAGGCACAAATCTTGACAGAAATTTTATGGAAAGCCTGCCCAAAAGCAGGCCTTTTTTTTGCGTTACAAGTTAATTTCTTCAATGCGCGTAAAGTCGCCGGTCCGTCTGTCCATAATCCACAATTCTCCGCTTGCTATGTCGAACCATGCGCCGTAAAGGGCAAGTTTGCCTTCATCTTCGCGCATTTTCAACCATGGGAATGATCGTAAATTGTTGATTGAATAGCGGATGGAAATTCGTTCAAGTGCGGTCTGACGTTCGGTCGAAGTCATCAATGTATTGGTGGCAACAGCTTCGGCAGCCGGTGTCAGAAGCCCCATCCATTTACCAATGAAATCGACCGATGAAAGCGGTTTGCTGTCAAGATCGAGTGCATTGCGGATGCCGCCGCAACGAGCATGACCAAGCACAACTATGTTTTTTACTTCAAGCGATTGAACGGCAAATTCCAATGCTGCCGAAGTTGCATGATATTCCTTGTCCGGATGAAAGGGCGGCACAAGATTGGCAACATTGCGCATCACGAATATTTCGCCCGGCCCGGCATCAAAAATCGTTTCCGGCGCAGCGCGCGAATCACAACAGGCAATAACCATTGTCTCCGGTTTTTGCCCTTCATGAGCCAGTTGTTTGTAGCGCTCCCGTTCCCCGACAAAACGGTTTTGCATAAAAGAACGATAGCCGGTCAACAGTTTTTCGGGCAAATTCGTCATTTATGCCTGCAATCCGATTTATTATGCATTACTATGCTATTTTTGCCGTATCTTTGAGATAGCGCAATACGATGCGATCTGCCGCCACACCAAAATGATGAAAACTGCCTTCAATCATTAGCTCGTAAGCATTATTGCGCGTTGTTTCCATTAGCAAGGCATAAACCGATGCGGTAGCAAATCGCAAGGCCGATTCTTCATTATCACCATCAAGAAGGCGGGCGAGAAAAAGGGCACCGGTCATATCGCCAAGGCCGTTGACCGGATCTTTTACCAAGGGATGTTCAGCCAATAAAATCGCTTTATCGGTGACAAGCAAATTACCCGTTGCATTTTTTAAAAGTGGCCAGGCGGAAGTAACGAGGGTTGTTTTACAGCCCAATTCCCGGACAGCTCTAATAATTTCGTGATTATTTGCAAGTGTGCGTCCGGCAATCCATTCAAGCTCCGAGCGGTTAGGTTTTAAAATATCGGCCAAAGGTAAAAGATATTCAACCACATTATCGGCAATATTTTTGCCGATATAAAGTCCCCCTTCATCGCCTAAAACAGGGTCGCAACAATAAATAAGCTTTGGTTTTTTTTCTTTCAGTGCTTTAATAAGCTCGGCTGTAATTATTACCTGTTCGCCACTGCCGAAGTAACCTGTCATAATCGCGGCAATCTCGCCCACCCATGGTGAACGCAAAATATCGTCTGCCCACGCTTTGAAATCTGAAGGTGGCACAATAAGGCGGTGGGAAGGGCCATGGCGCGGTTGCCATGTCATACTCACCGTCAACATATCCCATGCCGCATACCCCATTTGTTCCAGAGCATTAACAGTTACACGTGTACCAACCGAACCACGAATAACATGGCTTGAAATAACAAGGACAGATTTTCCGGAACCGCTCATAAAAATGCCTCTTAACGTAAATCCGGTTCAATTTAAAACGTCATTTCTGTTGCGACAAGTCAGAAAATTTTGTCTTTTTAACAGGAAAGATAACCATGATGCGAAATCTTGTAGTGCAATTGCACGTTCGACATGAAGGTTTACCATGCTTTTAAAGCGGGTCGATACGGCCAATTTTGAAAAAGCCCAGCCGGATTTCACCCTCTTTGACTGTTAGCTGCAAAACAGGATCGCCTTTGTCGTTTTTTGGCATAGCACTTAAGGCAAAAAATAATGTTTTGAGATTATCGGCCTGCGAAGGAAAAGCATTTCGTGCCGTTTGCAACAGCTTGTTCTGCTCGCCAACCGCAATTTCCAATTTTGCATTCAAATATCCTTCATCGTTGAACGAAAATGGCCCGGAAACTGTCACGGTGCCGCCATTTGCAAAATGAACTGTCGAAGGTTGAAGAACTGCTTTATGGCCCCGTAGCCGTGTCACCCAATCACCATCATTTTCGGCTGTAAAAATTGAAGCAGCATTTTCCAGTGACCATCTGATATCGCCACTCATTTGCGGAACGGGTGTATTCTCGCGCGGAATGGCCATGGGTATATTCAATTCGTCAAAAGTCAATCGTGCTACAAGGTTGCTGTTCAAACCGTGCGCATCAAAACGCAAAAACTTTGCTGTTGTTTTATCATGCAATGCCCCGGCATCGGCTTTTGCGGCAACTTCGATATTTTCAGCTCTTAAACTGATGGCATCGGGAATCTGCGTGCTTATATCGGTATCAACGACAAGATCATGCCACTTTGCCGACAGCGGAACAAAACCGGGAAGTTCGAGCGAAATCGGTGCTTTAAACGACAGTTCCAGCCAATGAGGCGCATAAACAGGAGCACCGGCGGTTATTTTTTCGCCCGAAAATGCAAATCCCTTCATCAACTGTTGTAAATTGAACGTGTCACAGGCAACGCCAATACGCAACGGATAGCCGGTTTTTCGCATGTTTTCACACAATGCCACGAAACCGTTCTGGTTATAAACCGTCATTTGTTCGGCAACTTTTTCTTCGACTTTGCAAGCGAGAAAATACCAGACCAGAGTATAAACGACGACAATCAAAACAATGGCAAAAGCAACGATTTTAAAGTATCTGTAATTGGCTGTTTTATGGCAGGATCTGGGGTCGGTTGAAGACATTTCTAGGTTTTCTCATAATTTCCATGCAGAGCAGATTCGCAATTATAGAGAATGCCCCTTTATATCTCCATAGACATTGCGGTTTTTTTTAGTACATATAACAGGCCATGGTATGAGACATATCATAAAACATTGTTTGCGTCATAAAACATTGTTTGGCGTGACGTGAAGGAAAAACGATAAAATGCACGATTTCTGGGTATTCGGTTATGGCTCTTTAATGTGGAATCCCGGCTTTCGGCATGATGAGCAGCTTCCTGCCCGTCTTTATGGCTATCACCGAGCATTGTGCATCTATTCCCATCATTATCGCGGAACGGTAGAAAATCCCGGACTGGTTTTAGGACTGGATCGCGGTGGTTGTTGTGACGGACTGGCTTTTCATGTGCCGGAAAATGATGCCGAAGCGACATATCATTATCTTATCGAGCGCGAACAGGTGAATAGTGTTTATATCGAAAAACAAAAGCCGATCCATTTGAACAACGGCCGCATTGTTGATGGCCTGTTTTTTGTTGCCGACCGCACGCATGAACAATATGCAAAAAAGATTGACTTGGGCAGCATGGCAACGATCATCCGTCAAAGTCGTGGACTTGCCGGTTCCAATCGTGATTATGTCATCAACACGGCAATGATGTTAAGGCAAAAGAACATCCGCGATAAATTGCTTGAACGTCTGGAAAAATTGTTGGCCGATTAATGGCGGTCAAAAGCAATTTTTACGGTGCATGCTATCGCTTCAACCTGAATTTTCAGCTTTACCAAATATTTTTGTCAATGCTTGTTCAATCCAGCACCGTAAAGCCGGGTCATAAATAAAACGCCCGTCGAGTTGCGATTGGGCACATTGGGCCCCTTTGGACTGCAAACGTTCGGCGCCATGGACAACCCAGCGCTGCATCATAACGCGGGTCAGTTCGGCATGGAATTGAAGCGCCCAAGCATTTTTACCGTAGCGGAACGCTTGGGTGGGGTAGGTATCACCTTTAGCAAGAAGTTCGGCATCTCTAGGCAAGTCATAAATTCCTTCCCTATGGAAGTGATAGACCATTCTCGGCCATTCCATAACACGCTTTCCCTCGCCGGTCGCTTCTATGGGATACCAGCCGATTTCCACCTCGCCGTCGCTACGCGGTTTTACAATGCCGCCGAGATTGCGCGCAAGCATTTGCGCCCCCAGACAAATACCCAAAAACGGCTTGTCTTCTTTTAATGCTACAGAAATCCAGTCAATTTCGCGATGGATGAAAGCTTCATTATCATTGGCACTCATCGGGCCGCCAAAAACTACCGCACCGGCATAGCTGTCGAGCGTTTCGGGCAAACAGTCACCCAATACCGGCCGGTAAATACTCAAGTCAAAACCGTTTTGTTGTAAAAGCTGACCAACTCGCCCCGTACTAGAAGAGGCTTGATGCAAAATTACCGCTATTTTCGGTTTTTTTTGCTTGGGGTAGAAATTCTCTTCTGCCACAGACATTTTATTCTCATGCTCTTTTCATTTTTCTGCCGGCTTTTGTTTTTGTCCGACAAGTTTTTTTAATTCCAGACGATCTTTACGATCCACGCCAATCAAGTCTGCTATACGCCAGATCAATGTATCTTCAAGCTCATAAACATAACCGTCGGCAAAAGCTATTTCCCACAATAAACCAATAAACGTGATACATTCTTGCCGACCAAGATGGCGCTTTAATGTCGCAGTAAACGGAAAAATATCAAGACAATTCTGATTGGCTTGTCGCCCTGCTTCAATAAGTGCTTTTAAATCTGCTCCGGCAAGTTCAAATTCGCGCGAAACAATATCATAGAGAACCTGTTTCTCGACACCCTGTTCCTGACCATCGGCATCAACAATATGGAAAAACAGCGCAACTGCAGCCACACGTGGATCATCATTGCCGAATTCCCGGTTTTTTTTACCCAGCGATCGTAGAAATGCGACAAGATGCTGTACGACCAATTCCTGCCCTCACTCTGCTAAAGTCAGTTAACTCTGTGAAACAGAATTTTTTCTTATATGCAATAAAATTGTCTATGCAACACAATAATGTACTTATCATAATGGGAAAAAATACTTTTTCTGTTTTTTTGACTTTCGTTCAAATATGTTTTTGCCGCTATTATTTGTTATGAACACCGGGATCATCAACATTAATACGGGTAACATCATCCGGTATGTCGGGTTTTGAGGGGTCAATTGCGTCAACGATCATTGCCGGTTTGACATCAAATTTTTGTTCCGGCTTAGCGACATTGCGATGCACTTTTGTCGGTTTTTCCGCCTCTGTTGCCTGTTTTTTCGTTTCGGTTGCGCTGTTTTTGTTATCCGGTTCGTCAATAGCTGGCTGTTCTTTTTCTGTGGCGGTAATGGTAATAGCAGGAAATTCGAGTTCCTCACGATTTAACGTTAACCCGGGGTTGCGCAGTGGCGCTTGCCAGACAAATGCATCCAGTTTTCCGCTCAGTGGCGAAACAGGGTGCCACCTTTCAAAGGTCTGGCCATCAGCCATCCAGACAGGGTCATTTTCAGCACGAACAGCGCGTGAAAGCCATTGGCGGATTTTTCCCTGATCGCCAGTTTGTGCTTCTTCAATATCGGCAAGAAGAAGGTAGGCACTCTCGCGCGGAGCAATTTTTAATGCTTTTTCCGCTTCATTGCGGGCAAACGGCAATTCACCGGCATCAAAGGCGGCATGGGCGACAATAAAACGAGATTCGTAAGCGTCCGGATTTTTTGCTGCCAGTGTTTTCGCTTTTTTCAAGCGGTCAACGGCGCGTTCTGATTCATTAAGATAAAGGGTTGCCAACTCTATGGTCGGTGTTTTTTTCCATAAAGTTTCAATAAACCGGTCAGCTTTTTTCATTTCATGTTGGCGATAGAGAATATCGCAGGCAACCAGCGTCGTCGGAACAAAGGATGGCTCCAATTTCTGCGCTTTTAGGGCAATTTTTCGCGCATCATCGGGGTAGTTTTCCAACATTTCCATTGCTTGGCCGGTCAACAGCACCACCCGTTTATGATTGAGCTTTTTGTCGGCCCGATCGCCACGTGGCAACGACTTGACCGCGCGTTCAAAAAGGTCAATTGCCTTATCCCACGAACCTTCCATGCATAGCCGGTTAAGCATTGCCTGATTTGCCCATGCCACTGACGGGGCAATATAGGTGGCTTTTTCTGCATATTGTCCGGCAGCGTCAAAAGCACCCGACTTGATTGCTTCACGGTAAAGGCCATGTAAACCTGCCAGCCGGGTTTGAGGTGATCTGGTCATTTCTTCATAAATACGAAGAGCATTCGGGATATCTTTTTCAAGCAACAGTGTTTTTGCATCCAGCAATTTGGCCAAAGGTTCACTGTCACTGTCAAGGAATCTTGTGACACGCTTATTCATGTGTTTTGCCGTTTCGCTATCGCCCGATAAAACAGCAAGAAGGCCATTCGACAATGCCTCGCGACCTTTTTTCAGCCGTTGTTCTTCAAAATGGCGGACAAGTCTGGACGGTGCAGAAAAAAGCGATTTCAAAAGCCATAATAAAAATAAGACAACCACAACAAGCAAAACAAAGAAAATTACTGCAGTCAAAACCGAAACGGTCACCCGGTTTGCGCCGAAAGTCATGACAAGGCTACCCGGATTATTTGCAAGCCAGGCAAAACCGGCGCCAAGAACGGCAACAACAAGAATATAAAGAAGTACCCGAACCATTATTTCTCTACTCCTTTAATTGCTCTGTTGTGAGGTTGCCGAAGAGGTAATTTCGCTTAATATGCGCGACAATATTGCATCGGCATTACGGCGCTGTGTAAGTTTTTTGACAAATTCTGCGGAAATATCTTTCGCATCTTGCGGCAGATTTTGCCATTCGCTCAAAGCGCGCTCATTATCACCCTGTTTGATCGCCTGTTCCATTCTTGCCGCGATTGCCGAAGCGCTATCACCTTCAACATTGCCGATAGGGCGGCTTGAAACGAGCCCTTTAGCACGTACCCAAAGTTTTTTGCCCAAACCGGCGTCATCGTCAGCACGATTTTCTGTTGCCGCAATCTGGTCGGCAACATTGGCAAATTCAGCCGATAATTCAGCCTGATTGGGTATACCTTTGTCGGCATTTTGTTTCAAATCGTCAAGCAAACTTGCTTCTGGCATAACCGCTTGCAATGCTTTCCATTCATTGACATAGGAACCACCGCGATCAATGGCGTTTTTAAGGGCATTTGCTGCAGTAATTGCAGCAATTTCCTTGCCTTGGATCGGCGTTTTAAGCTCGGTGGTTATGTCTTTCAATTGCTTGTCAAATACAGCAATATTTTTTGCATTGTTCTGGCCCAAATTCAGCGCTTTATCGGCTTTATCGGAAAACAGCGACAATGACTGCACTTTATGATCAAGCGTGTCGAGTTTTGTGACCAAAGCACCCGGTACTTGCGGTGTTGCTCCATCTTTTCCTAACGAATTGATCACATTGTTCAATACTTCGACATTATCAATGACACCCGACAATTGCTGGGTCAATTCATTGTTTTTTGCCTCAAGCTCGCCAACGGCATTTTCAATATTGCCCAGTGTCTTGCTGTCATCGGAAGAAAGCACTGTTGTCACCGCTGCATCTTCTGCCGTTTTCTGGCGAAGGTTGGCAAGTTCATTTTCGATATCGCCCATCCTGCTTTCAAGGGTGCTGGTATTTCCTGACAACGAAGGTAAAACGCCCGCCCATTGTAAACCGCCACCCAGTATCAAAGCTACAACACCTCCGGTAAAACCGGAAAGCAGAAGACCGCCACAGCCGGGTTTTTTGGTTGCCGAATCTTGAGCTTTATCTTTTAATGAAGAATTGCGAGATGCCATAGTGGCCTGTTGACCGCTTTTTGAAACATCTGCGCCGGTATTTTTTGTATCGTTGTGTTTGTCATCCTGCCGTAAGTGAGTCATGGAAATTTCCTGTTGTGCATCAAAACCGATCGGCTCTGCCGGATGTGTCTTTTCTTTCTCCGCTTCAAGATCAATGACGGGAGGTTTACGGGCTTTTCCGGCATGCTGCGATTTAGCTGCGGGTTTTAGAGGCTGTGCCATTGCTCCTCACTTTCCTTTTCAATCACAAACCGAATAACATAGTCAGATGAAGGAATGGTTTAAATCACTTTAAAACAGTGACAATAAATATTTCAAGATAGTGCTGCCGTGAGCCTTTCCAACATCCCGTTTTCATTTGGTTCATAAGCTATAACCGGCACATTCAAAAGTGTTTTTGGAACAGCCTTTGCGATGCGCGCGGAAATACATAAAAGTAGCGTCGAATAATCAATATAGCCACTTATTTGTTCAAGGCCAGCAGCGGCCAAACCCGAATAAAGCATGACTGCTTCAATTTTTTGTGGAATTTTTTGCTTTTGTTGCGCACTCAAGTCGATCGCTATGCTGTCATAAACTTCAATAACGCGGAAAAAAGCAAATTTTTGAGCCATCTGCCTTTCAAGATCAGGTCGGCGTATATGCCCGGCAAGATAAAGAAACCGTGTATCTGACGGGCAATCAACCATTAAACCAAGTTCAAAAGCAGTCGCGGTCACGACACGAATATTGGTAAAACCTGCCGCTTTTGCCGCTTCTGCGGTGTGTCTGCCGACAACATAGAGCGGCTTGGAATGGAGGTTTTTTAAAATTTCAGGTTTTAAATAAAGAAAGGGTGCCTCGCTTGTCACAATTACGCTATCGCAGGAAAAATCTGCTGATGCCAAGGGAAGTGCAATAGTTTTCGACAAGGATAAAATAAATGGTTCATATTTCAAGGCGCGTAAATGTTGAGCTGTTCGTGTTGCTCCCGGCTCGGGACGCGTCACAAGAATGACCATCAACAATAACTCCAATTCAATTCAGCCGAAGTGCCAGATAACAGTTTATCGCGTTGCACTGCATGTTACCATATTCTATTTTGTCCGAAGCGGTTTTAAAGTTCTCTTTTCCATGATACCGAAAAAAGATAAAACCGACAGAACTATAATTGAGGCGCAAGATGCGTGTTTTAGGAATTGAAACAAGTTGTGACGAAACAGCCGCCGCGATTGTCGAAGGCGACAAGAGTGGCAACGGGCATATTTTGTCCAATGTTGTTTGGAGCCAGATTGAAGACCATATTCCTTATGGTGGCGTCGTTCCTGAAATTGCTGCCCGTGCCCATGTCGAAATTCTTGATGGCCTTGTCAAACAGGCACTTGACGAGGCTAAAACCAGCCTTGCCGATCTTGATGCTATTGCCGCCACCGGCGGACCGGGTCTGATTGGTGGATTGATTGTCGGCTTGATGACCGCTAAAGCTCTTGCTCTTGGCGCAAATAAGCCGTTTATCGCGGTCAATCATCTTGAAGGTCATGCGTTGACGGCTAAATTGACTGACAATATCGACTATCCCTATCTGCTGCTTCTTGTTTCGGGTGGACATACGCAAGTTATTCTTGTCAAAGGCTTGGGGCGTTACAGACGCCTTGGAACAACGATTGATGATGCTTTGGGTGAAGCTTTTGACAAAACGGCAAAGCTTTTGGGGCTGGCCTATCCCGGAGGGCCGATTATTGAAAAACTTGCCGCCACAGGTGACAGCCGCAGAATTGAATTGCCGCGACCGTTGAAAGGCGAAAAGCGGCTCGATTTTTCATTTTCCGGTCTTAAAACCGCAGTCAGACAAATAGCAACAGAAATGGCACCCTTAAGTGAGAAAGATATTGCCGATATTGCCGCTGCGTTCCAACTTGCTGTTACCGATACGTTAAGCGATCGTGTCGAGCGTTCGCTTGCTGTTTTCAAGGAAGATTATCCGAACAAAGAAGCCTGTCTTGTTGTTGCCGGCGGTGTTGCGGCCAATAAAGCCATACGCGGCTGTTTACAAAAATTGTGCGATGCTCATGGATTTAGGTTTATTGCTCCGCCCATCAACCTGTGTACCGATAATGCGGCGATGATAGCCTATACGGGGCTTCAACATTTTATCCATGGTGACAGGTCATCTTTTGCAGTTGCTCCCCGCTCGCGGTGGCCTCTTGATGAACAATCTTCACCACTCATCGGAGCAGGGCGCAGGGGAGCAAAAGCGTGAGCAAAGTAGCCAAAAAAATTGCGATCATGGGCAGTGGTGCCTGGGGAACGGCATTGGCAGCAATGGTCAGTACCTTAGGTTATGAGACCAGACTTTACGGGCGCGACAGTGGGATTATCCGCGCCATAAATGAAACCCATATCAACAGCCGTTACTTACCTGACATTGCTTTGCCACACAATATTGTGGCAACAACCGATGACCGCCAGGCTCTTGATTGTGCGGATCTTGTTCTGGCGGTTATACCGGCACAGGCTTTTGCCGCGGCATTAGCGACATTTGCCACCTTAATTCCGCAAAAAGCTCCGATTGTTTTATGTGCCAAAGGCATTGAACGGCAAACCGGGCGTTTTATGTCGGATATTGTTGAAGATATTTTGCCTGGCCACGCGGTTGCGTCACTTTCTGGCCCGAGTTTTGCCGAGGATGTTGCCCGCGGTTTGCCAACAGCGGTGACAGTCGCGGCAAAAAATATCAAGCTTGCCCATAACATAGCCAATATGCTGTCGGGCACGAGTTTTCGTTGCTATTCGAGTAGCGATCTTATCGGCGTCGAACTTGGCGGAGCTCTAAAAAACGTTCTTGCGCTTGCTGCCGGTGCTGCTTGCGGGCGCGGTTTGGGGGCAAGTGCACAGGCGGCTCTTATCACACGCGGTTTTGCCGAATTGCGCCGCATTGGCAAAGCAATGGGAGCCAAGCCCGAAACGATGACCGGATTATCAGTATTGGGTGATCTTATTTTAACGTGTTCTTCGCCGCAATCGCGTAATTTTTCTTATGGTTTTGCGGTCGGTCGCGGACAATCGACAGATGGGCTGAAACTGGCAGAAGGGGTAGCCACAGCACCGATTGCCGCTAAATTATGTCATGATAAAAATATACCAGCCCCTATTATTGATGCTGTCACTTGTTTACTTGACAGGCGTATTACCATAGACCAAGCTGTTACAGCTTTAATTACCCGCCCGCTAAAATCCGAGGATTAAGTGATGCTTTATGCTGTCATTAGTAATGATAAAAAAAACCATGGCAAAGTGCGTGCCGACACACGGCCAAAACATCTTGAATATTTGCGCAACCTTGGCACAACTCTTAAATTTGCCGGTCCTTTTCTTGATGATAATGGCGAGGCCAATGCGACGTTGATGGTTGTCGAGGCAATGTCGAAAGACGAGGCAGCCGCTTTTGCCGCCAACGATCCTTATGCCAAAGCCGGTCTTTTTGCATCCGTTGAAATTCGCCCCTGGCGCTGGAGCGTCAACAATCCCGAGGCGGAATGAATGATGGCCTATTGGTTATTTAAATCCGAACCTGCAAAATGGTCTTGGGACATGCAAAAAAAGAAAGGTGCACCGGGTGAACAATGGGACGGTGTGCGCAATTATCAGGCACGCAACAATATGCGCGCCATGAAACTGGGCGATAAGGGTTTTTTTTATCACTCCAATGAAGGGCTGGAAATTGTCGGTATTGTTGAAGTTTGCAAAACCGCCCACCATGATTCAACAACGGATGACCCGCGTTGGGATTGTGTTGATATCCGTGCCATCTGCGATATGCCCGAACCTGTAACTTTGAAAGCAGTCAAAGCCAATCCCAAGCTTGAAAATATGTCTTTAGTCACTTCTATGCGACTTTCTGTGCAGCCGGTGCGTGAAGATGAATGGGTGGAAGTCTGCCGGATGGGCGGTCTTTCGTCAGTGCCTTGATGGACAAAAAAACATTTATTCTTGCAAACACATCGCCGCTTCCTTGTCTTAATATTCCTGCGATAAAACTTCATTAGGCCGATGAAGTTCATGACCTTTGGCACAACACCCAGACACAAATGGATGAAATGGATTTACCACCACCTTTTTGGGCATTTGCCTGGGCTGGCGGGGAGGCGCTTTCCCTTTATATTTTGCAGCATCCCGAAATTGTCACAGGCAAGAATGTGCTTGATTTTGCTTCCGGTCCAGGCCTTGTTGGCATTGCTGCCAAAAAAGCCGGGGCCCTATCGGTTGTTGCAAATGATATCGACCCTTTTGCCTGCACGGCAATTGCACTGAATGCGGCACTCAACAACGTATCACTGACGATTGAGAATGATGATCTTGTTGGCAAGAACGGTTCATGGGATGTCATTCTTGCCGGTGATGTTTTTTATGACAAAACGATGAGCCGAGATTCGGTCGCCTGGTTTCAATTATTCGATAAACGAAAAACCACAATCCTTGCCGGAGATCCCGGACGAGCCTATTTGCCACATGCAATTGCGTCGGAAAAATCAGTTTTGCGTCTTGCTGTTTCAAAAGTCATCGAAGAAACCAGTTTCAAAGATGTAAAAATTTGGCAATTTATAAAATAACCGGTTTTGAAAATTTAACAGAGCCGGAAAAACGGTCATCTGAATAAACACTTTTTTGCGGCAACCTAAACGGGCAAGGTACAAGGTGATGAGGCGTGGCAATATTGCCGCACTACTTAATAATTTTGGTCACAATAATTATCTAATATAAAATGATCTATCCGGTTATTTTGGCTTAGGTATTTTCAAAAAGAAAATTAGCCACGGAATAAAGGTTGGAAAGTGGAATGTTGTTTATTCGCATTATTCGGGCAATTTTGTCATTAACGGTTGCTTTGGTGGTTATTATTGTTGTTATCAATCATGCCAGCAGTCGGGAAGTGATGGCAAGGCCTCAATTGCCGGTGGACTTTTTTTTACTGAAGGCAGACATCAACCTGCCAAAACAGATAGGCTCGTCAGGTGTTGCCAATTTGAGCAATTCCTGTCAGATTGGTCGTGTGAAACTTTGAACAAATGGCCATTTACCCGCTTTTTTAGCAAAAGTTTAATTTTTTTTGTTATATGATATAATTGCTGTTGTTGGGTTGATTTCATCTTTCCAATTAATTGGATTCAAATCGGCGAAAGCCGGCTCATTCGGAGCTTTTATGAATGAAATTTAGAACCGCGTTTCTTGCTTCTTTTTTTCTTGCCGCCACCTGTCTTAGTGGTTGTCAGGAAACATCGAATTTGCCGCAAATTGGCAAAGCAACGCAGGAATTGCCCAAAAAGCTGCAAGACAAAATGGTCGCCAAGAATATGGAAAAATATTCGCCCATTGTTGTGCGGGTTTTCAAGGAAGAAAGTGTCGTTGAAATCTGGAAGCAGACACGCACCGGAAAATACGACCTTATTGCCTCATATAACATCTGCAAATGGTCGGGTAAACTCGGGCCCAAATATATGGAAGGCGACAGACAGGCACCGGAAGGGTTCTACTCTATTCGTCCCGGCCAGATGAATCCGAATTCAAATTATTATCTTGCATTCAATATTGGTTTTCCCAATGCCTATGATCAGGTAAACGGTCGCACAGGGCAGCATCTGATGGTGCACGGTGCATGTTCATCTTCCGGCTGTTATTCGATGAGCGATGAAAATATTGCCCAGATTTACGCGTTCGGGCGAGATTCCTTCAAAGGCGGGCAACGCGAGTTTCAGTTACAAGCCTTTCCCTTCCGCATGACGGCGGAAAATATGGCACGTTATCGTCATGATCCGAATTATAAATTCTGGACAATGCTCAAAGAAGGCTATGATATTTTTGAAGTAACAAAACGGCCGGCAAAGGTTGATGTTTGTGAAAAACGTTATGTATTCAACCGCAACACCGATGGCAAAGCTTTGACCCCGGCCGGTGTTTGCCCGCCTGCCAATCCTGATCCTTCATTGCAGATGGCTTATACTTCTTTTCAGAAAAAATATGATGATGCATTTTCATCGGCGAGCGAGAAAAACACCAAAGCACCCTCGCCAACAATTCAAGGATTGCAAGAAGCGTCTCTTGTTGCCGATTGGAGCCGCAAGCGGGCTGCCGGTGTCAAGGTTTCGCGCGAGCCACCATCACTGACCCCTTCGTCAAAAGAAACGCCCGATGCGCCCGATATTGCAGCACCAACACCTGTTGCAACACCGGCTGCTGTTGGTGGTGAACAGGCACCAGCCAGTATAATACCGACACGAAAAACAAATAACGGTCAAGCTCAGCAAACAGCCGAAGAACAAGCGCAAAGTTCCAATACACAGGCTGAGGAAGCGCAGCCACAGCAGCAAAAGAAACGATTTTGGAAAATGTTTGGTGGTTGAAAAATCAATTCTATATGATTTACGCGGGCTTAAATGCCCGCTTGTTTTGTTGAAAGCAAGAAAGAAAAGAGCAGTTCTTGCACCTGCCTCCAAGCTCGTTATTTTAAGCGATGACCCAATGGCACCGCTCGATATTGCCAATTATTGCCAAAAAAACAATTACACTTTTGAAAAACGTTATGAAAACGGCATTCATCACCTTTCGATCATAGCAAAAAACTTCTGTAATAAAAAATCCGTTTTGGCAATTGTTGAACAAACTGATGATGTTTTTACATGAAGTTCCTGATTGGCAGGTTTTGTCTGAAGCTTCATGAGTTGTCTTGACATCAGTTGTCCGGGTGTCGGATGTAACTTCAAATCTCGTTGCGGCTAAAATTTCAATCCCGGTATGGCTAAAGGATTTTCCGTCATTGCGAAACGGTCGGCTCTATCAATAATCGGCTTGCCTAAAAAGGCATCAAACATATCTCGCACAATTTGCTCTTCAAGCCCGTCAGTAATGATGACCAGTCGTGTCTCGTGTTTGTCTTGCGGCCATTTTGGCAAACGAACAGGCGGGTGAAACAATGTCTGGACACCATGGATAATGATCGGGTGTGCCGGATCCTCGGCGAGTTCGACAATGCCTTTCATGCGCAACATTTCTTTACCATGGTTGGCTCGTAAAAGGTCAATAAAAGCCTCGAGGGCAAAATACGCAATCGGCTTGTCAGAAGTTAAGGAAAAAGCGCGGATTTTATCGCTATGGCGATTAACGTCGTGATGATGGTGATGGTTATCTTCGCTATTGCCGAGCCAGTTTTTAATATCGGGCGATTTTTTTTCAAGGTCAAAAACGCCGATGTCAATAAGCGCTTGAGGCTGACAATGGCCATTTTGCGATGCTATGATCGAAGCGGCCGGATTTAATGATTTGAGCTCGCTGACAAGCGGTGTTAATTCGCGTTCATCTTTGACGAGATCGGTTTTTGTCAAAATGATGCGGTCGGCAAAAGCAACCTGATGGCGTGCTTCTTTGTGGCTTGCCAATGTTTGAAGTCCATTTATCGCATCAACCGTTGTAATTACCCCGTCAATGACGAATGATTGCAGCATCGCCGGATGACCCAATAATGCCTGCAAAATAGGAGCAGGATCGGCAAGACCCGTTGTTTCGATAACAATATGGTTCAATTTTTTGATACGGCCGGTTTGCAGCCGGTCAATTAGGCCAGCCAGACTATCAACCAATTGGCCACGCATTGTGCAACACAAACAGCCATTTGAAAGTTCGATAATGCCTTCATCGGCTTGTTCAACCAAAAGATGGTCAATGCCCACTTCGCCAAATTCGTTGACAATAACAGCACTATCAGCAAGGAGCGGATCTTTTAGCAAACGATTTAACAATGTAGTTTTTCCCGATCCTAAAAAACCGGTAAAAACTGTAACTGGTATACGCTCGGCCATAATTTTTAATTCCGATCCAAATAAGGGGGGCGCGGTGTTGGAACCGGCACCTTCCATGCTGGTATTTCACCGGATTTAACGGCGGCAGGTGCGGAAATCAGTCTAACTTGCAAAGGTGCCGTTTTAGCAGGTTGCTTTGCAATATAGGGCGAATCAAAAACGGTTTTTCCCTTTTCGTCGCGATGTTGCATGCGTATTTTCCAAGCTTCGTCGCTACATATTCTTTCTTTGATGTCAGTAACCTGGTTGAGTTTTGTTCCATAAGGTTGCAGGGTTGCCAGTGTCATTTGCGGGGTACCCTGATTGGAAAAACCGTCATGTAAAAGTTTGGCGGCCAATGCTTCTCGCTGGTCGATGCGGTCTGCTCCCAGAACAACGGCAAGGATTGTCCGGTTGTTGCGCGTGGCGGAAGCGACAAGGTTAAAGCCGGATGCGCAGATAAAGCCGGTTTTCATGCCATCGGCACCGGCAAACCGTCCGATAAGATTATTGGAGTTCTGTTCGACTTTTCTGCCGCCGCCGAAATCTATCGAGGGAATAGAAAAATAATGGGCATATTGGGGAAATTCACGTCGGATTTGCGTACCGAGCACGGCAAGGTCACGTGCTGTCGAATAATTATCCGGATCTGGCAAGCCATTGGCATTGGCAAAATGGCTGCCAAACATGCCAAGCCTTTGAGCTTCTTTGTTCATTCGTTCGACAAAAGCGGCTTGAGAACCGCCAACCGTTTCGGCAATAGCCGTCGCCAGATCATTGGTGGATTTGACAAGAGTTATTGACAAGGCCGTATCAAGATCAAGAACGGAACCCGGTTTATAACCGGAATGGCTGGGTGGAAGTTTTGCAGCCGCAGCACTGATTGTCACTTTTGTCGCCGGTGTGACTTCGCCACTTTGCAGGGCGCGAAAAGTGACATAGGCGGTCATCATTTTCGTCAATGATGCTGGATACCAGCGATCAAAAACATCGTTTTGCGCCAAAATACGGCCATTTGCGACATCAACAGCAATATAAGGGTTGGCTTGTGCGTCTGTCAGGCTTAAAACCAACATTACAAAAAGGGTTATAACACCCAAAATCTTATGCATATCATTTTATCCAGATTGGACTTGTCTTTTTATTATCGGTTTGGTTGAACCGGTCTTTATCCCGAAAAATTCCACTTTGTGCGCTCAGGATATAGCTTTCTATCCTATAGCGCAAAAAATGCAAAATCGCACAAAAATATCGTGGATAACAGATAAGTTGATAGCAAAAACGCTCTTTTGATTTTCAAAAAAAGACGATTTGTCTGTGAACAAGTGATTTTTTAAAATGCCGTATATCCGCCATGACAAAATATAGTATATACTGAAAACTGTAGCATTAAAATTATTGAAGCAAATTGTGATAGTTCTTATTTGCATGGCGGGCAAAAGTCCGAATTGACGAGGGAAGGAAACAGACATGTACGAACGTATTCTTGTGGCGAGCGATGGTTCTGAGCTTGCAGACCGCGGTGTTGACGCTGCTGTAGAACTTGCAAAAAAAACCGGAGGCGAACTTTTTGTAGTTACTGTAACAAGCCTTATGCCATCTTACGGCATTGTTGTGGGGGCAGAATGGGCATCAAGCCCGGGTGCTTTCGACGAATTTCGCAAGGAAATGGAAGATGGTGCCCGCAAAATTCTTGAAGGTGCCCTCAACAAAGCGCAAAAAGCCGGTGTCAAGGCAAAAGGCATTCATGCCGAAAATCAGCTTGCAGCAGCAGGCATCGTCGATGCCGCAAACGAGCATAATGCCGATCTGATTATTATTGCCTCGCATGGTCGTCGTGGCGTCAACCGCCTTATTCTCGGCAGTCAGGCATCGGAAGTTCTGGCTATGAGTGAACGACCCGTTATGGTTGTAAAATAAAAATTTTATTATTTTTTTGATAAAAAGCGGGTGTTATGCCCGCTTTTTATTATTTGGAAAAACCGTCGTTCATCAAATCCGGCAGTGCTTTGCGCAAACGGCGTACCACCAAATAGGCTATGACAATTTTCACCATGTCACCGGGAACAAAAATTAGGTCACCAAGCAGCGCTTTTGACCAGTCAAGGCCGCCCATATTGGCGAGCCAGACAACGCCGATGAGATGGTCCACCCCAAAAACACCAATCATCATGACAAGAATTTCTGTGATTGGCGTTAGCCTGTTGCGAAAGACATAATAAAGATAACCTATAAGTGCGGCTGTCAAAGGAAAGCCAATGAGATAGCCGGTTGTTGGCGACATAAAAACCGATATCCCGCCACGTCCACCCGAAAGAAGCGGAAGTCCGGCGGCAACCAGAATAAGAAACAAGATGCAAGCGGCAAATCCCCGTTTGGCACCCAAAACAGCACCGGCCAGAATAATCCCTAAAAGTTGCGCGGTAATCGGTACCGGTATAACCGGTATCGGTATTGGAGGTAAAAAACCTAGTACGGCAATGAAGGCGGCAAAAAGTGCAACAGCAACAATATCTTTAATCGTCATATTTTCCCCTGCTTTGTTTATTGGTTTTATCGGTCAGATCGCCATCATAGCAACGCGCTTCGATTGCTGCGGCTACATCAGCTTGCGTTTTCAGGCTGCGTATCAGTACAGGCATAATAAGGGCAAGAAAACTGTTTTCGAGACCCCGCGCTTTCTGTGCTTCGCGAACTTCATTGCTGATATTGGTGAAGACACCGATAAACCGCAAGCTCAAAGACAAAGCCAGAGATATTTTTGCCGGATTGATACCGAATAGACTGGTAAACGAAAATAATTTTTCGATGCGTTCCATCATTGTCGAAAAGGGTGTGGTCAAAGTTACCAGTGTTGCCAGCAACATAAGGTTCATCAAACGCAGGCATATCAAAGCCGCTGTCAACAGGTCGGTTGTAAAATACTGGATAAGAAAGAGCGCAAACAAAAACCAGAAAATCTTCTTCATTTCAACGAAAGGTTGTGTTGGCCGAAAACCGGCCGACAAAAACAAGCAATAAACAATCACCAGCGTTGCTACTGCAAGCCACAGGCTTTGAACGGAAAAAAGCAAAATGCTCATGCTAAATAAACAAAAAAGCTTGAAGCCCGCTGGTAGCCGATGGAGGAAGCTTGTACCGTAGCTCGAATCTCTCACGCCAATAACGCCTCATAATAAGAAATTGCTTTTGTCGGACTGTCGTCATAAACGACTTTGCCCTGATCAAGAACGATGACACGGTCAAATTTTTTCAACATATCCAGATCATGCGAGATAACCATAACCTGCTGGTCAAGTCCGAGGATTGTTTCGGTTATCTTACGTTTGTTGCGTAAATCGAGCTGCGTTGTCGGCTCATCAAAAACGATGACTTCCGGTTGCATGGCAATTACCCCGCAAAGAGCGATAAGTTGTTTTTGACCGCCGCTCAATTGCTGCACCGACTGGAGGCGCACCGCTTCAAGGTTATAAAATTTCAGCACATGATCAATACGTCGCATAATTTCGGCTTTATCAATGCCGATATTTTTCAATCCGAAGGCAAGATCTTCCTCGACAACCGGCATAACAATCTGGTTGTCAGGATTTTGAAAGACAAATCCCACTTTGCGGCGGATTTCTTTGCCATATTTTCTGGTATCGAGGCCGTCAACCAAAACCGTTCCCGATTGTGGCAATCTTAACCCGTTGAGCAGGCGAGCAAATGTGCTTTTTCCTGAACCGTTGGCACCGATAATGGCAATACGTTTTTCCTTGAAGGTCAGGTTCAAATTATCGAGTATCGTATGGTCGCCCACCTCGACACAAACGTTTCTGAGCTCAATCATTTGAATTGAATTTCCTGATCAATGAAGAACCTTCTAATTTAAAGTCACTCGAATATGGTTAAAACCGCAAAAATAGTTTAGTCGCGGGTTGGTCCTTTCCAGTCGAGCCCAAGTTCTTTTAACCTTTTTACAGCACTTGGCGGCATAGCGGGTGGGTTTTCATCTCGCGCGGCGGCGAGAAGCAATTGGTCACAAGCTTCTTCGGTAGCTTTAACCAGTCTTGGCAAAAATTCGCGTTTGTTAAGTCCGGCTTCGATGGGCGGAAGAACCTGCACGCGAATTTTTCCCGGATAACGGCGAAAATTGCCACGCGGCCAATAAAGTCCGGCATTATGGGCAATGGGGACAACCGGTACATCGAGTTCATTGTAAATCGCAATAATGCCCGGCTTATAATCGGGCTCCGCCCCGGGTTGGCGGCGCGTTCCTTCAGGAAAAATCAGAATTTGTCGCCCTTCGGCGGCTTTTTCTTTTGCCCCCGTTAACACGGCTTTCATAGCTTTTAAGGGTGAACCGCGATCAATTGGAATAATACCGGTTTTTAACATATACCAGCCAAAAATCGGTATCCACGTCAATTCACGTTTCATAATCAGCGAGGGGTCGTCAAGAAAGGGAACGAGACCGAAAGTTTCCCATGCCGACTGATGTTTGGGCGCAATGATATAGGCGCCTTTTGGCAGGTTTTCGAGGCCTTCGATGTCATAGCTGGTACCGGCTATATGTTTTTGTAGAAACAATGTCACCCGCGCCCATGTCTTGGGCACAATCCAGGCTTTTTTACGCGGAAGAAAAAAATAGAAAGGCGCATAGAGAATCATCTGGACAAATGTTGTCAGATAGAATGCTGCTGTAAACAAGATCGAACGAAGTGCAAGCACCATAATGTTTCCGTCTCAAAATATTCAAACCAGTTTTGCTTATAGAATAATTTGACAAGAGAAAACAGCTTAATAAAAAAACGGCCCGAAGGCCGTTTTATTGTCACCGTGAAGAAGCCAAACCCTATTTGGTGCGAACCTTAGCAACATCTGCTGCTTTGACTTCGGGTGCCTGATTAGTCCAGCTCGAGCGCAGGAATGTCACAAGTGCCGCAACCTCTTCATCATTCATACGCCAGCCAAAACCCGGCATTGCCAGATCGGCAGGACGTTTTTCGGTCGAGGGCATACGTGAACCATTAAGAATGACCCGCAACAATCCGGTTGGATCCTTGGCATTGACAATTTTTGCACCGTCAAGTTCAGGAAATACACCGTTTGCACCCTTTCCGTTAACAAAGTGGCAAGCATTACAATTGTCCATGTAAAGGCGTGCACCGAGTGCCATACCGGGATTTGCCTCGGTTAGCATATCGGTTGTTGTTTTCGGATCACGGACGGGTTTTGCTGCTTCGCCCGGCAATGCAATGTGTTTGAGGTAACCGACAATTGCGTCAATATCATCCTCGGTAGCAAACTGCATTGATTCCTCAACGACAAGTTTCATCGGACCAATCACCGCCGAATGGGCGTTCCGTCCCGTTTGCAGATAATCTTTGAGATCATCAACACTCCATTTTGCCACTGAAGAGTTGGCATCACGCAGATTCGGGCCGTAATAACCGTCGATAGTTTCTCCGGTCAAAAACTTTTTATTTTCGCTGTCGATACCAGACTGACGGAACATGAAATCACGCGGTGTATGGCAGGCACCACAGTGTCCAAAGCTCTCGACAAGATAGGCACCCCTGTCAAGTTTGCTATCGTTGAAACGCGGCTGAAATCCGGCTTTATCCGAAATGGCAAAGAAGTTCCAAAGACGGATTCCCCAACGCTGGTTAAACGGAAATGCTAGGTTGGTTTCTTTAACCTTGGTGTCGACGGGCGTTACTTCGTTCATAAAATAATCATAGAGCGCGACAATGTCGGGTTCGCTGATTTTGCGATAGTTTTCATATGGCATTGCCGGGTAAAGAAGCTGGCCATTTTTGCCGATGCCATCACGCAAAGCGTCGCGGAATTGGTCGAGCGTCATGTTCTTTATGCCGTTTTCAGCCGGTGTGATATTGGATGAATAGATAATGCCGAAGGGGCTTGCCACTTCGCGGCCGCCAGCATAAGGCTTACCACCCGGTGCTGTGTGACAGGCTGCACAATCGGCCATTTTGGCAAGATATTCACCGCGCCCCTGTTCAGGTTTAAAATCGGGCGCAAGAACTTCTGTCGGGCCGGTACGTTTTATCGGCACATAGATGATCGCCAGAATGACGATAATTGCCAGGATAATCAATCCAACAATTATTTTGAAAAAACGTTTCATCGGATGTCTTCTCCTATGCCAAAGAACGCGGATTTTTAAGATAATCGGATTTGATTTTATCAAGCATCCAATAGGTCAAAGCGCCGAGCGTTCCTGTAGGATTGTGCTGTATGTTCTGGGGAAACGCATTGGCACCGGGTACAAACAGGTTGTGGTAATCCCAGTGCTGGAGATAGCGGTTCAGAGCCGAACGGTTGCGGTCTTCGCCCATAATTGCTCCGCCTACTGTATGGGTTGTCTGATAAACGCGTGTGTCATATTGCTGGCCATCTTTCATGGCCGGGTCTTGCCGGTAACTATCAGGGCCAATTGTCTGGGCAATTTTGTCAATTTTGTCGGCAATATATTGTGACATATGAATTTCATTGTCATGCCAGTTAAAAGTCATGCGCATCAATGGCCGACCGAACTTGTCCTTATAAGTCGGGTCGAGATCAAGATAGGCATCGCGATAGGACATAACCGAACCATGCTGGCCGATAGACATTGAATGCCCATACCAGTCACCGACGGCCTGTTTCCATGCCGCACCCCAGGCAGGCGTACCACCCGGCAAAGGCATATTGCGTATCGGCTGACCATTGGTTTGACCCGATGAAATACGGCTGCCACCAATGAAGCCTTCTTTTGCCATATCAATCTGGTTGAAGCTGTAATCGTCAATATAGGAGCCATTACAACCGGTACCGACGAATGGATTGAAAACCTTATCCTTGAAAAACAGTGTACCGCCGCCAATTGCAGTCTGGTAGGCATAATTGCGCCCGATCACACCTTCTCCCGTTTCCGGATTATAAGGTTCACCAAGACCCGATAACAACAGCAGATGTACATTGTTAATCATGAAACCGCCGAGAATGACGAGATCGGCAGGCTGAAAAATTTCTTCGTTATTTTCATTA
>NZ_CALYQK010000022.1 GCF_945285465.1 uncultured Bartonella sp. | reverse complement strand
TGCCAAAACGCACAGATATAAAATCCATTCTCATCATCGGTGCGGGGCCTATTGTCATAGGTCAGGCCTGCGAATTCGACTACTCGGGAACGCAAGCATGTAAAGCGTTGAAAGAAGAAGGCTACCGGATCATTCTGGTCAATTCCAATCCGGCAACAATTATGACCGATCCGGATCTGGCTGATGCAACCTATATCGAGCCGATCACACCGGAAGTTGTGGCAAAAATTATAGCCCGCGAGAAGCCCGATGCGCTGCTTCCGACCATGGGTGGACAAACAGCGTTGAATACAGCCCTATCACTCAAGCGTATGGGGGTTCTCGAGCGTTATAATGTCGAGATGATCGGTGCTGATGCCAAGGCCATTGACAAGGCCGAAGACCGGGCACTGTTTCGCGAGGCAATGGCAAAAATCGGTCTTGAAACACCGAAATCCATGCTTGCCAATGCCACAGAAATCAAAGAGGAAGATCGCAAACGCCATGATGCGATGTGTGCCAAACTCAAGGAAGAACTTTCCGGTGAAGCGCTCGATGAAGCCTTGGAAAAACTCGAACATGAATGGCATCTGGGTGAAGGTGACCGCAAACAACGTTATATAGCCCATGCAACAGGAAAAGCCGGTCAGGCATTGGATGTCGTGGGTTTGCCGGCAATTATTCGCCCCTCGTTCACTTTGGGCGGCACTGGCGGCGGTATTGCCTATAACCGTTCCGAATTTTATGAAATTATTGAACGGGGGCTCGATGCGTCACCGACAACCGAAGTTCTTATTGAAGAAAGTGTTTTGGGCTGGAAAGAATATGAAATGGAAGTTGTCCGCGACAAAAAGGACAACTGTATTATCATTTGTTCAATCGAAAATATTGACCCTATGGGGGTGCATACCGGCGATTCCATTACTGTTGCACCTGCCCTTACTTTAACTGACAAAGAATATCAGATCATGCGCAATGCTTCGATTGCGGTGTTGCGTGAAATCGGCGTTGAAACCGGTGGTTCAAATGTCCAGTTTGCCGTCAATCCGGAAAATGGCCGGCTAATTGTGATTGAAATGAACCCGCGTGTTTCCCGTTCGTCGGCACTGGCATCAAAGGCAACCGGTTTTCCAATCGCAAAAATTGCTGCCAAACTTGCTGTCGGCTATACGTTGGACGAGCTTGATAACGACATTACCGGCGGGGCTACACCGGCATCATTTGAACCGTCAATTGACTATGTTGTGACCAAAATTCCGCGTTTTGCATTTGAAAAATTTCCGGGCGCTTCCCACACTCTGACCACAGCAATGAAATCGGTCGGCGAAGTCATGGCTATTGGCCGCACTTTTCAGGAATCGTTGCAAAAAGCCTTGCGCGGGCTTGAAACCGGCTTGACCGGACTTGACGAGATCGCCATTCCCGAACATGCCGAGGGTGATGAAAAAAATGCCATTCGCGCGGCAATCGGCACTCCGACGCCCGACCGTCTACGCTATGTCGCCGAAGCGATGCGTATGGGCATGCCGCTCAATGAAATCCACCAGATCAGCAAAATCGACCCATGGTTTTTGGAACAGATTGCCGCAATTGTCGATATGGAACAGCGTGTGCGCGAACAAGGCCTGCCTAAAGACGCAGAAAACTTCCGTATGCTCAAATCCATGGGCTTTTCCGATGCCAGGCTGGGCAGCCTTACCGGGCTTGAAACCGATGACGTTACCCGGATGCGCCATGAACTGGGCGTTAAACCGGTATTTAAGCGTGTTGATACGTGTGCAGCCGAATTTTCTTCGCCAACAGCCTATATGTATTCGACCTACGAGGTGCCGTTTGCCGGAAAACTACGTTCCGAAGCCGATGTTTCCGACCGCAAAAAAGTGGTTATTCTTGGTGGCGGGCCAAATCGTATCGGTCAGGGTATCGAATTCGACTATTGCTGCTGCCATGCCGCCTTTGCCCTTCACGATGCCGGCTATGAAGCCATTATGGTCAATTGTAACCCCGAAACGGTTTCGACCGATTATGACACCTCCGACCGCCTTTATTTTGAACCACTGACGGCTGAAGATGTTTTATCCATTCTGGAAGCCGAACAGGAAAACGGCGAACTTGTTGGTGTCATCGTCCAGTTTGGCGGACAAACGCCGCTTAAATTGGCAGCATCGCTTGAAAAATCGGGCATTCCCATTCTTGGCACTTCACCCGACGCCATTGATCTTGCCGAAGACCGCGACCGTTTCCAGAAATTGCTGATCAAGCTTGGTCTTACGCAGCCGAAAAACGGCATTGCCTATTCGGTCGAGCAAGCGCGCCTTGTCGCCAATGATCTGGGCTTTCCTCTCGTTGTGCGCCCGTCCTATGTTTTGGGTGGCCGGGCCATGCAAATCATTCATGACGAGCGTGGTTTACAATCCTATCTTCTCGATACTGTTCCCGAATTGGTGCCGGAAGAAATCAAGGCACACTATCCCAACGACAAGACCGGACAGATCAACACCCTGCTTGGCAAAAATCCGCTTCTTTTCGACACATATCTGACCAATGCGATTGAAGTTGATGTTGATTGTCTGTGCGATGGCAAAGATAGTTTTGTTGCCGGAATTATGGAACATATCGAAGAGGCCGGCATCCATTCGGGAGATTCGGCCTGCTCGCTGCCGGTGCATACATTGCCACCGGAAATTGTCGCCGAACTTCAACGCCAGACCATCCAGCTTGCCAAAGCCCTTCACGTTGGCGGGCTGATGAATGTCCAATATGCTGTCAAAGACGGTGTCATCTATATTCTCGAAGTCAACCCGCGTGCTTCGCGTACAGTTCCGTTTGTGGCCAAAACAATCGGCCGGCCGATTGCCAAAATTGCTGCCCGCATTATGGCCGGTGAAAAGCTCGAAACGGCCGTCAATTGTTATGGTGGTTTGCCAAAACAACAGGAAAAACCGCATATTGCAGTAAAAGAAGCTGTCTTTCCTTTTGCCCGTTTTCAAGGCGTCGATACTTTGCTTGGTCCGGAAATGCGTTCGACCGGTGAAGTTATGGGGCTTGATTACACATTTGCCATTGCCTATGCCAAAGCCCAACTTGGTGCCGGTAATGATTTGCCGCGCGAGGGTACACTTTTTGTCTCGGTGAAAGATGATGACAAAATTCGTGTTCTTGATGCCGTCAAACGCATGGCTAAACTCGGCTTTTCCATTTTAGCAACAACGGGCACACAAAAATTCCTTGAACAGCATGGTGTTAAATCGAGCAAAATCAACAAGGTGCTCGAAGGTCGCCCGCATATTGAAGATGCAATCCGCAACCGTCAGGTTCATATTGTGTTCAATACCACTGATACTGCCAGTGCAATTTCAGACTCAAAATCCCTTCGCCGTGCCGCGTTGATGCAAAAAGTACCCTATTACACCACCATGTCGGGGGCTGAATCCGTTGTTGAAGCCATTGAGGCCTTGCAAGGGGGATCCCTGAAAGTACGTCCTTTACAAGAATATACCGAATAATATCTGTCGTGACGGCAAGAGCAGCCTATGCTTTTGCCGTGACATTTTTCATAATGTAGTGTTGTCTTATTTTTTCGTTAGCCGGCTTTACCGGTCGGCAATTAGCGCTTGTCATTTCCCCCTCTCATCAAAATGTTTTTTTACAATAGGCCATTGCAATTGCCGATTCGCCAGCCGGTCGGAATGACCGTATCATTGCGAGCACTGTCGCTTTTTCTGACAATTGCCAAAAAATGTGCAAAAATCCGCTAAAATTGCGCTAGCCGATAGCAAAACGTTCAAAATTTATAGTCCTTGAAAAATCTTCAAAAACGATTGCAAAATTTGCCAATAATGATGTTTTTATTGTTAGGCATCAAAAAACAAGACCGTTGGTCAAAGTTCTTTTCCCCGCCTTATCCCAGATATTGGGTGTCATTCACAAACAAAATCCGTATGTTACACATTTCCGCCATTTTCGTAATGGTAAAGATTTCCACCGCGTTTTTAGACAGAATTTCTGTTTGATGATGTTGGCAACATTTCGCAAGAACGCGAGTTTGTTTCTATCTTCAAGACAGGCTTTGACTAAATTTTTTCCGACAAAAATAACACGCAACGATAAGAAGTTGACTGATTTTGTAAATTTTACTTTGCCTTTTTCAAAAAAGATGATATCTGTTGTCATGTTTTATTCTGAGGAAATTATCATGCGTGTTAACAAATTAATTTTGGCTGCTTCATGCACTCTTTTTGCGATGCCCGCTTTGGCGGTGGAATACCCGATCGGGGAGCCGCAAAATTGTGGTGGCATGGAAATTGCGGCTGTTTACCTGCAACCAATCGAAATGGAGCCTGAAGGCGTTATGCTGGAAGCTGCCAAGTCCGATATTCACTTGGAAGCTGATATTCATGCAACAGCTGATAACAAGAATGGTCTTCCGGAAGGAGCATGGGCACCTTATCTTCAAGTATCTTACGAATTGACAAAAGAAGGTTCAAAAACACCGTTGAGTGGACATTTTCATCCGATGGTTGCTAATGACGGCCCGCACTATGGTGAAAATATCAAGCTTGATGGTGCTGGTAAATATCATTTGAAATATACGATTTTGCCACCATCAAAAGAATCCATGTTTGGTCGTCACGTTGACAAAGAAACGGGTGTTGGTCCGTGGTTTGACAAATGCGTTGTCGAATTTGACTTCACTTTTGCCGGTACTGGCAAAAAGGGTGGCTATTAATAGCTTTGCCTTATGGCAGGGTAACGCTGTCCAAACAGTTTACGGGGTGGAGTTTCCTCTATCCCGAATGATCGAGACCTGGTTTATTTTAGTCGGGGTTTACTTTCGATCTTCCATCTTTACGAGTAAACCCTTCAGCAGACCGGCCGTCGTGACCTCCTCAGCCGGTCTTGCTTTTCTGAGGGCTTATAATATGCGTGTAATTTTTGCTTTACTGTTTTGTTTATTTCCTCTCTTAGCCGGTGCAGACGAACTGGGTGTCTATAATATAGCGATTAACGATGGCGTATTCGAGCCGCAGTCTATTGATGTTCCTGCTGGGCAACGCTTTAAAATTATCGTCAAAAATATTGGTTCGGGACCAGCAGAATTTGAAAATTTGTCGATGCGGGTGGAAAAAGTTCTCGGTGCCGGCGTTGAATCATTTGTTGTCATTCATCCGCTGAAACCGGGTACCTATCATTTTGTTGATGAATTTCATATGGATATGGCCGGTTTTGATATTGTCGTAAAATAGGAGCATAGAATATGGGCGCGCCCCTTTTTATTGTTTGGCGTGAAAGTATTGAAGCGCTACTCGTTATCGGCATTCTTTACACCTGGTTACGCCGCGAAAACCTTTTAACTTTAAAAAACCGTCTATGGATCGGTACGGCATTAGGTCTAGTGCTGGCTGGTCTTCTTGCCGTTGCTTTCTGGGTTGCGGGAACGTGGTTTGCCGGCCCCGGTGGCGAATGGTTCTTCACTGCGATGATGGCTGTTGCCGCGTTGCTTATTCTTCAAATGATTGTCTGGATGCACCGCCATGGCGGGGCAATGAAACATACTTTGGAGCGCGAGGCGGCGCAAAGTCTGCAAACATCGGGTGGCTTGGGCATTATGCTTCTGGCCATGTTGGCGGTGGCACGTGAAGGCTCGGAGACGGTTGTATTTCTGGCCGGTGTAGGTGCCCAACAAAATGGTGCTTCGCTGGGAATGTTTATCTTGGGCGGGGTGCTCGGCTTTGTTCTTGCATTGCTTACCTTCTGGTTGCTACAGAAGTTTTCCAAAATTGTTCCGTGGAGATGTTTTTTCCTCGGCAGCGAGTTTGTTTTGCTTTTGATCGGTGGCGGCCTTCTTATCACCGCATTTGATAAAGCGGCTGCACAAATATCGGCTTATGACCTGCCGGAATGGCTTTACAGTTTTATGGATGACCCATTATGGAGCACAAGTTGGCTTATTCGGGACAATAGCACTTTAACAGGCCTTACAGGCTATCATGCCGAACCTTCTTTGATGCATGTTCTTGTCTTAGCACTTTACTGGATTACAGCTATCGTTCTTTGTTTAAAAAAGTCCGGGAAAAAAGTTGTTCAACCTCCTTTGAAAGCGACTTAACAACAAGATGATATCGCGATTTGTCACCACTGCTGTTTATAATCTGGGCGTTGTCATGCACCGCCACAAAAAGGTGATTCAGTCAATTCAGTGGTGCGTCGTCATCATTTATATTTTTTTACTCGTAACGCCGGCATTTTTGCCACTGCCTCTGCGCCAAGAGCACATAATGGACAACCTTGTGCTCTTTGCACAATTTGTTTTCTGGGGTATCTGGTGGCCGTTTGTCATCCTGTCCATGTTGGTGATGGGAAGGTTCTGGTGCGGTGTTTTCTGCCCTGAAGGGGCACTTGCCGAATTTACCAGCCGCACCGTCGGGCGCAACCGTACAATTCCGCGCTGGCTGAAATGGCATGGCTGGCCGACCGTCGCCTTTATTCTCACAACACTTTATGGGCAACTGATCAGCGTATATGACTATGCGCAAGCAGCGTTGCTCATTCTCGGCGGCTCGACAATTGCGGCAATGACCATCGGCCTTTTCTTCGGACGTGGCACACGTGTGTGGTGTCGCTATCTTTGTCCGGTCAATGGTGTTTTCAATCTTCTTTCGCGCTTGGCACCGATTTCGTTCAAAACTGATCCCGAAAGATGGTCGCATTATTGCGGTTGTCGGCAAGAAAACCCGAATTGCCCGCCAATGATCAACATCCACCAACTTCATGGAGTGAATGCTTGTCATATGTGCGCAAGATGTGCAGGTTTTCGCGATGCTGTCGCATTAAAGCCGCGTTCTGTCATGGAAGAAGTTGTTGTTTATGGCAATGAAAAAAATTCCAACCCGTGGGAAATACGCTTGCTATTATTCGGCATGATTGGTGTTGCCATTGGTGCTTTCACCTGGACGGTAAGTCCATGGTATGTGACTTTTAAACAGGCTATTGCCGAATGGCTTGTTGCCCATGATATTTATTGGCCGCTCAATCCCACTGCTCCGTGGTGGATTCTTACCAATCATCCGGCAAATAATGACAGTTTCAATTGGGTCGATGGTTTTTGCGTTACAAGTTATATTCTAGGAAGCGGTTTGTTTTTCGGCCTGTTTCTGAGCCTGATATTATGGCTTACTGCCAAGATTATGCGCTCGGATACTATTTTTCACCATTTGGCACAAGCTTTTTTACCGCTTGCCGCAGCTGGCCTGTTTTTAGGATTGACGGCAACCACCATAAAACTCCTCATGTATGACGGTGTTACATTTTGGTGGCTTTCCGATGCCCGCGTTGCCATTCTTGCTGTAACAACAGTCTGGAGCCTTTATCTGGCAGCACGGATACTGCTACGAACGCCGGCAACCATTACGCGCAAATTATCGAGTTTTGTTCTTTTTGCTCTCGCCATTGTGCCCATTGTTTATGCATGGTGGCTGATGTTTTGGGGCTGGTAGTGGAGCGAAAACTTGTGGTTTTTCTGCCCCCATTGTCTATAGTTGTTGGCAATCATTGGGCTTGGTGGTGACCTTTATGGTTGTTAGTGACCGTCAGGCTTTATGCCACCATCAGGCGTGCCGGCCGCTATTGCGTACCGACCATTGATTGCGTTTTGTTCTTTTTGCCCTCGCCACTGTGCCCATTGTTTACGCATGGTGGCTGATGTCTCGGAGCTGGTAATGAAGCAAAAGCTTGTGCTTTTTTTCGGCCACCGCCATTGTTCTTATTCGACCGCAGCCTCACAGTTTTTGGAATAACCAACAATTCCGAATTTTCCAATATGCATTGAAAAATGTCGCTCTGTCGATCGTTTGAACCGATATGTGCCTGACACATCTTCAATCTAAAACATCGGCAAAAGATGTTTCTGAAACCGAATTATCGGCATTCAGGCAATGACCGTGCCAAATCTCTCAACACACGAATGGATTGGTTTTTAACTGTTTCCCTTACCAATACTTCATTATTTCTGAAAAAAGCCGAAATGTCGTTAAAACGACGTTATTTTTCAAAGTCAAAACAGGAAATTGATAGCTACAATTTCAAAACACCCGATTTGTTGATAATACTCATTTTGTTAAAAACACTTTAATCGTCAAGTTGCATAATTATAGTTGCTAATATTTTATTTTAAATGCTGTTTTGTTAAAAACCATCCTGCCGTTGGAAGGCATTTTTGTCCATTCTTATTACTTTGAATTGTTGGCCAAGACTGGCAAAAACCGATGATGCAAAAGACTATCCCTTGAGACACGATAGTTTTAAATAGAATACCACCTTCAACTTGCAAACTTTATTTTTTAATTCCATTCGCCAGTTGTTCATTCTGTTCAAATCTAACTTCGACAATTTCTTTAAAGAGATAACTTTCGTCATTGCGCCGACTGATATAAATGAAGGTTGTCTGTTTCAAATGCTGGAAGACGACCGATGCAATTCGTTTGCGCACTGTTTCGTCGATACCGTCCATAACCTGATTGGCAACAATCCATTCCGGATTTGTGAGCAAAACACGGGCAAAAGCAATCGAGCGGCGCTCGACATCATTGAAACGTCTTTCCCAATCGACATTTTCTTCGTCAAGTGCTGAAAAATATTCGCCTAAACCTGTCATTTCCAACGCTTCTTTTATCTCGTCATTGGTCGGCTTTTTATCTGTCGCCGGATAAAGCAAAACCGCACGCAATGTGCCCGGCGGAATATATGGCGCATCCGGAATATAGACAGGAAGCCCCGAATTAGGCAGACCGACAGTGCCCCTTCCCCATGGCCACAAACCGGCGAGTGCGTAATAAAGTATTGTTTTATCCACATCCTGCGGCGCATAAATTAACGTATTTTGTCCACGTTTTATGGCAAGATTTTCCGGTTCGAGTTTAAGCCTGCCATTGGCGGTATGAATGGAAAGATTGTCAAAAGACAAAATATCTTCATTGTTGGTTTTGACAATGATGTGCTCGCCGCGCAAATGGTCAACACCGTCCATTTGGACAACAGCCTGACGGAAGGTTGCCACACGCAGCATCGTTGCCCGCCAGTCGGCCAGAGCACCATAATTGTCAACAAACCAGCGCAACGATTGGTGCGCCTGATTAAAAGCCTGAACAGCGGCTTGCAAACCACCCAGATCAATGCCACCGCCAAAATAGATAGGCGAGGCAATAATATAAGGGGCAACATTAGAAACCCAGCCATAACCGGCGGTAATACCGGTCAGCTTTGTTGTGGCAACAACGATGTGCCAGATAGCATTCAAAACATTTTGCACACGCCCGTCGAGATAGTGTTTTTCATCTTTTTCAGCATTCATTAGCGTGATTGATGCAATCGACCGGTTGGTATGCATCAAAGCAGCACGCAAATCGGCTTCACGGGCATAGCGGTTGGCGTTGATTGTCACGAGGTTGCGGGCCACAAACCACGTCAGGAAAGACGCCGCTCCGACATAAAACAACACCGCCCAGATCATATAACCGGGCAGCGGAAAACTATAGCCGGAAAAACTGAAGACAAAACCGGCGGTCGTTGCCCATAAAGTGGGAATAAATATGATCAGTGTAACACTTGCTTGCAACAGGTTAATTCCCAAATCGGCAGTTGATTCGGCAAGATGGCGGGCATCTTCATGCAATTTCTGATCGGGATTGACACCAACTTCTCCGGCCATTGTCAAACGAAAGGCGCGTTTCGGCTTCATCCACTGGTTGATGAGGTCATCGGTCAAGCCTTCACGCAATTTCATTTTCAAATATTGATTGAGAAATGTTTGAATAATATTCAAAATCAACAAAATCGATGCAATAATAAAGAAAACGCCCAGTTGAAAAACAAATTCATGAAGATCCTTGCGGCTGATGGCATTCCAGAAATCTTTTGTCCATTCATTGATCTGTAATTGACCGCGCCCGATAAGGATGATCAACGCCAATATCCCCAAAAACGTGGCAATCAGAATGTTTCGTGTATGGGAGTGCCAGAAGGCGATATAGAGAATTCTGGCCTGATGGGTAAAGCCGGTATTTTTAACCATTCCCTCGCGTAACGAACCGGGGGCAGAATCAACCGGATTATCGGCAATGATGTCGTTTTTATCGCTGCCAGTTTTGGCCATTTTCTAAAAATTCCTCATCCGACAATCGCGACAATGACACCATTAACACAGTCTGGAAATTGCAAAGCATGATATTTCAATATACCAGCCATTTATACTTTTAAATAGTGTCGGCAATCAAAATGGCAAAAGCAAGGGTTTTCATTTTTGACAGGAATAAAACTTGCATTTTTTATTAATAAGGGTTATCCAAGCCACAATCGAATTTTCGGTTGTGCGACTTTCTTAACCGTGCAGCAAGCACTTTTTACGAAACTCCCCTTTCTAAATTTCGATCTACCCCGTATCGGCACAGAAATGTGTCGGGTACATTTATTATTCTATTACAGGAGTTTCCTATGGCTACAGGAACAGTTAAGTGGTTCAATACAACAAAAGGCTTCGGCTTTATTCAGCCTGATGATGGCGGTGCGGATGTTTTTGTCCATATATCAGCGGTTGAGCGTTCCGGCATGAATGGCCTGAACGAAGGCCAGAAGGTTTCTTATGAAGTTGTTCAGGATCGCCGTTCTGGAAAGTCGGCAGCCGGTAACCTTGCTGCTCTTTAACAACTTGGTTTTGTAACAGCCTTCTTTCTCAAAAGGTTATCTGTTTTAGAACTTTTTGAGCTGATTGTTTTAAAATCTATGTTATTTTGAAAGCTCTGCCCTTCGGGCAGGGCTTTTTTATCGGTAAGGCTGGCGCGCATTCCTTTTTCGGCCATAAATCTTTTTTTTAAATACCTGGAATAACTACAAACTTGCGCTTTTAAGCAAATAAGTTATAGAATGGCTTTGACGGTTCCCCTTCAAGATGTCTTCACAAGGGGAATAATAGGGAATACGGAAAAATCGACCGGAAACCGGGATTTTAGCCGTGGCTGCCCCCGCAACTGTAAACGGCAGCACCTTTGCCGGGAAATACCCCGGGCCACTGCGCAAGCGGGAAGGCTATAAAGGTGAAAAAATCGCCGTCAGCCAGGAGACCTGCCGTCAATAACGGGCTCTTTCAAGCCCTATCTCATATCCCTAAAGCACGGTGGGTGCAGAGGAGGAATAGTAATGACGAGTGAACCAGCTGCCGTTTCGGCTGCCAATGTGGGTTTGGTTAAAGCCAGAATTTTTAGGCAAAACATCCGGTTTGTTTATGCGGACAGCTGTTTTGTTGATTTCGACAGAAATAATGTAGCCGAAATTTTTACTTTTTTTTTCGTCAATTTTGCGATTTTACCACAAAACACTTCACCTGTGCCGCCTCGCCCGACGCATACATTCGACATTTATTTTCTCGTCCACCTGACGATGGTTGTCGGCAAAATGATGGCACGCATATTTTGCAACATCATGGCGACCAATCCCGAAATTTGTCGAGGATGGTTTTTGCCAAGGTTCTGGCGATCATTTTATAACAGACAGTCTTATCTATCCGGCTTTTAAAAATCCTTCTGCCGTTTTTCCGGCTTGAGCCGAAAGATTGGTCATGCGACTTTTCACAACCACCGTAACATCTGCTTCACAGCCTTCACACCAAAATATTTTCTTGTCGATCAAACAAACGAGCCAGAATTATGAAACCCAATTTACTCAAAACATTCATTTGCACCGCGGCATTTTCGTTTCTTGCTTTTTCGCTTTGCCAAACGGCCACAGCACAAGAAACGCATTATCCTTTAACCATCAAAAACTGTGGTCGCGATCTTGTTTTCAATGAAGCGCCAGAGCGTGCGATATCGGTCGGACAAAATACTACAGAAATTCTTTATGCCTTAGGACTTTCGGACAAGGTCAAAGGGACGGCTCTATGGTATTCGGCTGTTTTACCGCAATTTGGCGAAGTCAACAAAAACGTCAAAATGCTCTCCCATGATGTGCCGAGTTTTGAAAGTATTATTGCAGAAAAGCCTGATCTGGTGGCAAGTCATCAGGAATGGGTAATTGGCCCGGCCGGCAGTACCGCAACCTATGACCAGTTTAGAGAATTCGAGATTCCCGTTTATACGGCACCTGCCGATTGTGTTGGCAAAGACAATCTTGCCGGTAGTGACGGTTTGCGTACTGCACCGTTTACCATGGATCTGATCTATCAGGAAATTTCCGAACTTGCCCAGATTTTCAATGTCCAAGAGCGTGGTGACAAGCTGGTTCATGAATTGAAAGAGCGTGAACAGGCGGCAATCGACAAGGTCAAGAATTTGCCAAAGGGCAAAATCAGTGCCGTTTTCTGGTATTCCAGTGCCGATCTTGATATTGACCCTTATGTTGCCGGAGACCTCGGGGCACCTGGTTATATTATGAAAATTCTCGGCATTAACAATGTTATCCGGTCCAATTATGAATGGCCGACTGTTGGCTGGGAAACCATTGTCAAAGAAAATCCGACAATTATTGTTTTGGCCGAAATGGATCGTCGGCGCTTTCCTGCCGATGATGTTGCCGTCAAGCGCGATTTTTTGAAAAACGATCCGGTGACAAAACTTCTTCCCGCCGTTGAAAATAATCGTCTGGTCAATATGGACGTGCAGTCGATGAATACAACGATGCGCACGATTGACGGTATCGAAAAACTGGCAAATGCTATTGTTGAACTTGGGTTGGACAAATAGTCACTATGTCAATGACCCGCACCACGATTATTTGTTGTCTAGCAGCCTGCCTTTTGCTTTCGGCAATTATTGTCGGTGCGGCCATTGGTGAAATTTCCATTTCCTTTTCAACATTTCTGAAAACCATTGCCAATAATCTTTGCGGTGCTGGTTACGAGGTCGATATTTTCCATAGCCGGGTCATCTGGCTATGGCGGTTGCCGAGAGCCGTTGTCGGGGCCTGTTGCGGGGCTGGCCTAGCCATGTGCGGCGTTATTTTGCAGGCTTTGTTGCGCAATCCCCTTGCCGAGCCCTATCTTCTCGGCATTTCTTCCGGTGCCGGTACGGGTGCCGCACTGGTTACAGCCTTCGGCATGAATCTAAGTGTCCTGTCGCTGTCGACCGGCGCATTGATTGGCGGGCTTTTGTCATTCTTTTTTGTCGTCTTTCTTGCCTATCATTCGGGGCGTAATGCCACTGCCATTATTCTTGCCGGTATTGCCAGCGCCATGTTGTTCAATGCTTTGACGGCACTGATTTTAATGATTTTTACCCCTCTTGAAGGCCGGTCCAACATTTTTGCCTGGATGATCGGCAATCTTTCCGGTGCCAGATGGAACGATGCCGCCCTTGCCTTTCCGTTGACAGTCATGGCGTTTTTGATATTTTTTGCGTTTTCGCGCATTCTTGATGCTTTTGTCTTTGGCACGCGTGCCGCCGCATCGCTCGGAATATCGGTCAAATATGTCAGCATGTTGCTGATTACCATTGTCGCACTTGTCACCGCGGTTATGGTGTCGATCATGGGAACCATCAGCTTTGTCGGTCTGGTCGTTCCCCATGCAGCCCGCCTTATTGTCGGTGTCCGCCATCGCCTTCTTATTCCCGCATCGGCTTTGACCGGTGCGCTGTTCATGATTGCTGCCGATGTTGTCTCGCGTATCATTGTGCCGGGACTTGCTTTTCCTGTCGGCATTGTCACGGCTTTGATCGGTGCGCCGCTTTTTGCCCTGCTTCTTGTGCGGCAGAAAGGAAACTGAAAGTGCTTGCCGCCAGAAATATAACGCTTGAAATCGACCGCCGCAAGATTCTCGATAATGTCTCTCTTCAACTAGACAACAATGAAGTTCTTGGTATTATCGGCCCCAATGGCGCCGGTAAAAGCTCGCTTCTTTCGGTTTTTGCCGGTCTTGTTATGCCGACAAGCGGCTGCGTCAGTCTGAATAATATTGCCTTTAAAAACTGGAAAAGACGCGCACTTGCCCAAACTATTGCCTTCGTCGAGCAACAGGCCGAGCCGCATGAACGCATCGACGTGCGCCATGCTATTGAAATCGGCCGCACACCACATAAAACCTTATTTTCTTCCTGGGCAGAAAAGGACGAGGAGGTGCTGCAAGATGCGCTGGAAAAGGTCAATATGTCCGGCTTTGAAAACCGCATGTTAAACAGTCTTTCCGGCGGCGAGAAACAGCGCATCCATATTGCGCGCGCACTGGCCCAAAAACCCGAAATCCTCATACTTGACGAACCGACCAATCATCTCGACATTGGTTGCCAACTGGAAATTTTATCGCTGGTTCGGGAACTGGGACTTTCGGTAATCATTGCACTTCATGACCTCAATCATGCGGCCATGTTTTGCGATCGAATTGCATTATTAAATCACGGGCGCCTGATCACCACAGGTTTACCGCAAGATGTGTTGACGAGCGAGATGATCTTATCCAACTTTCACGCCAATGCCGAGATTAACGTGACAAGAAACGGCCCGTTGACTATTCGTTATTGGCCTATGCACCATTCGCAAAAGGATGACAAAAAATGAGAATACTGTTTGGTTTTGTCGCATTATTAGTCTTTTTATCAACCGCGCAAGCCGAAACCTATGAAGTCAAAATGCTCAATCGCGGGGCAGCCGGCTCTATGGTTTTTGAACCCGACTACCTTGTTATCAAGCCCGGCGATCGCGTGAAATTCGTTGCCACGCAAAAAAGCCATAACGCAGCAACAATTGACGACATGATTCCCGAAGGGGCAGTGCCGTTTAAAGGCAAGATCGACGAAGAGCTGGAAATTACCTTTGATAAAGCCGGTTTTTACGGCATAAAGTGTATTCCCCATTATGCGATGGGTATGATTATGCTCATTAAAGTCGGTGACGCCACATTGCCGCAATCCTATCTTGACCATAAGCAGCCCGGCGTTGCAAAAAAACGTTTTGATGACATTTTTTCGCGCGTTGATAAAGGCGAATAAAAAACGGTAGCAAAAAAACGCGGGCGAGTGCTTAAAACAGGGCCAAGAAATGACAAAAACTGCCTGCGGCGAGAAAAATAACAGTGAAAAAGAAAAAAACGGGCTGTCCTACAATAAATTGATGAGAGATTTCTTGCACTTTTGGAGCGCTTAAGACATAAATTCCTGCGAGCCTTTTATTGCGTTGATTACTTGGAATCAATGTATTGCTTAAATAGTTTGAGGAGATAATAGAATGGCTTTTATTGGCGATACGCTATCCCGTATCAAGCCCTCTGCGACAATTGCCGTTGCTCAAAAAGCCCGTGACCTGAAGGCCACCGGGCGTGATGTAATTTCGTTGGGTGCTGGCGAACCGGACTTCGATACACCTGATAATATCAAAAACGCTGCCATTACCGCCATTCATCAGGGAAAAACAAAATATACCCCCGTTGCTGGCATACCGGAGTTGCGCCAAGCTATTGTTGCCAAGTTCAAACGCGAAAACAATCTCGACTATAAACCGCAACAGATTATTGTCGGCACCGGTGGCAAGCAGGTTTTGTTCAATGCTTTTATGGCAACCTTGAACAAGGGTGATGAAGTTATTATTCCGGCACCCTATTGGGTGAGCTATCCTGAAATGGTTGCCGTAAATAACGGCACACCGGTTTTTGTCGATGCCAGACAGGAATTCAATTATAAACTCCAGCCGGAAGATCTTGAAGCGGCCATTACTGATAAAACCAAATGGTTTATTTTCAATTCGCCATGTAATCCTTCCGGTGCCGCCTATAGCCATGACGAATTGAAAAAACTTACCGATGTTCTGGTCAAATATCCTCATGTCCATATTTTGACAGATGATATGTATGAGCATCTTACCTATAATAACTTCAAATTCGCGACACCGGCAGCCGTCGAGCCAAGACTTTACGAACGCACACTGACTGTTAATGGTGTGTCAAAAGCCTATGCCATGACCGGTTGGCGTATCGGCTATGCTGCCGGTCCGGTTGAACTGATCAAAGCTATGGAAACTATCCAGAGCCAGCAGACTTCCGGTGCCTGCTCGATTTCGCAATGGGCGGCGGTTGAAGCTTTGAACGGGCCACAAGACTTTGTCGAAAAAAATAAAGCCATTTTCCAGGCGCGTCGCGACCTTGTTGTTTCTATGCTCAATCAGGCAAATGGCATTGAATGCCCGACACCGGAAGGTGCATTTTATGTTTATCCTTCCTGCGCAAAACTGATCGGCAAAAAAACACCGGACGGCAAAGTGATCAAAAACGATGAAGACTTTGTCACAGCTCTTCTTGAAGCTGAAGCTGTTGCTGTTGTCCATGGTACTGCTTTCGGTCTTGGACCGGCTTTCCGCATCTCCTATGCAACCTCGGAAAAATTGCTTGAAGAAGCCTGCCAGCGCATTCAGCGTTTTTGTTCAAGCTTGAGCTAGACGATTACTAATTAATTGTAAAAACCGCCTTTCAGGCGGTTTTTTTATACCATGTCTTGTTGTGACATGTCTGATACCAGACAACAAAAAGTGCTATTTTGTGCAATAAACTCAAAATAATGTGGTTTGCTATTGCAACATTTGCCCAAACCAACGCCAATAGCTGAAAAAACCAAGGGCATCAGCTTTATGACAACGAATTTTATCATAAAAGCAAAGCCCGCCGCAAAAGCGACTATCTCTTATTCGCCATTTTAAAAAAGGCCGGCACAAATTGGCAAACCTTTTTAAAGACGCTGGAAACAGGCAAAAAAAAGCCGGACAAAAGCCCGGCTAAATTTGAAGGTATCCGAGACTATCGTCAATCGGAAAAAACCTCCAGAGGGGAACACTCAAGAAACGTAATGGGAGGAGACGTTCTCTTGAGATGCAGCCAATATGCACTTTTTTTAGGCAGGTAGCAACTAAAATTTAAGCAAATCAGCTATGCAATAAACGCATAACTCGAAAGAGCAAATATACTGTAGTCAGAAAGGCTATACTTTTTTTGTTTTCAAATCAATATATTAGATCAAGCAGTTAATTATTGTTATGCGAAAAAAGCATGAGAATAGCCAAGATAGCAGGCAGACTGGCGGTTTGATAGCACTTGAAATGCCCAGCTATCATTTTATCAGACAACCCTTGGTAGAATATTGTTTCAACTTTGTCATATTGCTGTGTCACAATCAGCTTTTAGTTGCACTCTTGTTCATAGGCGATTTGATACGGTCGTGCTTTCGGGCGGCAAAATAAGCCGATAAAATTGAATGGGAGGGCATTGATGACGGCAACATCGACCGGCGCACATTTTAAAGGAGCACAACCAAACAAAGCAGGACGCGATGATTTGGTGCCTGCCTCAGTCACCTGCTTGCCAGAAAAAAAATGGCCAGCCTTAACAGAGAGCTTTAATCAGACTGTTATACGGGCTGACATTTTCTTGCGATTTTGTGATGGTTCAGCTGTTTTAAATAATCAAACGCAAACCGGTTTTTGCTTGTTAAAACGACCAGTTACGCGATTTTGCAAAAATAAAATCGCGGAAAGCATGCAATTTGGCCGAATTTTTCAATGCATCGGGATAGCAGAAAAACGTGTCAAATGAAGGAATTTCGCTCAGATTGGGTAACAGACGGATAAGCCCGTCATCGGCACCAATGATATAATCGGGCAAAACCGCAATACCGAGGCCTTTTATCGCCGCTTTCTTTATCGATATCACATTGTTGATCTGCAATGCCGGAACGCGCAATGATCCATCACTTCGGCCGGCTATTTCCAGCCAGTTAAGACCGGCAAGATAACTCGGAGCCGATTCACCGAACGAGATGATGCGGTGGTTGTCAAGATCTTCCAGACGCTCCGGCTTGCCATTACTGGCAATATAATTTGCCGAAGCATAGACATGCATATGTACGGTAAATAAACGGCGCTGGATCAAATCGGGTTGTTGGGGCTGACGCAAACGCAAGGCACAATCGGCATGGCGCATTGTAAGATCAAGCTCCTCGTCATCCAATAAAAGTTGTATCTGAATATCGGGGTAGAGACTGACAAATTCCGGTATACGCTCGACAAGCCAGCCCGACCCCAAACCAAATGTTGTCGTCACGCAAAGATGGCCACTAGGCTTTTCACGACTTTCGCTGAGCTTGGAGCGAACATTTTCGAGTTTCATCAACACGTCATGGGCAGTGCGATAGAGAATTTCGCCCTGTTCTGTCATGATAAGGCCACGGGCATGACGCTGGAAAAGCGGCACTCCGACATCCTGTTCCAGTGCCGAAACCTGCCTCGATATAGCCGATTGTGACAAATGTAATGTTTGTGCAGCGTGGGTAAATGAACCAGCTTCGGCAGCAGCGTGGAAAATCCTCAATTTATCCCAATCCAATGGCGCCGCCACAATTTTTCTCCTCTATAATATAATACGCAAAGACAAATTTAAAAAACGTCTCAAACTTTATAACTATATTGGGCACAAATCTTGTTCAAACAGCGTCATACACAAACTTAATTTTCAAACAGCTTTCGTTTATTATTGTTCGTCAAGAAAGCGTTCGACCTCGATTGCCGCCATACAGCCGCGTCCGGCCGCTGTTACGGCCTGGCGGAATGTATCGTCGGCAACATCACCAGCGGCAAAAACGCCGGGAATATTGGTGGCTGTCGAATCAGGTGCCGTCCACAAATAGCCGCCAGCCTTCTGTCGCAATTGCCCGTCAAACAACTCGACCGCTGGCGCATGGCCAATCGCGATAAACACACCTTGCACGTCAACTTGGCTATATTCACCACTAAGCGTATCTTTGAGCCGCACTCCGGTGACCGTTGCCCCCATTGGCGGCTTGGCCGGGTTGCCGACAATCTCGTCCACAACATGGTTCCAGATGACCCGCACATTATCACGTTTCAACAAACGATCCTGCAAAATTTTTTCGGCACGGAAAAAGTCGCGACGATGAACCACTGTGACAGTTCTGGCAAGATTCGACAAATAGAGTGCTTCTTCGACGGCGCTATTACCACCGCCAACGACAACAACATCTTTGCCGCGATAGAAAAAACCGTCACATGTTGCACAAGCCGAAACACCGCCGCCCATAAATTTCAGTTCGCTTTCAAGACCGAGCCAGCGCGCTTGCGCACCGGTGGCGATAATGAGCGCGTCACAGCTATAAGAAGCTCCGGAGTCGCACTTTAAAGAAAACGGCCGCGTTGCTAGATCAACCTTGGTGACAATATCATAGACAAGCTCGGCACCCATTTTTTTGGCCTGCTCGGCCATTTGCTCAACAAGCCATGGCCCTTGGATCGGGTCAATAAAACCCGGATAATTTTCGACCTCGTCGGTAATTGTCAGTTGCCCGCCCTGCTGCAATCCGGTGATGAGAACAGGTTTCAACATGGCACGGGCGGCATAAATTGCCGCCGTATAACCGGCGGGTCCTGAACCGATGATTAACACTGGAATATGGCGTACTGGCATGAAACTCCACTTTCAAAATAAGCAAAAGAAGCGACAAAACTCTTTGGCAAAAATTGTTCATGACGACGAATTTATGGTGTAAGTCCGGTTTTTGCAAGCCACCGGCAATAACTGAATGGCGAAAGCAAGAACCCTCTGTATTATTAAACTTAGTAATTGTCAGTCAGGGCAAATTTTATATAAAAGAGTGTCAGTTTTTTAACACTGTCGTTTTACGATTGCCGTGTCTGGCGGCTGCCGTATTTGGCAGTTGTCGTGTCTGCTTATAATTTCCGAGGTTCGCCATTTTTCGATTTGTCAGCAATGTCTGCGCACGTTTTGCCCTGATTATGGGAATAACAATGTTGCTCCCTGCCCTTGCCGATTTGCGTGCTGGCAGCAATGATTGGGTGGTTTTTATACGTTCGGCGGCAACCACAATTGCTTTTGCCACCCTTATCCTGTTGGCAACCAGAGGAGCCGTTTGCCGCTTTTCGGCGCGCCTTGGTTTTCTTCTTACCGTTTGCCTATGGGTGACCGGCTGCCTGCTCGGAACGATGCCACTTTATTTTTCCCATTTGCCATTAAGTCTTGCATCGGCAATTTTTGAAGCGGTTTCCGGCATCACCACGACAGGGGCCACCGTTTTGACCGGCCTTGACAAATTGCCGCGCGGAATTCTGTTGTGGCGTTCGCTTCTTTGCTGGATCGGCGGCATCGGATTTATCGCCTTGGCACTTTTGCTGCTGCCGTCACTGCGCGTCGGCGGGGTGCAACTTTTTAATATGGAATCGTCTGACCGCGCCGAAAAAGTGCTGCCGCGTGTCAACCAGATTGCCAATGGCATTATCATTGCCTATATCGGCCTGACACTTTTATGCATGTTGTCCTATTTTGCTGTCGGCATGACCATGTTTGATGCGGTCAACCATGCCATGACAACCATCGCCACTGCCGGTTTTTCCACCCATGATGCATCGCTGGGCTATTTCGCCAAAACACCTTCGGTTCTTGTCATTGCAACAATCTTCATGGTTTTGGCCTCACTGCCCTTCATACTTTACGTCAAACTTGTTTTGCCCGAACGCTCGCGCCGTTTGGCCGACCCCCAGGTGATCGTGTTTTTAACCATTGTGCTTGTTGCAAGTTTTGCGCTTGCCATCTGGCTGCATTTTTACTTCCGCTTCAGTTTCCATCGCGCTTTTCTTGATGCGATTTTCCATTTTGTTTCGGTCATTACAACAACCGGTTATGCGGCGGAAGACTATCTTTTATGGGGGCCTTTTGCACTTGGTATTTTTTTCATTGCTTCCTTTATTGGCGGATGTGCCGGTTCGACATCCGGTGGCATAAAAATAAACCGCCTTATCATATTGTGGCGATTTACCAAGATCAGCATGACACGGCTTTTGTCGCCCAATACAGTGGTAAAGGTGCGTTATGGTGGCAATGATATAACGGGAGATCTCGCTCAAACCGTGTTGCTGTTTTTATGTCTTTATATGACATCACTAATTATCGGTGCCATGTTATTGGCGTTTACCGGCCTTGATTTTGTTTCAGCTTTTACCGGAGCACTAACCGCATTATCCAATGTCGGGCCCGGCTTTGGCGACAAAATTGGCCCAGACGGCAATTTTTCAACAGTCGGCGATTGGGCATTATGGATTCTCAGTTTTCTGATGCTTGCCGGACGACTTGAAATTGTCACGGTTATCATTCTTTTTACCCCTGCTTTTTGGCGAAAATAATTTTATTGCGTGACGTTTGTCGTGGCCAATGATAGACATGCATTAACCCAACAATGACAAAGCAAAGTGCTATGCAGATTAAAGCCGATCTCGATTCTATTGATTGGAAGATTTTAAAAGAATTACAAAGCAATGGTCGCATTACCAATGTCGAGCTTGCTTCCAAAGTCGGTATTTCCGCGCCCCCATGCCTGCGTCGTGTCAAACGCCTTGAACATGAAGGAATCATCAAAGGCTATCAGGCCATTCTTAATGGTGCCATGATCGGACAGGATCTGGTGGCTTTTTGTTTTGTCGGTTTGCACCGCCAATCGGATGCCGATTTACGTGGCTTTGCCGCCAGGGTCTATCAATGGCCACTTGTGCGCAAAGCATGGATGGTTTCGGGTGAATCGGACTTTCTGCTCCATTGCGTTGCACCCGATCTAAAGAGCTTTCAAAGTTTTGTCATCGAGCAACTGACGGCGGCCTCGAATGTCGGTTCGGTGCGCACCGCCTTGACCATTCGCATCATCAAGGATGAGCCGCCACTCATCCTTTGACAGCCTCAGAACGCCAATCCGGTTTTCTCGAAACCGGTGGAAAAAAATCTGCTGTTGGTGACCAAAGCAAGATTTGAACCGACAGTTTGAAAAAACGCCTCGCCAGAATCGGCCAAAAACCTTCCGGCGGCCGCGCGCCGAAGCGCAAGCTGCAACTATTTTTGACAAAAAAGCTCCTGATAGACGTTGCCTATTGCCGTTGCTTCCTTATCCAGAGGAAAATTCTTGCGAACATGGGCTAACGCTTTTTCGCCTGCGGCAATGGTCATTTGCGGGTTGGCAAGATAAGGCTTGATTGCTTCGGTCAATGCCGCACCGTCGCCTGCGGGAACAACCGTTCCGCAGTCTTTGGCAATCAACTCGCTATAAGCACCGGCATCACTGGCCACAACCGCGGTTTTGGATGCCATGGCTTCAAGCGGTGTCAGGCCGAACCCTTCATTTCGCGACGGGGCAACATAAAGCGAGATACGGCGATACCATACCCTTATATCATCAACCTCGCCAAGAATGAGAATACGGTTTTCAAGTCCGGCAGCAGCAATTTTACGGCGCAATTCCTTTTCAAAGGCCTGATGCTCGGCGGTGGTACGGCCGGTAATAACCGCCGTCCAATCCGGATAATGTGGCAATAAGGCAATCATGGCATCAACAAAAAGGTCGGTGCCCTTTTGGTGGCGTACCCGGCCGAAACAGCCAATCGCATATTTGCCCGGCAGTTTTGTCGACTGGAAACTATCTTCATCTGTTGCTGGCGGGGTAAAACGCTCCAGATCAATGCCATGCATAATAACCCTGTAGGGCACTTCCAGAAATGATCCGGAGCGGGCGCTTGTGGCAATAACCTTGTCCATTCGCCTGATCAGCCAATTGGTGAACGGCTTGTGGTAGCGTTGTGCAGCCGAGGTGAACACAAGTTTCAATTTCACACGCATGACATCGCGCAACACAATGCCGGCAACCATTTCGACATTGCGGCGGGCGTGCCAGATGCGGAACGGCTTGTCGTCCGGTTTTTTCCACAGGCTCAGCAGACTTGCATAATTGAGTGCGGGAAGGCTTGCCGGCAGTCCCGGCCCGAGTGTCGAAATGCGTATACCTTTTTTGCGCTGAAGCGGAATAAGTTGCACAATTGTCGAGGTTACCCCCGACAAACGCTTTTTGAAATTCGGGGCAATAATTTCCGTTTCTTTCAAGGACACACGCATAACACGGCCAATCAAATAAACTCGATCGAAAGAATCTCGTAAGAGCGCGAGCCACCGGGTGCATTGACTTCGATAGAATCGCCCTTTTCCTTGCCGATTAAAGCGCGCGCTATTGGCGAAGAAATAGAAATTTTACCCAATCTGACTTCCGCTTCCTGTTCGCCAACAATCTGGTATATTTTTTCTTCCTCGGTATCTTCGTCAACCAGTTTGACTGTGGCACCGAATTTGATTTTATTGCCGGTAAGTTTCGTCACATCAATCACCTCGGCACAGGTAATATAATTCTCCAGTTCACCAATACGGCCTTCATTATGGCTTTGTGCCTCTTTAGCGGCATGGTATTCGGCATTTTCCGAAAGATCCCCATGAGCACGTGCTTCGGCAATTGCTTCAATAATACGGGGGCGTTCTTCATGTTGACGCCAACGAAGCTCTTCTTTCAGTTTTTCATAGCTTCCCGTCGTCATCGGATATTTTTCCATTATTCTATCCTTTCCTTCCCGCGCCATGGCGTTTCAAAAATAAAAAGAAACGGCCTCCGGAAATCCTCCCGGAACCCGTCTCAACTTATATATCTTTGTCTAGTATAGCATATCGTAAGGAATTATCATCCGAATTTTTATTGGCTTGCCCCCTGATAAATCAGCAAACGCGCCCCTATATAGGGCAGTTAGCCTAAAAAGTGGATATAAGCGTTCTTTACAATATTTGATTGTTCATTCGCAATTTACATCTCCGTTCTGCTCCAATTAAGCTGCAATCGGCGGTTCATTGTCTCAAATTGTACTTTCAAAATATGTTTAACCCTTGAGACCGAGGGAAAAATAAAAAAACACTTGGTTCATTACTGTTAGGTATATTTTTATCGGCAGCACCAACAGCGCAAGCCAGCGATGCGTTGGTGACTGCACCATTAAATTTGAGAGACGGGTCAGGGGAAAACCTATGCCCATCACAAAACAATTTCTGCCGGTGAAATTGTCGATGTGCGCCGTTGCTTGCGCAATTGCTGCAGGATCAATTAAAGTCCACGCACCGGTTGGGTTCCAGCAGCCGTTCTTGCCGTTAAAAGTGGCAAATCCGTTTATCAAAACGGTGACAATGATGACTATTATGACCGCCCATCCCGACCGACAGATAACGTCATTATCGACAATGATTATAAAGATAACGGGGATTATAACGATAACGGGGATTATCGCCGCCATTGTCACCGGCATCACGACCATCGCCCGCCGCCGCCAAATTGGGGATCTGGTGGGTCTGACAGGCTTCCACCCGACAGACCGGAAATGCCGCCGATAGAAGCACATTAGGCCGGCAGCCATCAAAGGAAATAAATTGAAACACCAGCCCGTTTAAAAACCGGACGGTTTTGTTTTTGTTGTTTTGGACAAGTGTTCGATCTTGCACGTTGACGCACAAAACTTTTCCAACTTTACCGGGAAAAATTGCTGTTTTAGGTCTATTCTCGCTTTCCGCCATGTTTGTTTAGATCAACGGCTGACAATGTTACCGGCGCGGCTTTGAGGTTTTTTAAAAAGCTGATAACCGGTCTTGGTGCTTTGTCGAGAACCGTTTTTTCCGTGATGCTATTTTTATACGGTTTTGAAGCTGACAACATTTTGCGCTTGTCTGGAAAATCAAAAAGGCAAAAAGCAAGAATTTTTTGCCAACAGAATTAAATTGTTATCGTTTTATTGTCGGCCACACGGTCATATTGCAGAATTAGGACTTTATCAGCCAGAAAGCACAGTCAGCCGGAAAACACACACGGGGTAAAAACGCTCAAAGGCTCAAGGGCAAACGCCAGCCAAAAACCGTCGGGAACCGTTTTCAAACATTATGTTGCAATCACTATAATGTTGTAGACACAAGATATTAGAAACGTAGTGGACACAACATATCAGACTTGATTTTCGCGTTAAAGTTTCTCGCCCGTCAACGCAGAAAAAACCGTAAAAATTTGAACAGCACGTTTTTGGTTATACAACAAATATAACTATAAATTTTGTGAATTGGATGGAACCACTTTCACTTTGCCGCAATTTATCCTAAATTAGAAGAATGATAACCCAAGACAAACCTTGGGCCGGAATGAAAACCATTTGGGGTTGGCCCGGATTTGAGAGACAAATGAAAAGAATACTCGGTTCAATGATGCTTGGCACGTTTTTGCTGTTTGCCCCGCCGGCGCAGGCAGTAACGGAGGCAATTGTCACTGCACCACTGAATTTCAGGGATGGGCCAAGCACCGCCTACCCGATTCGTGGAAAAATAGCGGCCGGTGAAATGGTCACTGTACGCAATTGTAACGGCAATTGGTGCCAGATCAATTATGGCCCGCGTATTGGCTGGGCATCGGCTTCCTATCTGGCGTTTAGAAATGGTGATGCCGTCTATAACAGCTATAACGTGCCTTCTTCATCGACTTTCAACGTCATAATTGGTGATGGTTATGTTGATGACTGGTATTGGCGCCATCATAATAACGGGCCGCGCCCGCCCTGGTGGCATGGCGGCCATCGTCCGCCACCTCCGCCGCCTCCGCCAAATTGGGGCGGCCATAGACCGCCGCCACCTCCGCCGCCTCCGCCAAATTGGGGCGGCCATCGTCCGCCACCACCGCCACCAAATTGGGGTGGCAACAGGCCCCCGCCTAACTGGGACGGCAACCGTCCGCCGTGGCGTCCGGGAGCGGACATGCCACCACAAGGCGGCAGACCACCGCAATGGTCGCCCGGTCCCTTGCCCGGGGGTGGTGAGGGGCGTCCTTTCCCCGGTGGCGGTGGTTCGTGGCATGGCGGCCCGAGAGACTGATTTAAAACCTGACCGGTCGGTTATCAAAAAACCGTCCGGTTTTTTCACGCTTTGAGAACCGATTTTTGCCTGACATCAATTTCCGTCTTTGGCTCGACAATAGTGTTACGTTGACAAGCGGTTTGAACATCTTTTCGCCGAGCAGCAATCGTTGCATATCCAGCCGTGTTGAAAGCCGCGGTAATGGTTGCCGGAAAATACCGGATTTTCGTGGCCATTCTTGACTGCTGTTGAAAGATTTGCGTTGCGATTATAGGCTCCGAAAGCAGCCCACGTTCAGCAAAGTTTAAAATATCCTGCTGTAAAATGAACCTGCCGCGGTTCTTTGCAAAGTTTTTCACTTGCAACACTGTCGATTGCCTGCTGCAACGTTAAACCAAGTTTCTGTGGCTCAAACAAAGTTGTTATGTCGCTGTGGCGCAAACAAAGTTCTAAAATTATCTTTTATTTTTTGTCTGATATACCATATTGTTGCATTATGAGATCATATGGAAAAATGACATCTTCTGACAAAAAACCAAAAGCCTCGGCTGCAGCACCGCATCGGCATAAAGATGGTGCAGCAATTGCCTCGTCGTCTTCACCAACCGGTTCGATTGCCGATTGGGCCGACGAAATTGATAAAGCGGCAGCAAAACCCATCAAAAAACCGGCAAAAGAAAAAAAATCGGCTGACAAGGCGGCTCGAACATCACGCGGCACATCGATTGGCGGCAAAGCAACTGCAAAACAGCGGGCTGCTGCCGGGCTCAATCCGGTTGCCGGACTTGATGTCGGTCTGGAAGATGCCGCAAAAATTTCCACCGGCGGGGCGACGGCCACGGTCGAAGCACTTTCTGCCCTTATCGCTTCGGGCAATCCACTGTTTAAAAACGGTAAATTGTGGACACCCCACCGTCCTGTCCGCCCGCAAAAATCGGAAGGTGGCAAACCTTTCAAAATGGAAACGCCGTTTTTGCCTTCCGGCGACCAGCCAACGGCGATCGAAGACCTTGTCGAAGG
>NZ_CALYQK010000021.1 GCF_945285465.1 uncultured Bartonella sp. | reverse complement strand
GTGCGTTAATGGCAGGGAGATATTCATGAAAAAAGATTTCAGAACAGAGCTTGGAAAAGTCCGGGGATGGGGATCTGCTCATACTGGAACAACACATTTCTGGATGCAACGCTTGACAGCCTTTGCCAATATCCCGTTATTCGTATTTTTTATCGTTCTTGTAGTGTCGCTTGTTGGCAAAGATTATGCAACTGTTCGTACTGCACTGGCCAATCCGGTCGTGGTTGTCGTAATGGCACTGATGATTCTTTCCGGTATTTATCACATGAAACTGGGCATGCAGGTGATCCTTGAGGATTATTTGCCGAATGAAGCTGTACGCGTATTTATGCTGACGCTTAACACTTTCTTCTGCTACCTGATGGGTGCAGGCCTCATTCTTGCCCTTTTAAAAATCACATTGGGAGGTTGATCTACATGGTCACCACTTCGTCAAATAAGTCTTCGCCAAAAGGCGAAAAAGCCTATCATTACATTGACCACAAATTTGATGTGGTCATTATCGGTGCTGGCGGTTCGGGGTTGCGGGCAACGCTTGGAATGGCTGAACAGGGGTTGAAGACCGCCTGTATTACCAAGGTCTTTCCGACACGTTCGCACACTGTTGCCGCTCAAGGTGGCATAGCAGCATCACTTTCCAATATGGGGCCGGATAATTGGCAGTGGCATATGTATGACACGATCAAGGGCTCCGACTGGCTCGGTGATATGGATGCCATGGAATATCTGGTTCGGTCCGCACCGGCTGCGGTTTATGAACTCGAACATTACGGCGTTCCTTTTTCCCGTACCGAAGACGGGAAGATCTACCAGCGCCCCTTTGGCGGGCATACAACAGATTTTGGTGAAGGCCCGCCGGTACAGCGCACATGCGCGGCTGCCGACCGCACGGGACATGCTATTTTGCATACACTTTACGGGCAAAGTCTCAAGCATAACGCACAATTTTTTGTTGAATATTATGCTCTTGATCTTATTATGACCGATGGCGTGTGTACCGGTGTTGTTGCCTGGAATCTTGACGACGGAACAATTCATCGTTTTTGCGCAAAGATGGTTGTTCTGGCAACAGGTGGCTATGGACGGGCTTATTTTTCTGCAACATCGGCTCATACATGCACCGGTGATGGTGGCGGTATGATTGCCCGTGCCGGATTGCCATTGCAGGATATGGAGTTTGTCCAGTTCCATCCAACCGGCATTTATGGCTCGGGATGTCTCATTACCGAAGGTGCCCGTGGTGAAGGTGGTTATCTCATCAACTCGGAAGGCGAGCGTTTTATGGAACGCTATGCACCTTCGTTCAAGGATCTTGCGTCACGTGATGTTGTGTCACGCTGCATGACAATTGAAATTCGCGAAGGACGGGGCGTTGGTCCGAAAAAGGATCACATCTTTCTTGTTCTTAGCCATATTGATCCGGCAATTTTGCATGAACGTCTGCCCGGTATTTCCGAATCGGCGCGTATTTTTGCCGGTGTTGATGTGACTAAAGACCCGATTCCGGTTATTCCGACAGTTCACTATAATATGGGTGGCATACCAACCAATTATTTCGGTGAAGTGTTAAATCCGACCAATGAAGAACCCGATCGTGTACAACCCGGGCTTATGGCTGTTGGAGAGGCCGGTTGTGCATCGGTGCATGGTGCAAACCGCCTCGGCTCCAATTCGCTGATTGATCTGGTTGTGTTTGGCCGTGCAGCGGCCATTCGAGCCGGCGAAGTGATTGATCGCAAGTCAGAAATTCCGCCGGTTAATGAACATGCTGTTGACAAGATTATGGATCGCTTCGATCGTATTCGTTTTGCCAATGGCAGTATGCCGACAGCTGTCTTGCGTGAAAAAATGCAGCGTGCCATGCAGGAAGATGCAGCCGTTTTCCGTACTGAAGAGTCGCTACAGCAAGGCTGCAGACGTATTTCGGCAATTTGGAACGAATTGCCGGATGTCAAAGTGACCGATCGGTCGCTGATCTGGAATTCCGATCTGATGGAAACTCTGGAATTGGAAAATCTCATGGCAAATGCGATTACCACCGTCTATTCTGCGGAAGCCCGTCACGAAAGCCGTGGTGCCCATGCCCGTGAGGACTACCCGGAACGCGATGATAAAAACTGGCGCAAGCATACGCTTTCACGCTTGTCCGAAGACGGGAAAGTCACACTTTCCTATCGCGGTGTCCACCTCAATCCGCTGACCAAAGAGGAAGATGGTGGCATTGCGCTTAAGAAAATTGCGCCCAAGAAGCGCGTTTATTAAGGGGAGATATTAATCATGGTTCATATGACACTTCCCAAAAATTCGCAAATTAAGCCGGGTAAAATCTGGCCAAAGCCGGATGACACCTCGAAGCTCACTGAGTTTCACATCTATCGCTGGTCGCCCGATGACGACCAGAATCCGCGTCTTGATAGGTATTATGTTGACCGGAATTCTTGCGGGCCGATGATTCTAGACGGGCTTTTATATATCAAAAATCATGTCGATCCGACTTTGACATTGCGTCGTTCCTGCCGCGAAGGCATTTGTGGCTCCTGCGCCATGAATATCGACGGTTCAAACACGTTGGCTTGTATCACCGGCATGGACGATGTTCACCACCCGATCAAAATATACCCGTTGCCATCTATGCCGGTGGTAAAGGATCTGGTGCCGGATCTTAACCGGTTTTATGCGCAACACCGTTCGATTGAGCCGTGGTTGCAAACCGTTTCACCCGAACCGCAAAAAGAATGGCTGCAAAGCCATGAAGACCGCCAGAAACTGGATGGCCTTTATGAGTGTATTTTGTGTGCTTGTTGCCAGACCTCGTGCCCGAGCTACTGGTGGAATGGTGACCGCTATCTCGGCCCCGCCGTCTTGTTGCAAGCCTATCGCTGGATTGCCGATTCGCGTGACGAGGCCAAGGGTGAACGTCTTGATAATCTGGAAGATCCCTTTCGTCTCTATCGCTGCCATACTATCATGAATTGTGCGCAGACATGTCCTAAAGGGTTAAATCCTGCGAAAGCGATTGCTGAAATCAAAAAATTGATGATTGAGCGCCGCGTATAGAACAAAAGCGATTTTCGTTTAAAAAAGCCACGTGGTCTTTCACGTGGCTTTTTCATTTGGACATTGCTTTTCTTCATGGCAAAACACACTATTCAAACGATGATTAAAAGAATTTTCGCGTGTTCGCACTTTCATGCAGCAACGGCGCTTGGCTAAATACGACGACCGCTATACGTGGTTTGAGACGTGCTAGCCCAACATAACGCCAGCCTTTTCGTTCGGCCCAGTTATCCGACAGAATTGGCATATGTTGTCAAAAGACCAAAGTTTACCGTTTGATGCCGGGCAAATTCCTCGATAACAGTTTTTCTGCTATGTTATAAGGGCACAAGCCCGACCTTCACGCTAAAGCAACCGATTTTAGAGCGCCTCGCCCAATAAGAGTTTTGGTGCCCCCTCGGTAATTCCGGCAGCTTCCTGAATAAGATAGTTTTTCACCTTTGGCATGCGTTCAACGAGACCGAGCCCGACATCACGCAGCAAACGTATCGGCGAAATATCGTTGGAAAACAAACGGTTTAAAACATCTGTTGTAATGCCCATACGCACAGTTTCAAAACGGCGCCAGCTCTGGTAACGCTCAAGTGCGACAATCGATCCGATATCGAGGCCGAGACGTGCTGTTTCAACAACAATTTCGGCAAGTGCGGCAACATCACGAAAGCCCAGATTAAGCCCCTGACCGGAAATCGGATGAATACCGTGCGCCGCGTCTCCGGCAAGAGCAAAACGCGGTTTTACAAAACTGCGGGCAAGCGTCAATCCGAAAGGAAAAGCGCGTCTTTCGCCAACAACCTTCAACGCACCGAGATGATGGCCAAAACGGGCTTCTAGTTCGGCTTCAAAAACAATGCTATCGGCGGACATAAGACGTTTTGCATCTTTATCGCGTTCATTCCATACCAGCGAAGAGCGATTGCCTTTTAATGGCAATATGGCAAAAGGCCCGGCAGGAAGGAAGTGCTCTTCGGCGCAACCGTGATGCGGGCGCTCATGTTCAACAGTACAAACTATGCCCATTTGCCCATAAGGCCAATAAACGGTTTTTATATCGGCAATATCACGCAGTTTTGAGCGCACACCATCGGCGGCCACCAGAAGGCGGCTATGCAGGTTTTTGCTATCGCTCAAGCGAATATGAACCTCTTCACCGGCAGTGGTAAAATCGGTAACACTTGTTTCCTCGATAATCGGTATCGTCAGTTCTGCAGCCCGACGGCGCAACGCAGCATTCAAATATTTATTTTCAACCATATAGGCGAAAGGTTCACCCGGTGCGACATCCCCGTCAAAAGTCAAAAATACCGGTCTTACCGGGTCACTGTTGCGCGAATCGGTAATAATCATATCGTTAATCGGTTGCGACAACGGCTCGATTTCTTCCCATGCACCAAGTTGCCCAAGCATCCGGATGGCGGCTGCCGCAATTGCTGAAGCCCGCGGGTCGGTTTTCCAGCTATCTTTGGGTGCCGCATCAATCACAGCAATCTCGAGGAAAGGTACAGCCTGTTTAATTGCCACAGCCAAGGAAAGACCGACATATGCACCTCCCGCTATAACGAGGTCAAGTACTTTATCTGTGGGAGTTGCCGAAGGCGACATCTTGCTTCCTTTCGTAGATAGTGAAAACTTAATGTTTGTTGACAATCTTCCGATTTCCTGTTTCACGTATTCGGTTTAAATTCATCTTTTTAGCGAATATATTTCATGGCCGGTAGACTTCAACACCTTCTATCCATACTGGATTTAGAAAAAATTGACCACAATTTGTTTCGTGGGCAAAGCGGAAATTCGCGTTGGCAGCGTGTTTTTGGCGGTCATGTTATTGCCCAGGCTCTGGTTGCTGCACATCGCAGCGTAGCGCCTGACCGGTTTATCCATTCTCTTCATGCTTATTTTATCCGGCCGGGCGACCCCGACCGGCCGATAATCTATGAGGTGGAGCCACTGCGCGACGGGCGGAGTTTTTCGGTACGACGTGTGGTTGCCAAACAAAATGGCGTTGCCATTCTTTCTTTTTCATCTTCATTTCAGGTTGATGAGCCGGGTCTGGACTATCAACGCCCCATGCCGGCCGACCTGCCAGAGCCGGAAACACTGACAGGCGAGGATAAAATTAATCAGGCAATCGTCGAATCTGCCCCTGAAAATATCCGTGATTATTGGAATCAGCAACGCCCGTTCATCATCCGGCCAATAGATCTTCAAGAATATCTCAAACGCGAAAAGCATTTGCCGGTACAGCGTTGCTGGTTCAAACTCAATGGCAAAGTGGACAGTGACCGGTGTCTGAATTCGGCTCTATTGGCATATCTTTCAGATATGACATTGCTTGATACGTCCTTGCTGGTTCACGGTTTATCCATTTTTACACCAGGGCTCATCCCTGCCAGTCTTGATCATTCAATGTGGTTCCACCGTTCCTTCAGCCTTGATGACTGGATGCTTTATGACATTGAAAGTCCCAATACCAACGGGGCGCGTGGACTAAGTGAAGGCTTTATTTACACACGCAACGGCAAACTGATAGCAAGTGTTGCACAAGAAGGGCTTATCCGTTTGGCCAAACAAACGAGTTCTGCCAAATAATCGCATAAGTGGGCAGGCATAATTGCCGATGACAGACAAAACCCGCCTAATGGCGGGTTGGTCGGCATTATCTATCGGATAGCAATACAGCAGCAATATCAGGCTTTTTTTAATTTGATAATATTTTCAACCGGTTTGGCGGATCAATGCCACTAATCGTTAATAATACCGACGAACGGAAGCTGGCGAAACGCATGACCGGCGTCCATACCGTAACCGACAACAAATTTGTCCGGACAGGAAAACCCCACAAAATCGGCCTCTATATCTGCTTGACGACGCATCGGCTTATCAAGAAGGGCGGCGATAAAAATACGCCCTGCACCGCGATTTTTCAAAAGATCCCGAACAAATTTCAGTGTTTTTCCTGATTCCAGAATATCATCAATCAGTAAAATATCGCGCCCTTTAATATCGCTGTCAAAGTCATGAAGAAGTTTGATTTCTCCGCTTTCCCGACCGACACCATAGCTTGAAACTGTAATAAATTCGACACTTGAAGCAACCCCGGTCTTGTGTAATGCACGAATAAGATCGGCGGCAAAAATAAAAGAACCTTTTAAAATTGGTAGTACAAGCAATTTTTCCGGTTTCTTTTCTGCTATATTGGTTGCTATAGCATCATTACGTCGGGCAATATCTTCTTCTGAAAACAGAACATCAATCGTTTTTCCGTCAATAAAGCGCATTTCAATATCCATATAAAGATTCACGGTCGTGGGGTAACACAGACAATTACATGAAGAAAGCACTCTTCAATAATAAATTTTAACCGTGACTTAACCATATTCCTTAAGGATAAGAAAGGTTGGGTAGCAAGGTCATGATGTTGTCTAACGATTGGCAGTGATCGTTTACAATACGTATATGTTAACTATCGACGGTTAAAACCAAATAAGTGCCAAAAGTGGAAGAACAGGTATATTTATAGTGATTCGGTTTGAAAATGTTGGACTACGCTATGGCATGGGGCCGGAAGTCCTTCGCGATATCAGCTTTTATATTCCGCGTGGATCGTTTCAATTTTTGACGGGGCCTTCGGGTGCTGGCAAAACGACCCTGCTTCGTCTGATGTTTTTGGCACTCAAACAGACACGTGGTCTTATCAATATATTCGGCATGGATACGGCGCTGTTAAAACGTCAGGATATGACAAGATTACGTCAACGCATCGGCATTGTTTTTCAGGATTTTCGCCTGCTCGACCACATGACGACATATGAAAATGTTTCTTTGCCATTACGCATAAGAGGACGCGAAGAGGCAACCTATCGTGCAGAAGTCGAAGAACTTCTTCAATGGGTGGGGCTCGGCGAGAGAATGGATGTCCTGCCGCCTGTTCTTTCCGGCGGAGAAAAACAACGTGTTGCGATCGCCCGTGCTCTCATCGACCAGCCAGAAATTCTTCTTGCCGATGAACCGACGGGAAATGTCGACCCCATTCTGGCACGTCGGCTGTTGCGCCTGTTTTTAGAGCTTAACCGCACTGGAACTGCCGTTATTATTGCAACTCACGATATCAATCTTATGGAACAGGTCGATGCGCGCCGGATGATTCTTAGTCAAGGAAGGCTTGAACTTTATGATTGAGCCAATGCCGTTCAAGCGCAAAAACCACTTCTGGTCGCGAGAAAATGTGCAACGTCAAACTTCGATTGTGCCTGCCGGAAATGTTGCGGGCCAAGCACTTGTCGTCGTTATTGCCATTATGACATTTCTTGCTTCTCTGGCGATCGGCGGCGTGGATCTGATCAGTCGTTCGGCCCATAACTGGGAAAACCAGATATCCAGGGAAGCAACCATCCAGATCCGCCCCACAGACGGCCTCGATATTGAAAAAACCTTAAATTATGCCGTCGAGCTTGTGAAAGGATTTCACGGGGTAAAATCGGCAAAAATTGTCGATCGCGCAGCGACCGAACGCTTGCTTGAACCCTGGCTGGGAACGGGACTCGAGCTGAAAGAACTTCCTATCCCGCGTCTGATCGTTGTTACGCTTGATAATTCTGTTAATGTCGATTTCGGCATGATAAGCGATGCCGTTGCAACGCAAATACCCGGCGGCAGCTTTGACGACCACCGCAACGCCATAAACCGGCTCGTCATTATGGCGCATACGACGATTATTATTGGTCTTGTTATATTGGCACTTGTTATCTTCGCCCTCACTTTGACTATCATATTTGCGACGCGAAGTGCCCTGTCTACCAATGCCCATATTATTGAAGTTTTGCATTTTATTGGTGCCGAATCCGGTTTTATAGCGCGCCAGTTTGATTTCCATTTTTTAAAAACCGGTTTCAAAGGTGCTTTTTACGGTGGTATTTCCGTTATTGTTGTTTTCATCGCCTTTTCGATTTGGTCAACCTACAGTATGGGTACACCCGGCAGCGATCAGGTATCGGCTTTGTTCGGTCGTTTTACAATGGACTGGTCAAGCTATATAAAAATTCTTGCACTCATCGTTTTTGTTTCTCTATTAACGATGGTAACAAGCCGCCTGACAATCTTGAGCCAATTAAGATCTATCGACCGTAGTGAAAGTGATTTATTCTAACACGATGAATGAATATCTCTTGAAGATACAATTGACCGATCACAATATTCACTGCCAAAGGAAGCGTCGTTTAACATTGCTGCGCTGGAAAAAACGGTTTTTCAAACACCTACCACCGGTCAGCCTTTTTATTCTATTTTGTATTGTCATCTTTGGTGCCGGCTTCTTTTATTTTAGCGAGAAAATATCCCGCCTTGCACCGCCCGATCCGCTTCCTGTTGCCGATGGAATTATTGTACTTACCGGCGGCGAAAGCCGTTTGGAAGCCGGCCTTGACCTGCTTGCCAAGGGTCGGGGAAAACGCCTGCTTATCAGCGGTGTCAATCCTTCCACCAATAGCCAGTCATTGATACGGGTGACACATAGCGACCCGAAACTGTTCGATTGTTGTGTTGATCTCGGCCATGAAGCAATTAACACTATCGGCAATGCTGAAGAAGCGACAGACTGGATTAAAAAAAACCACTATCAAAGGGTTTATATCGTTACCAATGATTATCATATGCCGCGCTCGCTGCGCGAATTAAACCGCCTGATGCCGGCAACCGAATTTATTGCTTATCCGATCAGCGACAGTAACGGCGAGCAAAGCTGGCTGCACCAGTTTACCGAGCTGCGTCTACTTGCTAGCGAATATGTCAAATTTATTGGTGCCGAACTTCAATCGCGCTTTTGAATATCGGGCAAACCGGTTGCTAAATCCAATGGCGCAACCTTGGTTATTAACGTTTGAAATCGGCCACTTTTGCCGAAATGACACGAATTGCATCTTGCGGCGACATTTTAACCTGAAATCCGCGTCCGCCACCGTTGATGTAGATTTTGTCATAAAGTTCTGCTGTTTTTTCAAAGACCGTCGGTAAATGGCGCCTTTGCCCGAAAGGTGATATACCGCCAACCTTATAGCCGGTCAGCTTTTCCGCCTCTTCAACCGTCAGCATTTCTGCATGTTTGCCGCCAAATGCTGCTGCCAGTTTTTTCATATTGGCTTCCTGATCGGCTGGCAAAACCGCAACGTGCGGTTTACCATCAACTTTCACCATCAGTGTTTTGAAGACGGTATCGGGATCAGCCCCCACAGCCTCGGCAGCCTGTAGCCCGACACGATCGGCATGAGAATCGTATTGATAGGTAATAAACTCGTATTCGATATGGTTGTGATCAAGAAAAGCTGTTGCCGGAGTCGTTTTTGACAATTTTTTTCCTTCAAATTAAAAGCAGCGATGAATTCAAATATGTTGCATATTTGTGAGCTAAAAACCCTAATCTCTCGACAAAGCAGCAACGGGATCAAGTTTTGACGCATTACGCGCTGGCAAAAAGCCGAATGCAATGCCGATGAGCGTTGAAAAAACGAAAGCTATAATAATCGAACCCGTGGAGTAAACAAGTTTAAATGGAGCACCACTTATCGCAAAAATCCAGCCGACAGAAAGTCCGAGCAAAATCCCCAATGCGCCACCAATAAGGCAAACAAGAACCGCTTCAATTAAAAACTGCTGAAGAATGTCGCTCTGGCGCGCCCCGACGGCCATACGCACACCAATTTCATTAATACGTTCAGAGACTGTAACAAGCATAATATTCATCACACCAATACCGCCGACCAAAAGCGAAATCAATGCAATCGACGCCACAAGCAAAGTCAGGACCTGCGTGCTGGCAATGACCTGTTCACGGAATTCTTCAGAATTGCGGATAAAGAAGTCTTCAGCACCGTGGCGCATGATAAGAAAACGCTTTACCGCTTCTTCTGCCAACCGCGAATCCACATTATCTGCTACTTTGAGAGTAATGGAGCGAACGGTATTACTGCCGAGAAATCTTGTCTGGACGGTCGTATAGGGCAGATAAATTTGTAACGTATCGGAAGGCGGCCCCATCTGTTGCGGTAATTCGATCACACCGACAATGCGTGTTGGCACTTTTCCAACCAACACGATCTTGCCGATGGGACTGTCGTGACTGTCGGGAAAAAGGGTTGTAACAGCCTGTTTTTCAATAACAAGATCGGTGGCGCGTGATGCGACACTGTCGGAATCAAACAAATGCCCTTCGACAAGTTTTGCTCCTTGTGCTTTAAAATATTGATCGCTCACCCCATAAACGGTAACACTTGATTCAATCGAGCCATACCGCACCGTTGACGTTGTTGTAACCGTTGGTGTCACAGCATCGGCATAGGGTTGTTCGCTCAGAGCTGTAGCGTCAGCGTCAACCAAGGTCGTAACCTTGCCCGATCGCATATCGGCAAAGCTTTTACCGGCAAAAATATTGAGCGTATTGCTGCCAAGACTATTGATGTTTTCCAAAATCTGTTTCTGCGTCCCGTTGCCAAGAGCAACCATGGAAACAACAGCCGCAATACCGATAATCACGCCAAGCATGGTCAAAAATGTCCGCATGCGATGCGCATTCATGGACAAAAGTGCCATGCGGAACGCTTCATGAAACCGGTCAAAAAATGACCTGACAACACCGATTTTATTATTGTCGGTAGCTTCGGTCACAACTTCGTCGGCGTGGCCTGTCGCTATTTCAGTGGGTTTATTAGGCCGATCAGATAAAATCTCGCCATCGCTGATTTCAATGATACGTTCGGCTTTTTTTGCCACCGACATATCATGTGTTACAATGATGATAGTTCGCCCTTCGGCGTGAATTTCTTCCAGAATACGCAAAACTTCTTCGCCGCTATGGCGGTCAAGTGCGCCTGTTGGTTCGTCGGCCAGAATGACTTCACCATTATTCATCAAAGCACGGGCAATGGAAACGCGTTGTTGTTGGCCACCTGAAAGTTGGCCGGGCTTGTGATTGACCCGTTCGCCCATACCCAGACGCTCGAGCAGAATCTGTGCGCGTTTTTCGCGTTCGCCCGGCGAGCGACCGGCATAGATTGCCGGAATTTCGACATTATCGAGAGCCGTCAACTCGCCCAACAAATGATAACGCTGGAAAATGAAGCCGAAATGGTCGCGTCTTAGCGCCGAAAGCTCGTCGGCAGTCAACTTTGATGTTTCTTTTCCCGATACTTTGTAACTTCCCGAACTTGGCCGGTCAAGACAACCAAGTATATTCATCAATGTCGATTTTCCCGAACCGGATGCACCGACGATTGCCACCATTTCGCCACGATGGATGGTCAGGTTGATGTCTTTGAGAATACGGACATTTGTTTCGCCGGCAGGAAATTCGCGGACGACATTTTCCAGAATAATAACGGCTTCTTTGCGATGTTCTTTCATGGATTAGAATGGCCCCATACGATGGCGGCTATTAGAGGCTGTTGGAAGAACACCGTTACTTGCTCCGGTAATAACTGTATCACCTTCCTCAAGGCCGGAGATAACCTCGACCATAACCTTGTTGTTGAGCCCGGTTTCAATTGTGCGTTGTTCAAGTTTTCCGTTTTTGCTGAGTATATTTACAATTGCTTTTTTGCCCGAAACATTGAAAAGGGCATCACTCGGTATAAGAAGCACATTTTTAGCGCGCCCCAAAATAATATGCACTTCGGCAGTCATATAAGTACGCAAAACCCCATCATCGTTTGGAACATTGAATGTGCCGTTATAATAGATTGCCGAAGATGTCGACGAACTCGACGAGGCTGTGGCAGAAGAATTGAAACTGATATCATTGCGGATAGATTCCGGTGCCGGTTCAATTTGTTCGAGATGACTTTCATAACGGCGTGTCCGATTTCCCAGAACATTGAAATAAAGTTCCTGACCGGGTTTGACGTTAATCACATCGGCTTCCGATATTTCAGCGCGAACAGTCATAACGGAAAGGTCACCAAGAATAACAATGGTCGGAGCCGACTGGACCGCGTTGACGTTTTGACCTTCCTGAACAACAGTTGCAAGAACTGTCCCATCGGAAGGGGCTGTAACACGGGTATAGCCCAAATTGACCTTGGCCGTTTCGACATCAACCTCGGCTTGCACAATTTGCGCCTTTAACTGGTCAATTTGTGCGGCACGGATTTTAACTTGTGCATCGGCATCATCGAAATCGGCTTTTGAAACTGCATGGGAAGAAATCATAGTTTGTTGACGTGTCATATTTTGCTTGGCCAGCACCAGTTGCGCTTCCTGCTCGGCCAATTTGCCACGATAATTGGCAAGGGCGGCTTCCTTGCTTTTCAAGTCATTTGTCTGGGTTGTCGGGTCTATTTCGGCAAGCAAATCACCTTCCTTGACGATGCTTCCCGGCTTTACTTTTAACGAAATGATACGCCCTGTTGCCCGCGCACCAACGGCCACCAGCCTATGCGGTTTTATTGTTCCATTGGCAAGCACACTGACTTCAATGTCGCCGCGTTTGACATTCGATGTCATATAGATTGGTTGCGTGGTTGAAAAAAATGCCGAGCGAACCCACGCAAAAAGCACAATCAGTGCCATCACAACGATAATAATGATGACGGTCTTCTTTACTTTCATCGCTTTTGACTTTCTGCTTGTCGCTTTTCTATATGGGGGCCGGTATATCCATCAACAATTTCCGGCTTTTTAACGTCTACTTCACCGTTCCAGCCACCACCTAACGCTTTCATCAGGGCGATATAATCCTTGGTGATAGAGACGCGACTTTCAATCAATGATTGTTCCGAGGAATAATGCGACCGTTCGGCATTCAGCAATTCAAGAAAGCTTGTATTGCCGCTTTGATAGAGCGACTGCGACAATGTCAAAGCTTTCGCATAAGCGTTTGCGGCAACAGAAAGTTTTGCCGCGCGTTGCTTTTCTTTGCTCATTGATACTAGAGCATTTTCCACATCTTCCAGCGCTGTCAACACGGAACTGCGATAAGCAATAAAGGACTGGTCGCGTTGAGCACGGGCAATTTCGACAGCAGCAATGCGCTGCCCACCATTAAAGATGGGAATACTCACACCGGGGCCAAACGACCAGCTGATCGACGAGCTTTTGCCCAGTTCTCCAGGCTGGCTGGCAGTTGTTGAAATATTTCCGGTCAGTGTTACGACTGGATAACGGTCTGCTTCCTTTTGGCCGATGCGGGCAGTCGCCTGCGCATATTGGCGCTCGGCCAGCCGCACATCGGGACGGGTCAACAAAATATCGGCCGGCACGCCAGCCGGAATAGGCCATTTCGGTGCAGGAATTTTTCCGGCTTTTTCCATTTTGTCATCAAGAGCTGCGGGATTTTGTCCGGTTAGAACAGACAAACGATGAATTGTGGTTGCCAAATTGGCTTCCATCTGCGGAATACCGGCTTCTGTACTTGCTGCCTGGCCTTCGGCATTCGACACATCAAGCTGCGAAACAGCACCGGCAGCAAATTTGTCTTTGGTCAATTGTGCTGTCTGCCGTTGTGCCAATGCGGTTCTTTTAGCAAGCGCTATTTGTTGCTGAAGGCCACGTATATCGGCATAATTGGTCGCAACATCACCAATGAGCGTAAGCATGACGGCGCGCATATCTTCTTTTGCACCATCCAGGCCATATTTTGCCGCCTCTACTGCACGCCGGTTGGCACCAAACAGATCAATTTCCCAGCTTGAATCAAGCCCGCCGCGGTATTGGCTGCGTTCAGGCCCGCCAGCGGTTTTATTACGGTTACCCGATGCCGAACCGTCAATGCTCGGTAAGAGTGTGCCGGTTATTTGCCAAAGACTTGCCCGCGCCTCGCGTACCTTGGCTTTGGCCGCCGCAACATCATTATTGCCGGCAATAGCATCAGCAACGAGCTGGTCGAGAAGGGGATCGTTCAGCCGGTGCCACCAGCCGGCAATTTCAGGTGGTTGCGATGGCGTCTCCGGTGAATCGACACTCCATTTGTCTGCTAGTTTAAAAACTGGTTTTTCATAATCCGGGCCAACAAGGCAGCCTGAAAGGAGAAGTACTCCAGCCAATGGTACTATAAAAAAAGGCAGTCGCCCGACAGTTTTGAAACGGCATTTCTGCATTATTTGTTCTGCTCCGATCAAAAAACTATCACGCAGTTTAAACTTTATGGTTGCGTTTCTTATTCCATATTTATGATTGAAAATCTCGTGAAATTTTGTTCATGTTTTCCAGAAATCAATATGGAACAGAAAAAGATTTTTTTCTTGCTGTCAGGCAAGGTCAAAATTCATAATAACCGGCACATGATCGGAAGGCTTTTCAAAGCTGCGTACTTGGGTCAGAATTTTCATGTCTTGCATGTGTGAAACGAGATCGGGCGACGACCAGATATGATCGAGACGGCGCCCCCGATTGGAAGCGGCCCAATCTTTTGCCCGATAGCTCCACCAGGTGAAGATTTTTTGCGGCTCGGGAATTTTCTTGCGCATTAAATCGACCCACCCCCCTGAAGAGCACAATTCTAGCAATGTTTTTGTTTCAACCGGCGTATGGCTAACGATTTTTAATAGTTGCTTATGGGACCAGACATCATTTTCATAAGGAGCAATATTGAGGTCGCCGACCAATAGTGTAGAAAGGCCATCGCCCATATCGGCCTTGAGCATTTGCATCTCTGCAAGAAAATCGAGTTTATGGCGAAACTTCGGGTTAATATCGGGGTCGGGTTCATCCCCGCCTGCCGGGACGTAAAAATTATGAATACGAATTGTTTTGTCGCCAGCCTTCACCGTTACCGAGATATGGCGGCAATCATGCTTGTTACAAAATTCTATGTTCTCGACTTCGCCAAATGGGCGACGTGAAATTACTGCAACACCATGATAGCCTTTTTGGCCGTTAACAGCGATATGCTCGTAACCGGCAGCACGTAACGCTTTGAACGGAAACTTGTCATCGGGACATTTGGTTTCCTGCAAACACAGAATATCGGGCTTTTCCTGTTGCAAAAGATGAAGAACGATAGATAAACGCAGACGAACAGAATTGATATTCCACGTAGCAATTGAAAAACTCATAAAGTTAAACCTCTGGCAGGCATTTAAACCTTTAACGGGAAAATTTGTTTGCTGTTCTTTAAGCGCAAAAGGCAACAAAATCTAGTGATAGAATTCGGGCAATAACGTGTAATTTGGTCTAGCGACGGCTTATAATGACGAAAAACCGGTATTACGAGGCTTGCGTCATTTTACACTTTGAAGTTGGCTCTTATCCGTTTTGGCTTGTTAACGGCTGCAAACAACGATCAGGCCGACAGCACTTGTGCGCCGTTTTGATGATCTAAAGCACTTTCGGGCAAGTTGCTTGGCGTCTATATCCGGTATTGGCGGTACTTCAACACATAGCCATCATCAATTATCGCTTAAGAAAAATCATCCTGATTGTAAGAGAAAAATAGCGGACAATTTAAGCTTTGTCATTGCCTGCTATAATTCGTTTCTGTCTTATAGGACACCGGAAACCAGTTGCAATAATTGTATACTTGATACAAATTCCAAACCACTAAAACTCGTATTTAATCTCGATACCGCCGCCGCCACCTTGACGTTGCCCCACATAGCCCTGCCCGTTGACATTAAGGTTCAGGGCCTTGTTGCTTGGTAGCGGAATCAAGCTGAAACCGGCTTCAAAAATACCGGTACTGCCTTCAAGAGAAGGACGATTAAGGTTGAATTCATAAGTCTTTGCTTTAACTTCACCGTCAAACTCGTATTCATAGGCGGCACCGATATAAGGCTTGAACAAATCACTGTAAGCATAGCTATAACGCCCGCCGATCTGGATGCGCGAACTTAACGAACTATCGAGATTAAGCTTCTCGTAACCTACTGAAACATTGTCACTATCCGTATGCGTCCACAAATAACGCCCATAGACATCGACACTCTGCTTGTCGTCAAAGTTTAAAACATAACCACCGGCGACATGGCCACCGAAATAGGTCACGTCGCTGTCATAAGAACCACGGTAAACACCCGTAAAATTGCCTAGAACATCGGCATTGCGACCGACATCAAATTTACTGCTGGCGCGGCCGGCGCGCAGCGAAGCTTCAACATAGAGGCCATCGGCCTGGTCGGCGGCAAGATTTTTGACATAGCCCAGACCGGTTCCGGCAAAATCGACACGACCAAAAATACCGCCGCCTTTATAATCGGTATCGCCATCACCATCAACCGAAGCAAAATTTGTAAAGCTGTTATATGTATCGTAGGTTCCACGGCCATATTCAAACAAAGCACCAATCGTTGCCTTGTGGCCAGCAGAAAATTCAAAGCCTGTCGCAAGACCAACAGCCATATTAAAACCATCAACATCAAAATGGCTACCGGTTTTATAGCGTTGCGAAGCGCCATTGGCTATCATAAACGGTATGACATTGTATTGCGTGATCTTGTCCTCGCTAGACCGTACAAGAATACGAATTTTGTCAATCCCAGCGACCGCAATCAAATCGCTCCCCTGACCAACAAGGCCTAGTGCTGCAGCCCGGCCTTCGGCATAAGACTTCGATTGCGGGTTGAGTTTCGCCGCCGAATGACCGCCATTATCGGTTGTCGGGTTGTTATTTCCGTTATCGCCACCGGCTTCACCGGTCGATGTCTTGTTTTGAATTGTCAGAACAAGCGCTTTGTCACCTTCTGTTTGCTGTTTCAAAATAGCATCATAAACAATGAAACTGCCCTGATTGATCCGGTAATTTTTTTCGCCAAGAGACCCCGCCGTTTTGTCGATCATCGTGATAACATCACCGTTATTCAAACGGCTGCCGTCATTATACATAGCGACCGTATGTTTGGTATTGGTAAGATCGACCGCCGTTCCGCCAGCAGCAATTTTTACGAAAACATCACCATTTCTGATATCATTTGGCAATATCCAGTTATAATTTTCAAAATTATAAATGCCAGCTACCGTACCACGATAACCGACAAGATTAAGCGTATTGCCGGAAACAACCTTATCAAAATCATTATTTTCGCTGCCATCGTAATTGACACTACGCCCACCCCAGATCGAGCCATAGGACGTGACATTTCCGCTTTCATCACGTTCACCGATCTTGATGTTGCTCCCTTCCAGAGTAATTATGTTATCTGTTGTCTTGCCACCATGCCCCGGTTCATCCAGTTCCACTCCTTCGGCATTTTGTCCCGCCAAACTATAACCGCCATAAATTGAACCCCAGATCAGTGAATGTCCTGATATTTTAATACTATTGCCAGTTGTATCGCCGCCATCGCCAACTTTTTCGCTAAACATAGATCCAGAACCGCCGACGCTTAGTCCGCCAACCACAGAGCCTCCGGTTAAACCATCACGGCCGAAACCCGTAGGATTTCCCGTCAAATTTTTACCGCCATGTCCGGCCGTTCCACCAAACAAAGTTACATTTGTCAACGTAATGACATTGTTTGATACACTACCACCTGAGGTGCCATTTATATTAACTATTTCAATTAACGTAAAACCGTTGGAAGCGGGGCCACCAAAGCTGGCGCCACCAATAACCGATCCGCCGCCTATGCCGCCGTGACCAGCACCCCCGCCGGAAGAAGAACCACCATCACCGCCCATGCCCCCATATAATATGACATTTGTTAAGATGACAGTATTATTGTATACGTCACCTCCCTTTCCATTATCTAAATTACGTTCATTTGCTCCGCCAGCACCGCCGATACTAAATCCTCCAAAAACGGATGCCCCCCATGCCACCGAGCCAGCCAGCGATGGAACCATTATTGTTTTCTCCACCTTTTCCACCAGAACCACCAGTAAGCACGACGTTTTTCAACGTAACGTCATTATGGTGAACTTTTCCCCCCACACCGCTAAATCTACCCGCCCCAATTGATCCAGATCCGTCCACGCTCAAACCACCAAAAACCGAACCACCCCCTTGCCCGCCAATTCCTCCACTTAAAGCACCATTAACGATACCTCCGGTATTACCCGCCAAACCATCGCCACTGTTACTGCCTATGATTTCAACATTTTGCAACGTAACTTTATTGCCACTGATATCGCCGCCTTTACCCCCGCCGAACGCGCCGCCTGATTGCATTGCTGAAGCACCAACACTCACACCGCCAAATATGCTGCCCCCACCAAAGCCGCCGCCATTGGCATTGCTGCCATCTATTGACAAGCCTCCACCTACGCTATTTTTTCCCGACCAGTCATACCGGACATTTGATAACTCGACGTTATTGTTTGAAATATCGGCGCCCTCTTCGACGGGGTCAGTGTCTTTCTTGGTATTAGGACGAATATCAACGCCGCCGTAAATGACATAAGGGGCATTGGCTGTGCCCGTTGTTGCCCATTCGACTTTCTCACCGGCTGTTTCACTACCAATTTTCAAGGTGTTGCCACTCTGACTGTTTGTCGAATAAAGACTCTTGAACGGGTTGCTCTTTCCCGACGGGTCAGTTTGCAAGACACCCGGTCGGGTGCCGTCATAAGTGATTTCTTCTGCGTTGGCGGCAATATGTCCAGCTAAAGATAGAACAACCGCACTTGCCGATAATCCGCTTGTCAACGTAAGTTTCCCAATAGAATCTTTCGTCATCTTATCATCCCTATAATAACTTCTTCCCGAAGTATAAAACCCGCATTTTTCGTATCGCTTTTGCGCGACAAGTCCGAAAACCAACCACTTCTTTCCAGCACTTTACAAACCGGTTGTCCCTTGCAAAAAATCGTATAAATCACCTAAATATTACCGTGAAGAAAACCTGTTTATGAAAAAACTGCTTCTCAAAAATGTTCTCACCACCCACAATTGACAAAGAAGCACCATTAAAACTCGTGAAGCTTTGTTTGATTGCCAAAAAACTTTAAAAAACAAAAACTTAGCCGATTCATTAAAACTTCTGCCATCCCATGTCCTTTTATATACATCAGAGCTGCAGAAATACTGCAACGATGTTTTTCAAAAATGAGCAATAAACCATTCGTTATTTCAGATCAATTGCATTAAAAAGCTTGGATATAATTGTACCAATATAAAACAACTACCCCTCTCCCGGTATGTTCGGCTTTGTGCATTTTTACACATTGTTTATACCGTTTTTTGATTCATACTGTTTTTTGTCGACCCCTTTGTTACTCCGTATTTTTCGTAACTGCTGGCATTAGACCAAAAACAGCCCACGAAATCAAGTTGGAAAACTCGCAAAATCTGACAGTCATTGGTAAACTAACCGTTTTGAAAATTTATCACCAGCATTATTGACGGTTCTATCACATAATGTTTTTTTATTTTTTGTAAAGTATTTATTATTTACAGCATTTCAAACTTTGATTTAACCATAAATCACTTATATTAAAATTATTTTTGTTTTTTAAATATTACTTTTTATTATTGAATTGATTTTTTTAACTTGGAAGGAATTCAGTGCTAAAGGGAAAAAGTTACGTTTTAGAGCATTATTTGTCTTCCATAACTTTGGAAGCGGTACACTGGTATGCCGATTATCGTGAACCTGACGCAATAAATAGGAACAATCTTTAGTGCAAGTTGATTGTTCCGGTGTAAAACAACTGATGCCGCAGGTAGCCCTCATGAGTATACCAAATCACGCTCTGCAGCGATGGCTAAACAGAAAATTTAGAATTGGTTTTTGTATTTCAGCTTCTTCGTCGGCTGATAATGATTGCTGAAGGCTATATGTGACCGCGCATCGCGTGATTGAAATCTTGTACTACATTTTTTGGTGATTACCAGTAGTCCATAATCAAACGAATAAATTAGCTGTTCCAACGACCAATTTCATGTCTAATCTGGCGGTAGTACGCAATACGATTTGATCGCCTTACAAATCATGAGCAAGCATTTGTTAGCCATTAAATTTATTGGTCGTTGGGCACGTTTAACAACTTTTTACGTAATAAAAAAACTGCGATTTTCATCTTTTTGAGCGGTTGCTGTTTTCGCTTCTGTCTAACTTTGTTCTGGATTGAAAGAGGTTATCGTCCAGCCTGTTTATCTTTTTAAGATATCCGTTGGGTGTTCGGCATCGAGCCGCAAAAACAGGCCACGATATGAAAGTCACCGCACAGTCTGACCTGTTCCGGTGCAGTTCTGCCCAATTGTTGTATTGACGCAGTTTTGTACCAAAAAACGTTTATTTTAAATTTTAATCAGGCAAGCGCGCCCGATGAAATCGCCGACTGGCATTCGATGTTGTGTTTTCGGCCTTCTGCCTTTATCTGGTCGTTAAACTTTTTAAATTACAATTTCACCTAAGCTTCCACCCCAAAACTGCTCCCGACAAACTGAGTCACGCAAATAGCGTTCGGTTAAAAACAGAAATTTTCCGGCAGCGATTCGACCGAATTTTTCCATCATTACTGTACTGGCCAAGTAAAGGTTCAAACCATTTGGGCACCTCTAAATACCGGATTTTTCTTTGATTCTAAATAATCTTAATGGTTATCAGGCTAAGATTTGGCTTTTTATGTAAAACACCGTTTAGATTTTACCGTTTTTCCCTCTATAGAGTTTTGTGCCTCTTGTAAGGTGCTAGATAGCGGCTTTTACCTCATGCCAGACATAGCGTTTGGACGCCTCTAAAAACCGGTATTTCGAGCGAAGCTGTCCATTATGGAGCTGTGTTTAGCGGTTTTTAGAAGCGTCTAACTGGGCAGAACAACTGAAATCTTATGTCTTTCATTGCAAAACAAAATTTTAAGAGGTGTCCATTTGTCGTTAAAATTTGCCCAATTTGTTTTTGATAACAGTTTATTCACATAAACCAATTATTGTTTTCCCGACCGTAACGAACAAGACGTTTTGTAATAACTTTTCTCCTCATATATGAATAGAACATAACAAGATAATACGTTAAAAAAAGTGATCCATTTACATACAACAACAAATCAAAACTAAAAACTTTAATAAATAACCCGTTAAAATCTGAATGATAAATGTTATTTGTGATAACACTTACAAATGAATATAAAACACTTAATAATATCGCATAATTTATATAAAATATTATATTTATACTTTTAAATTTATTGTAATAATAAATTGGAATAAAATATATAAGTATTACCATGGATATATCATTCAATATCAGCCTTGTATCGAATACCATATCGTTATCCAACAATTTATAATATAATATATCAACAAATATCGTTGATAACGACCCGAATATTATAAATACACAATATATCTCTAAGGTGTATTTGACCCCCCTATTATGAAATATCAACATTTTTCTTCCAATCATAAAAGATTCGTTAGAAAACGAACGTTGACGAAAAAGGTTTCATTTATTTTATTAAAACATTTTTAATTTTTTTGGGAATATTTCTTTAAAAACGAGAATAAGTTCTCGGCAACAAAAATCGTGATTGTTTGAATTGCGTTTTATGCCGTTGAAAGATCGGCAAATAACTGCCAGTGGCCTGCCGGAAAACGGCCAGACCTATCACCATCATTTAATTACGGTTTCTTTTCATGGCAATGCGCTGATATGGAATGTCAAACATTCCATTGGCAAATTTTACACCGGTGCGCACATTCATAATCTGGACGGTTGTTTCAAGATTTTGCTGATCGACAATTGTCCATTGAAGCAGATTATACGACTTGGAATCGAAAATCATGCGAATTTTACCTTTACCCAATGTTTTGTCGGCCAAAACAATGGTCGTCGATCCTTGATCCTGACTGACGTTTAACAGTTTGCCATCGGACAAATCGATCTTGGTATCGAGAAGCATTTTCATAGGCGTTTGTGACAGTTGATAAAGATCCCAAGTGTCGAGTTTACGATTATTAATTGCCACCGACTTGCCGTCGGTAATAACGCGAACTGGAGAATTTTTATAACTGAAGCGAATTTTTCCCGGACGTTCAAGATAAAATGTCCCTTCTGTCATATCGCCTTTCGGGCCAAACTGAACAAAATCACCAGTCATTGTCATTATCGAGGCAAAGTGATTGGCAATATCCTGTGCATGGGCAGTCAAATTCGTATTTTGCGCAAAAGCTGGCGGCGTTATTACGGCCACAGTTGTAATGCTTGCTGCAGCCAAAGAAACAGCAGCAAAAAGAACTTTGAAAGCTGGTGCACATTTATTTTTCATCAATTATCTCCTGCATCATATTGGCAGTTTTATGTGGCATCACTATGACATCTTGTTGCCGGTAAACTATTGCTTCGATTTCTAAACCCCGATAAATCTAAAAAGCTTCTTCCTCTTCAGGAACCAAAATCTCTCTCTTTCCGGCATGATTGGCCGCGCTGATCAGCCCTTCTTCTTCCATCCGTTCAACAATCGAGGCAGCACGGTTATAGCCAATTCCCAATCGCCGCTGAATATAGGAGGTTGATACTCTGCGGTCTCGCAAAACAACTGCAACAGCCTGATCATACGGGTCCTGGGATTCTTCAAAATGGCTGGCACCGCCGGAAACATCATCTTCGCTTGCGTCGGAATTTTCTTCGGTAATCGCTTCAAGATAATCCGGCACACCCTGCGCTTTAAGGTGTTGGACAATTTGTTCGACTTCCTCGTCGCCGACAAACGGGCCATGAACACGCTGGATACGCCCGCCGCCCATCATAAAAAGCATATCACCTTGGCCCAGCAAATGTTCGGCTCCCTGCTCGCCAAGAATTGTCCGGCTATCAATTTTTGATGTAACCTGAAACGAAATCCGCGTTGGAAAATTGGCCTTGATCGTTCCGGTAATAACATCAACCGATGGCCGTTGTGTTGCCATGATAACATGAATGCCGGCAGCACGTGCCATTTGCGCCAAACGCTGGACAGCACTTTCTATGTCTTTGCCGGCAACAATCATCAGATCCGCCATCTCGTCAATGATAACAACAATATAAGGCATGGTTGTGAGATCAAGCGTTTCTGTTTCGTAAATCGGTTCACCCGTTTCGTGATCAAACCCCGTTTGCACCGTACGCGAAAGTGACTCGCCTTTCCGCTCGGCCTCTTTTACGCGTTCGTTAAACCCATCAATATTGCGAACCCCCACTTTCGCCATCTTGCGGTAGCGTTCTTCCATTTCCCGAACGGCCCACTTCAACGCAACAACAGCTTTTTTCGGATCGGTAACAACCGGCGTCAGCAAATGCGGTATGCCATCATAAACCGAAAGTTCAAGCATTTTCGGATCAACCATAATCATTCGACATTGTTCGGGTGTCATGCGATAGAGGAGTGAAAGGATCATCGTATTAATTGCGACCGACTTGCCCGAACCTGTGGTACCGGCAACTAACAGATGCGGCATCTTGGCCAAATCGGCAATGACCGCTTCACCACCGATGGTTTTACCCAAAGCAAGACCCAACTTGGCCTTGTTTTCAAAAAAGTCGCGTGTTGCAACGATCTCGCGCAAATAAACCATTTCGCGCGTTGGATTGGGCAATTCAATGCCGATGACGTTGCGCCCGGGTATGACGGCAACACGTGTCGAAATTGCACTCATAGAACGGGCAATATCATCTGCCAAACCGATAATACGCGACGATTTTATTCCCGGTGCCGGTTCAAATTCAAACAATGTTACAACAGGTCCGGAACGGGCATTGATAATTTGGCCTTTAACACCGAAATCCTCTAACACACTTTCGAGCTGGCCAGCACGCTCTTTCAACGCTTCGGGCGAAAGGAGCGCACTTTTTTGGACAATTTTCGGTTCCGCCAAAAACTCAAGGCGTGGTAGCTCAAATCCGCTTTTTGGCGATCTTTGGCGTTTTTGTTGTGTCTGACGAGAATTTTCTACCGGTGCTTCTTCTTGCCATGGTGCTTCCTGACCTTCAACGACCGGTGTTGAAAAATCCGGTTCAACCCGACCGTGACTGCCATAGGAGCCGCCACCTCCATTACTATTTGATGAAAATGGTGTTGGATTGCGGTGAAAAAGCCGGTAGATTTCGGCTCTTAATAAATAAAACAGGTGCATTGTACCACCAAGCACCGTAACCATCAGCGAAGCACGCGGCAACTCGTCCTCGGCTTCATCTTCCAAACCGCGACGATTTTCATTTTTTCTTGCTGCTTTGGTAGTTTTTCTGGCTTGACGACGGCGCCCGACAACAGCACCGGCAATTGCCGCGAACCAAAATGCCGACGGCCCTAAAACAGCAGCTATAATAGTAGTTGATGCAACAGGCGGCAGCGAATGGAGAAATAGATAGGCAAAATTGAGAATTTTATCGCCGAACACCCCCCCCAATCCTATTGGCATTGGCCAATGGGCAAAAGGAGGCACCAATGCTATGAGACCGGAAAAACAAAAAGCCGACATAAACCAGAAGAAAATGCGCAGTCCCAGCTTGCCAATGTCTTTCTGCGCAATCAGAAGTACGGCCCAGAAAAACGGCGGCAAAAGTGCGGCAACGCTGGCAAGGCCAAAAAATTGCATAGCAAGGTCGGCAAAAACTGCACCGGGCCATCCCATAATATTGGTAACCGGATTGCTGTTGGCATAGCTCAAACATGGGTCAGACACATTCCATGTAGCTAGAGCTGCCGCCGCCAAGCCGATCAGAACGAGAATGCCGATGCCAAAAAACGAGCCGATCTGTCGGGAAAACATCACCACCAGATGCGGGCTTTGATAAGCACCATCTGGCGTTAAATCGTAAGGAGATGAATTCTGACGCATAACCTGACCTGAAAACCCGAAAATAGTCCAAACTTCATTTTTAAAAGGTGACTATAAAGCGAGAGAGTTAACGGCCTATTAACCATCCTAAAATCAACAGCGGAAAGCCCGCTCGAAAGCGGGCTCCAACTTTATCAACATGACAAATTTTTTTGAATTGTTTCAATTTATTGAATTGTTTCACCATGCAAGGAAAGATCAAGTCCTTCGATTTCTTGCTGTTTGGTCGGACGTAAACCGATAATGGCCTTCACGATATAAAGAATAATCGCTGTGACAACGGCTGAATAAATGATTGCCACAACCAAACCGAAACCCTGGTTGAGAACCGAGACTTTCGCATAAGCATCCGGATCGGAAAAGAAAATATCGGAAGCAAAACAGCCGGTTAATAAGGCACCAATAATACCGCCAATGCCGTGAACCCCGAACGCATCAAGCGAATCGTCGTAACCAATTGTCCTTTTGGCAAAGACGGCGGCAAAATAACAAACCGGGCCCGCAATAACGCCGATCATAATTGCCCCACAAGGTTCAACAAATCCTGCTGCTGGCGTAATGGCTACAAGTCCGGCAACTGCACCTGAAATTATGCCGAGTACCGATGGCTTTTTGGATACCGCCCATTCAGCAATCATCCAGCACAACGCACCGGCAGCGGTTGCAATTTGTGTATTTAACATTGCAATGGCAGCAACCTTATTTGCCGCACCAGCGGAACCTGCATTAAAACCGAACCAGCCAATCCACAAAAGCGAAGCGCCAATCATCGACAGGGTAAGATTATGTGGCGCCATATTGACCGTGCGATAACCTTCGCGTTTGCCGAGAATGACGGCCATAACCAGACCTGCGACACCGGCATTGACATGAATAACCGTTCCACCGGCAAAGTCGAGCACACCATCTTGCCCGAGAAAACCACCGCCCCATACCCAATGGCAAATTGGCGCATAGACCAGAAGTGACCACAGCCCCATAAACCACAACATTGCCGAAAATTTCATGCGCTCGGCAAAAGCACCAGTAATCAGGGCTGGCGTAATAATGGCAAAGGCCATCTGAAAGGTAATCCACAGATAGGTCGGAAAAGTGCCATTGAGATCATCAATGGAAATGCCGCGCAAAAACAGGTGGGCGAAATCACCATAATAGGGATTTTTGCCTGAAAACGCGAAAGAATAGCCAATAACAAACCAAATGACACTAATCAGGCAACATATGGCAAAACTTTGCATCATGGTGGCCAAAACATTCTTCTTGCGCACCATACCACCATAAAATAGGGCAAGCCCCGGTATGGTCATTAACAAGACAAAAGCTGTCGAAACCAACATCCATGCCGTATCGCCGGAATCTATCTTGGCTGGAATTTCCGTGACAACCTCGGTCACTGTTTCGACCTCTTGCGCGTAACCGGCATGTGCTCCAACTAACGCAAATGCACCAACAGCCACCGGAAGAACTATTTTTTTAAAACTTACCATTAAACCTCTCCATCAGAAAAGGAACGTGCACCACGTTCAATCATTTCAATATCTAACAAGTTTCATGCCAATTGCTTCGTCCGCTATTTGCACCGCAGACAAACGATTACTTTATAGTCATTATCGTTTTTTGCCCATTTTTTCAGCAAATTGCTTTTGGCATCGTATCTTTAAAGGGCATCGTCGTCCCGTTCGCCGGTGCGAATACGTAAAGTCATATCCAACGACCAGACAAATATCTTACCGTCACCTATTTGCCCGGTTCGCGCTGCTTGTGTCAGTATTTCCAAAACGCGGTCGAGCTGGTTTGCCGGAACAGCAACTTCGATTTTGATTTCGGGCAGAAAACTGATTGCATATTCTGCCCCGCGATAGATTTCGGTATACCCTTTTTGGCGGCATATCCCTTGACTTCAGTAATTGTGAGGCCAGCTATGCCCAAATCCAACAGGGCATCTTTTACCTCGTCTAATTTGAATGGTTTGATGATTGCGGCAATAAATTTCATGACATAAAGTCTCCCTGGTTGTTACCTTCAACAATGTGAAGGGAAAAATTCCGACAACAAAGGAAGCCATTCAAGCTTCATGCCAACCCGGCAAGAAGTGTAAAAAAATTTTAAACTATACTTGCCGTGAAACTTCTTGACCACATATCGCCTTTGCCTTGGGTCAAAGCCGTCAATTTGGTATTTGCTGAAGCGCTTTTTCATGCAGCGCCCAAAAAGCGCGTGCTTATGCGGTTTTCATCCATCTGGTTAGTCTATTTCCGTGGGGGCTCTTTGGATAGAGACGACAGCCAATCACCACCAGCAGCCTGTAAAAATAGAGAGCAACAAGACTCATATTTATGCGGCAAAAATCGCCGCAGAACGCACGGTCAGGCGCGCCACGAAATACGCCAGCAAAATAGCACATTTTGACGGTAAAAGACGGCTTTTATCCGAGGCCTATCTAGGAGATTTTCAAAGATATTCCGTTCTGTTTAGCTAACCGTGACTTTTTAACCGAGCCAGCAATTGCGGGCAATTACCGCCACCAGTAAGCGGTATTCTGGTAATGCGGTCAAGCCTAACGGTTGTAATATCAAGGCTGCATATTATCGTTTGCACGGTTTATACGGGCACCATGTTGACGATAGAAGAAACATTGTGGCCATTTATCATTCGCGTTCCAGCGACGGCGCGTTTACACGCGAGGTGCAACACTCTCGAGCACTATGGTCTTGCCCGGTTT
>NZ_CALYQK010000020.1 GCF_945285465.1 uncultured Bartonella sp. | reverse complement strand
AACCACGCCACCAGTAATAAAAACATATCGTGCCATGGGCTTATGGAGATAACCTCTCATTGGTGATTCTTCCAGTAAAAAATTCAGATCTATCCCATTTTTTATCAGATATTTTTTATTGCCATTTTTTTCAAAATCGCAAAAACCTTTGAACTTTTTTGCCTTGAAGAATCAACTTTGTCCCGATCAATTGGGCGATCCAAAAACAGATTTTAATCAGCCTATCGATTATTCGTTTTAAAGAAATAAAAAACCTCGCAGCAAGGCGAGGTTTTTAAAAAATTCCTAAACTATAATAAAATCACAATACGACCACTTCAGTGCCAACATCAACACGGTCATAAAGGTCGAGCACATCGTCGTTGATCATGCGAAAACACCCGTTTGAAGCCGACGAGCCGATTGTCCATGGTTGAACCGTGCCATGAATACGAATATAGGTGTCTTTGTTGCCTTGCCACAAATACAATGCTCGCGCCCCAAGAGGATTACCAGGGCCACCATCCATACCATTGGCAAAACGGGCATAATGTTCAGGACTGCGTTTGACCATATCTTTCGTCGGTATCCAGCGTGGCCACTCGCGTTTAAACCGGATATTGGCAGACCCCTTGAACTGCAGACCGATCTTGCCGACAGCTATTCCATAGCGCCTTGCCGTTGTCGGACTTTCGATAAGATAAAGAAAATAATTCTTCGGGTCGATCACGATGGTTCCCGGTTTATAGCCCGAAAAGGATACTGTCTGAGGACGATATTTTTCCGGTACATTGTAGCTTTTTACCGAAGGGATTTGCACATGTCCAACAGGTTCAACCGATGCAAGCTGCACGCTGTCATCTTCTGGAACATTGGCAAATTCTTCTGAAAATGCGGCATTTCCCGTCAAAAAAAACAAGCCGGACAAACCGGCAATAACAAAACGATGGATCATTTTAGTTTTAATCCCGCGACGATAGATTGAGAGGTTCTGTTGCAAACGAAATTGTTTCATACGACCAATTTTGTATCTTCTCAATCTTTTTCAACCCGATTGTTAAAAGATGATTAACATCTATGGCAGTCTTGCAACACACCATAAAGAATTGGAATGGGCGAAACATCTTTTGCCATGTTCAAACTGCACGTCGTTTGTATCCGACAGCAACATATCAACAAGACCGGCCAACAATAGATCTTTGCCTGCCATCAAAAACGTCGTCAAAGAAAACCGCAGAACACCTTTATCGACTTCAGCTGTCGTAGCCGAGCCATAACTGCGAGCCATAAAATCTGCCCGAACTAACTGTGCAAGATTATTATAGGCGCATTATCTGCAACCATTTGGCAACCGGATTAACTGGCTAAAAAAGTTGACGCCGCTTTAAATACACCAACCATTTTTCAAAAAGACCGAAAGATGATCTAAAACATGTACGATGAATTACGCAAATGGCCACCGTCATGAAGATAATCTATCTTTGAAAAAAAAGGGCAGAATTGCCCTTTTTTTAAAATAACACATCGCTTGTTCAATCAGTTATTGGGAACTGGATTTTCCGGTTGTGGCGAAGCCGGTTTTTCTTCAACCGGTGCAGGTTTATCAGTTTCAGGTTTTGCCTGATTATCTTTACCATTACCGTTTTTACCACCCAATTGTTCATAAATAGTCGGTTGTTTGGTATTATCAGCCGGTGCTTGCCCCCCCGCCGGTTGTGTTGCAGCAGGTTCCGCTTTATCCGGCGTTTTTGTATCGGTTACCGGAATACGTTTGATAATATCGGATGCCGGATTAGAAATGCTGTCCAAAACGACAAGACCAATTGATGTCATAAAAAAGCATAGAGCCAGAATCGCTGTCAACCGTGTTAAAGCATTTTTGGTGCCACGAGCGGTCATAAAGCCGGAACCTCCACCGATTCCAAGCCCACCGCCTTCCGAACGCTGAATCAACACCACCCCAACAAGTGCGATGACAACTAATAGGTGAATGACAATCAATACTGTCTGCATAAGCTCTGCTCTATTGTTATTGCTCGCGGCTGTTTACACGCAATTTTCATATAATCCAAGAGGGTAGGCAAAAATCTTTGCTATAATTTCCGGTACGCACCACAAATTGCCAAGAAATCGCTTGCTTTCAAGCTTGCACCCCCCACTAGCGCGCCATCAACATTCTCAACACCAAGCAATTCTACCGCATTATTTGGTTTGACTGAACCGCCATAAAGAAGACGAAATTGCGACCCGGATTTGCCAAAACGTTCACAAAGCTCGTTGCGGATAAACTTGTGAACCTCGCTTACATCTTGTGCCGTCGGCGTCTTGCCGGTTCCAATTGCCCAGACCGGTTCATAGGCAATAACGGTATTTTGCGCGCTAGCCCCGTCCGGAACTGAACCGGAAAGCTGTTTTCCAATAACGTCAAGTGTCTTGCCAGTTTCACGTTCTTCGAGCTTTTCACCGACACAAATTATCGCCACAAGTCCGGCCCGCCACGCAGCCTTTGCTTTTTGGCAAACAATTTCATCTGTCTCATGGTGATCCGTCCGCCGCTCCGAGTGACCGACAATGACATAAGTTGCTCCTGCCTCTTTCAGCATAGGGGCTGAAATATCGCCCGTATGGGCACCAAAATCGGCAACATGGCAGTCTTCACCACCAAGACGAAGCTTTTCGCCATCAATACTATCGGCCGCCCGCGACAATAATGTGGCTGGTACACAAATAAGTGCTTCAAACAAAAGCCCTAGATCCGAATTTACACCGGCAGCAATCGCCCGCAATTCGCTAAGAGATTCGCCTGTACCATTCATTTTCCAATTTCCAGCAACCAGCGGTCGAACATTCGGCGTCATGATTTCACCTCAAAAACAGTCTTAAAATAGAGCTTTAACACCTTTAAGTAACAAATTGCACCGCTAAAGCAAGTCTTTAACCTTGCATATTGTGCGCCTTTGTTGCAAATCCTATCAGAGCTTTCTGCTGAAATGAAGCCAATTAAAACGGAATTCGCCTATGCTTGATACAATACGTAATGCCGTCAACTCGTGGGTTGCTAAGGTTTTCCTTGGTTTTCTCGTTCTATGTTTTGTGCTTTTATGGGGCGTTCCCGAGCTGAGGAAAAGTACCGGACACGATTTATTCATGTCCGGAAAATCGGCAATTAAAGCCAGCACTTATCGACTTGCGCTCAACGATCAAACGATGCGTTTTTCTGTTGCCAACCAGTTGCCGCGTTTATTGACAGCAAGTGAAGCCAAGCAATATGGCATTCCGCAATTTGTTCTTGGCCAACTGCAACAAGATGTGCTTTTTGACGAACAGGCACGATTAATGAAAATCGGCATATCCAAAGACGGCATTGCCAAGGCAATCGGCAGTGATCGATTCTTCCAGCAAGATGGCCAATTCAGTCTTAATCTTTTCAAAAGCTATCTTTCTCAACTCAACATTCACGAGGCTGATTTTGTCGATTATTTCGCCGCCAAAGAAAAGCGTGACCAACTGGTTTCTTCTGCTATTGACGGTATGAAAGCACCCGATGTTTTCTATTCGGCTTTTCAAAATTACCGCGGTGAAACACGCACTGCCGACTACCTTGTTATTACACCAAAAGAAGCGGGAAAAATAAAAGAACCAAGTGAAAAAGACATAGAAAACTGGTTTGAAGCCCATAAAGCCATGTTTCGCGCACCCGAATATCGTCAGGCAACCCTGATGCAGCTCGACAGTGCCGAATTGGTCAAACCGGACGATATTTCAACAGATGAAGCAAAAGACTATTATAACCGGAATGCCTCGCGTTTTATCGCTCCGCAAGAACGTACCGCACAAATTCTGCGTTTTAAGACGCGTCAGGAAGCCGATGAAGCGGCAAACAAGCTCAATAGCGGCATGACATTTGACGACCTTGTCACTGCCGAGCACAAAACATTGTCCGAAATTACCAAGGGTCCCCTTGCCAAGACCGATTTTCCCTCGACAATAGCAAATGATATTTTCAATCTTGAAGAAAATAAGGTTAGCGACGTCATCAATGACCTTGAGGGGCCGGTAATCATACGTGTTGTTGCAATAACACCTCAAGGGCCCCTTCCGTTTGAAAAAGTTGAACAGAATATTCGCGAGACTTTAGCAAAAAGCAACGCCGCCAAAGCCATGCGTGACGATCATGATGCAATTGAAAATGCCCGTTTTGAAGGTGTGTCTCTTGATGAACTGGCCAAACAATATAAACTCGGTTTACGCTCGATCACTGTTGATGCCAAAGGAGAGACCCCGGAGGGCCAGACACTGACTGATTTGCCACAACAAACTCTTCTCATTGATAGTATCTTTCAGGCTACGGAAGGTGCCGATCTTGACCCTATTGCCATTCCGGGTGGAGGATATCTGTGGTATCGCATCGATAAAGTCATCAACGCGCGCGATAAAACCCTCGACGAAGTGAAAGACAAAGTTATCGAAGGCTGGAAAGCTGACGAAACACAAAAACTTCTCGATGAAAAAGTTTCGAGCCTTGACAAAGAGTTGGCGGATGGCAAAACGCTTGATAATCTGGCCCAAGAGTTGAAGATTACCAAACAAAAGGCAGAAGGGCTCAAACGCGGCGCTTCATCAGAAGCTCTGGGTGTTGATGCGGTCAATGCGGTATTTTCGGGACCAAAAGGCCATAGTGGTGTTGCAAAGGCGGCAATAAGCGATCAACGTATTATTTATCAGGTAACGCAATCGGTCGGGCCGCTCGGTGCAGATGCGCTATATCTCGAGCCGGAGATGAAAAAGAATATCGACAAGATGATCGGCGAGGATTTACGTATGGAAATGCTGCAAATAGCGAATGAAACAGCGCCTGTGCAAGCGGATACAGCTAATCTTAAAGCCATAACAAACAATCTCGAATGAGGATATCATGAGTGACCTAAAACCTTTTATAAACAAGGTCGCAACAGGCGCCCCATTGACAAAGGAAGAAGCCGAGCAAGCATTTACGATCATGATGTCCGGTCAGGCGACACCGGCGCAAATTGGCGGTTTTTTGATGGCGTTGCGGGTGCGTGGCGAGACAATTGACGAGATAACTGGTGCCGTTGCATCCATGCGGAAAAAGATGTTGCCGGTAAACCCGGTCGAAGGTGCCGTCGACATCGTCGGCACCGGCGGCGACCAATCAGGGTCTTATAATGTCTCGACGGCTACAGCCTTCGTTGTTTCCGGTGCCGGCGTGCCGGTCGGCAAACATGGCAATCGGGCCTTGTCGTCAAAATCGGGTGCGGCTGATGCCTTGGCGGCACTGGGTGTCAATATTGATGCGACACCTGAAATGATCGGGCGTTGTATACGCGATGTCGGGATCGGCTTCATGTTTGCTCCGACACACCATTCAGCTATGCGCCATGTCGGCCCTGCGCGGGTCGAACTGGGGACAAGGACAATCTTTAATATTCTGGGACCACTTTCAAATCCGGCTGGCGTTACCAACCAACTCATCGGTGTTTTTGCTTCCCAATGGGTCGTTCCGATTGCCAAGGTTCTTCAAGGTCTTGGCTCGAAATCGCTTTGGGTTGTACATGGCAGCGGCATGGATGAGCTTACAACCGCAGGAGAAACCGAAGTTGCCGCACTCAAAGACGGTCATTTGACGACCTTCACCGTTACGCCAGAAGATGCCGGTCTAAAACGTGTCAGCATAGACGATTTAAGAGGTGGCGACCCACAATATAATGCCCAAGCCTTAAGGGCAGTTCTTGAAGGTGCTCACGGTGCTTATCGCGACATTGTCCTTCTCAATTCGGCGGCCGCCTTCATTATCGCGGGAAAAGCCGACACTTTAAAAGACGGTGTCAAAATTGCCGAACAAAGCATAGATCAGGGTAAAGCGAGAGAAAAGCTTGAAACTCTCATAAAGGTATCAAACAACATTGGTGCCAACGATGAGTGATATTCTGAAAAAGATCGAATCCTATAAGCGTCAGGAGATTGCCAACGCCAAAAAAGTTTTCCCCCTTGATCAACTCAAGGTATATGCCGATCAGGCCGACAAACCGCGCGGTTTTTATCAGGCACTATTGGCCAAACAGAAAGCAGGTTTTTTTGGTCTGATTGCTGAAATAAAAAAGGCAAGTCCTTCCAAGGGCCTTATTCGCGAAAATTTTGATCCACCCGCTTTGGCTAAAGCCTATGAAGCAGGCGGGGCTGCCTGTTTATCCGTTCTTACAGACAAGCCATCTTTTCAGGGAGCTCCCGAATTTCTGCGTGAAGCGCATAACGCGTGCAACCTTCCTATTTTGCGCAAAGACTTTCTGTTTGACACCTATCAGGTCTATGAAGCGCGGGCTTGGGGGGCTGATTGCATCCTTATTATCCTTGCTGCGGTAGATGATGACCTTGCCCGTGCACTGGAAGACACGGCTTTTGCCCTTGGAATGGATGTTCTCGTTGAAACTCATAACGAAAAAGAAGTGGAACGGGCATTAAAACTGAAATCACCGCTCATTGGCGTCAATAACCGGAATTTGCGTAATTTTGAAGTTGATCTTGCCAATTGCGAGCGACTTGCCCATATGGTTTCCGAGGATCGTTTACTGGTGGGCGAAAGCGGAATTTTTACCCATGATGATCTCTTGAGGTTGAAAAAAAGCAATATATGTTCTTTCCTCATTGGCGAAAGCCTGATGCGTAAGGAAGATGTCGCAGAAGCGACAAGAACATTGCTAGGTTTGTAAGATGAACGACAAATTAACCCATGTGAATTCCAAAGGCGAAGCCCATATGGTTGACGTGGGCGGCAAGAATGAAACCGACCGGCAGGCAATAGCATGTGGCTCGGTTATAATGGGCAAAAAAACGCTTGATGCCATTGAAAATGGCAATGCACCCAAAGGCGATGTGCTGGCGACAGCTCGTATTGCCGCCATTATGGCGGCAAAAAAAACTTCCGAGCTAATTCCGCTTTGTCACCCGCTTCTTCTGACCAAAATTACAGTCGACATTACGGCCGATTATGACTTGCCGGGCTATCATATTGTTGCCAGTGCTAAACTGAATGGCAAAACCGGCGTTGAAATGGAAGCCTTAACGGCGGTCTCCATCGCCTGTTTGACACTTTATGACATGGCGAAAGCCCTTGATAAAAAAATGATCATTTCCAATATTTGTCTGATGGAAAAGAGGGGCGGAAAATCTGGTACGTGGAAGCGAGACGAAAAAAATGCCCCTGATCAATGTTGATGAATCATTAAAGCGCCTATTGGCTGTTACGGAAACACTTGAAATCAAGCTCACACCACTTAGCGAAATTGGACAGGATCAAGTACTGGCGCAAGATATTGTTGCCGAGCTCACCGAACCGCCATTTCGATCTTCGGCAATGGATGGATATGCTATCCGTTTTAACGATTACCATCAGTCAGCGAAATTTAAGCTTGTTGGCGAATCAGCTGCCGGCAACGGTTATGACGGGCGTATTCAAAAAAATGAAGCCGTGCGGATTTTTACCGGTGCACCGGTTCCCGATGATGCGGATACCGTAATTATTCAGGAAGATGCGACCGAACTTGACGATATGGTTTCTTTTACCCAGGCACCTTCTCGCGGTGCCAATATCCGCCCGTGCGGCGGCAATTTTAAAAAGGGCGAAAATGTCCTGAAAGCAGGAAGGGTCATGACTCCGTCCGCCCTGGCACTTTGTGCCGCGACAGGCCATGGTAATATCTATGTAATCCGTCGCCCCAAAATTGCTATTCTCGCAACCGGCGACGAGCTTGTTGCGGCGGGTAAAACGCCGGGAAAAGACCAGATTATCTGCTCGAATTCTTATGGTCTGGCCTATCTTGCCCGCGCTCATCATTGTGATGTCATTGATCTTGGTATTGCCCGTGATGATGAAACATCAATTCGTGAAAAAATTGGTAGAGCAAAACGCGAAAAGGTGGATCTTTTGCTCACCAGTGGCGGAGTCTCGGTCGGAAAATATGACCTTGTGCAAAGTGTTTTGAAATCTGAAGGATTGGTGCTTGATTTCTGGAAGGTTGCAATGCGACCGGGAAAACCGCTTATGTTTGGCGTTTTACCGGCAGAACATAAAATGTTGGTGCTCGGACTACCCGGCAATCCGGTATCAAGCATGATCTGTGGTCATGTTTTTCTTGTTCCAATTCTGGAAAAACTCTCCGGTCGCAGCTATCGCCCCCATATCGAGGAAGCTCTCCTTGCCGTTCCTTTGCCTGAAAATGGGCCGCGCCGCCATTTCGTCCGTGCCAATTTAACAGTAAATGCGAAAGGTGAAAGATGGGTAACGCCCGTTCGCAGTCAAGATTCGTCGTTAATTCGCTTAATGGCTAATGCCAACTGCCTCATTATACGGGAAGAAAATGGCGTCCCTCTTGAAGTGGGCGAGCCTTGCCGTATTTTTATTCCCGATGGAGCTGGATTATAATAATGCCGCAATGTCGTCAAACCGGCGGCATGCGCCCTGTTATTGCCGCTTTGGTAATGAGAAAATAACGACGCAGCGGCGAAAGATTGACGCATTGGTCAAATGCGCTTTTACCTTTATTTTCAATTTTCCCGAGCGCTTCGGGCACAATAGCAAGTGAAAGAAATGCCGGCTTCAGGCTGTCGGGTAATTTTCTATAATCTTGGTAGAATTTGCGGTAATGCTGTCGGGCTAGTGCTATTACAGGAGCCAACAATTTTTCTTGGAGCGTTTCCGAAGATATTTGCGTGGAAACAAGAAAATCATTTGGTGAATGATCCCCCATGTACGAAGGGAAATAACACTGACCGCGTGCTTTTATGATTGGCAAGGAACGCAAAAGTCCACACAGTGCCTGCGCCACACCGCCGTGACCTGAAACATCGGTGGCAAGACGTGCCGCATTGCTATCAAGTATCTGGCAGGAAAGCTGGAGCAAGGTGCTGGCTGTCTCACCACAATAACCTTCAAGAGCAGTGATATCGGGCATCGGATCATTATAGAGGTCGAAAACCCGCGCGTCACAATAGCGCAATAAGGCCGCTTTTGGTAAGCCATGTCGGTCAATTGCCGCAAGCAAGGCGTTTAACACAGGATTGCCAGACGCTGCTTTTTCACCATCGATCGCATCGCGCCACCAGCGAAGCCGGATTTCACCGATCATCGGCTGATGAACGGTTTCAGCTATTCTTGTGATCTCTATATTGAAGGCGTAGAGGCTGGCGAGTGCGCTCCGACATTTCTTCGGAGCGAACAAAACCGATAAATAGCGGTCCCGATCACCTTCTTTTAAAAGCCTGAAACAATAAATGTCGTCTTTATTCATTCAACTGCATAAAGCAAAGCGGCTACCGCACGGTCTTCAGCAAGTAACACATTATAGGTGCGCACAGCCGCACCCGTACTCATTGTATCGGTAGAAATATGTTTCTTTCGCAAAACCTGTTTTAAATTTTCAGGCAGACGCAACAGATTTTCGCCGGTTCCAACCAAAAAAAACTCAATTTCAGCCGCTTCTGCCAGAATATGTGATAAATCATCAATCGTCGGCAGGGGCGACACCATTTCTAGGCCATAGATGCCGGACGGCACACAAACGATCGACCCGCGATGCGACATATCCGCAAAGCGGAAACCGCCATTTCCATATGCATCAATTGGCGCACGACCGGGAAAATGTGCTTCTCTCATCTTGATAGCGCCAGTCATTATACCCCCTTGCCAGCGCCTGCTTTTGGCCTGACTTTTAAGAGTACCAGAAGCGGACCCGCTATAAATATTGAAGAATAGGTCCCGATGACTATACCAATGAGAAGGACAGATGCAAAATCTTTCATATCGGCACCACCAAAATAATAGAGCGGAATATGGGCAATCAACGTTGCAAGAGACGTCAAAATTGTTCTGGAAAGAGTACGATTGATGGCAATATCGACAAGACTTGTCATTTTGATGCCGCCTTGCTTTTTAAGAAGCGAGCGGACGCGGTCATAAACAACAATAGTGTCATTCAACGAATAGCCGATAATTGCCAATAACGCGGCAATGCTCCATAGATTGAACTGCCATTGGAACACAAGGAAAATGCCAATAAGAATAATGATATCATGAATTGTTGTAAAAACCGCGCCGACAGCAAACTGCCAACGAAAACGACACCACACATAAACAAAAATGGCAAGCAACGATACAATGATTGCAAGTGCACTAACACGGCTTAACTCGGCAGAAACTGTCGGCCCGACAATATCCATACGCTGAAGCGTGTAATCGGTGCCGAATTCGCCACGCAATTTCACCGCAACCGTCTGCTCGCTGTCTTCTCCATTGCCCTGACTGGCAATGGTTAGCTCGGCCTCGGAAGTTTTTTTGGTAGGTGAAACATCAACGCCGCCAATGTTCAACTCGGCTACCCGCGCCGCAATATCATAAATATCGGCTTTGCCGTTTTTTGCTTCCAACACAGCTAACGAGCCGCCGGAAAAGTCAATTCCGTAATTGATACCGGCAGTGTAATAAAGACCGCCAGTCAGAAAAATCAACAGTGTTGAAATTGTCAAGGTTATTTTGCCGAGCTTCATAAAAGGAATGCTGGTGTTTGGCGGAATGAGACGGATAATACGTTGCGGGATTTCACGCGGGTGGAAAGTTCGGATCCACCAGCTGATCATCATTCTTGTGAAAGTAAATGTTGTAAAAAGCGACGTCAGGATACCGATTGTTACAGTCAGCGCAAAACCGTGGATTGGCCCTGTACCGAGCATGAAAAGAACCAATGCTGCGATAAATGTCGTAACATTGGCATCGACAATTGTGCTTATCGCACCTGAAAATCCGGCTTCTACAGCTTGTGTTACCGAATAATTATTACGACGTGCTTCACGGATGCGCTCGTAAATAAGAATGTTGGCATCAACCGAAACACCAATAATAAGAACCAGACCGGCGAATCCGGCAAGCGTCAACGGCGTACCTATGATACTGAGAACGGCCACCAGCATAAACAGATTGGCGGCAAGTGCGATATCGGCTGTCACCCCCAACAGGCCGTATGACAAAATCATAAATATGCCGACAACAATGAGCGCGCCGAAGGCAGCATGCAGACCGGCTTTGGCGTATGCCGTTCCAAGATCGCCGCCCACTGTGCGTTCTTCAATAAATGTCAGATCCGTTGGTAATGGACCGGTTGTTAGAACAGTTTCCAAATTATGCGCAACATCGTCAGGCAATGGCCCCAAGCGAATATAGCCGTCATCAATGGGGGCCGGAAAACGCATAGCCGCCAGAACTTCGTTATCGAAAACAATGATCAGGCGTTTTTCTGGATGTTGGCGGGTAAAATCCGCCAGTTTTTTCTGTCCTTCGCTATCAAGCGCAATCGTCAATAACGAACCTTCTGGCTGTTTTTCGGCATAAGCGCCGGCTATCTCGTCATTGGTCAAAAACGGTTTGTTTTTCAACAAATAACTGACGGGTGGATCGTCCATAGAATAGCTGACAATGGTTCCCTCAGGCCGGGCAATTTTACCCATAATAACATCGTTGACGGAAACAGAACTGTCTTCTTCATATAAGGAAAGACGCGCTGTTACACTGACAACATCTTTCAAAAGCTGGACATCAAACAATCCGGGCACCTCGATGCGGATTTTGTCCCGGCTCTGTTTTGTAATTGAATAGTCCTTAAAATCTGCCGCACCAATATCAAGGCGCCGTTTCATGACATCAATAGTTTGATCGCGTTCACCAATTGCATTTTCCGGCAGCTGGACGACAAGTCGTGACCCACCTTGCAGATCAATTCCCATTGGCAGATGCAATGTGGAATAAAAGGTTGGTAAATGAGTTAAAATGCTCTGCGGCAAAATATTGGGCAAGGCGACGATAAAGCCGAATATGACAACAAGCCAGATCAGAAGCCGTTTCCAGCGTGGAAAATAAAGCATTAACGCGCTCCTAATTCTACATCAAAACTTGCGTTTAAAAAACACGGCCACAGCAGTTTAAAACTATCATCAAACCCGAAACAACGTCATTTATCTAGACTTGACGCATTCTTACCCGATAAAGAAACAATCGGCAAAGGTAACATTGACCAAGAATCAATGATTCCCGTAGGACGAGAATCATTTTTAGCAAACTTATAAAAAACTTCAAATATTCGTTTTGGCGGTAATCAGCCTTTGGTATTTTCTTCAGAACTAGATGCATCGGCGTTGTTTGCGACCTCAACTGCAACTGTCTGTTCGGTTTTTTCCGGCGTTTTTTCTGTTTTATCTGTCACTTTTTTAGAAGATTTTTTGGCATTTCTTGTCTTTGCTGCCACTTTGGTCGTTGTAGCAACCGGCTGACCTTTTGCCTCGACATTGGCAATTTTTCCAAGTGCAACGCGAACACGGGTATTTTCGGCAATTTCTACCTCCAATTCCTTGTTATCAAGGACTTTGGTCACCCGACCAAAAATACCACCTTCTGTAACAACCATATCGCCGCGACGTATCGAATTCAACATTTCCAGACGTTGTTTTTCGCGGTTGCGATTTGGCCGAATAATCAGAAAATACATGATAACAAAAATTAAAATAAAAGGTGCAAATGTCATGAGTGTCGACATTTCTCCTGTTGAACCAGCAGCTGCCTGTGCATAAGCGTTGCTAATAAACATTAACTATCTCCTAGTTTCAGATGCGGGCTGTGTTACCCGTTTAAATTGTCCTATTCAACAATAGGTCAAAATTGGCACGTCGCAAGCAAAAATCAATCATCCGGTTTTATGCTTGTCAATCTGCTTTAGGCATTAAAGCTTTGGCCGGCAGAACGCAACCGCCAAAGCCTTGCGCAAGCAAAAATTAGTTTTATGATAACAAGCAACAAGGACATTCACCCCTAATGACTGGCAGAAAAACAAATGACTGACCAATTTTTGAACAGCAGGCTGGATCGCCTGATTGCTATTCTCTTACGTATGGCACCACCCGAACCGGCTCCCCTGGAGATGGACGATTGCGATTGTTTCGTCTGGAATCCGGACGAACTTTCGCTTATGAGCGTTCCTCATGTAAATAAAGTCGATATTGACCTTATCAAAGGGGTTGAATCTCCACGCGATATTCTTCTTGCCAATACGCGCCAATTTGCAAACGACTTGCCAGCCAATAACGTTCTTCTTTGGGGAGCACGCGGCATGGGGAAGTCATCTTTGGTAAAATCGGTTCATGCAACGGTTAATCAGGAGAATGTCGGAAAACTGCCACTAAAACTCGTTGAAATTCACCGTGAAGACATAGGCACCCTTCCAATATTGTTGAGCGGTCTAAAAAAAACGCCTTATCGGACAATCATTTTTTGTGATGATCTTTCGTTCGATCATGATGATACATCGTATAAATCATTAAAAGCTGCGCTCGATGGTGGCGTTGAAGGCCGACCGGAAAATGTCGTTTTTTATGCGACTTCAAACCGGCGCCATTTAATGCCCCGCGATATGATTGAAAACGAACAATCGACAGCAGTAAACCCATCCGAAGCGATTGAAGAAAAGGTATCTCTGTCCGACCGGTTTGGCCTGTGGCTCGGCTTCCATAAATGCAGTCAGGACGAATATCTGGAAATGATTGATGGCTATGTCCGTCATTACGGGCTTGATGCGCCATTAGACGAAATCCACCACGATGCCCTCGAATGGGCAACAACACGCGGCAACCGTTCTGGTCGCGTTGCCTGGCAATTCATTGTCGGGCTTGCTGGCAGACTGGGTAAAAAACTTGATTGATGTGTTTTCGTTAACTTTTCCTAACAAAAAAGCCGGGTGTTTAGCCGGCTTTAAATGTTCAACTGGAAGCGAGCCTTTTATCAATTTTCCAGATATTTGATTGGATTGACCGGGCTTGAATTTTTACGAACCTCGAAGTGAATACGTGGCGTTGCCGCATTGCCAGACATACCCGATTTGGCAATTTCATCGCCGCGACGCACTTTTTGTCCACGCTGAACCAATATTTTGCTATTATGGCCGTAGACCGTTACAATATTGTTTTCATGACGGATAAGAACAGTATTACCAAATTCCTTCAAACCGTCGCCAGCATAGATAACAACACCATTTTCAGCGGCTTTAACGGACGAACCTTCGGGTGCCATAATGTCGATACCGTCATTGGTGCTCGACCCTTCTTTCTGACCAAAACTCGATAGAATGCGCCCTTGAGCAGGCCAGCGCATTTTGGCAATACCGGTTGCCTGCGGTGCAACAACCGCAACATTTTCGGCCTGTCTGATCGTGGTGTCGGTGCTTTTTGCAACGGCATTGTCTGCGGCTGGCGTAGCCGGCTTATTGTCAACCGTCTTTTCCGGCTCTGCCACAACTGTTGTCGCAGGTTGACTTTGGTTCAAGTTCTTTGCCGCTGCTATTGTCTGCGCCGATTCCGGTGTTGCCGGCGCGGGCTTGGTGGTTGCGCTTCTTGATGCAACTTCGCTATTATGGCCGCCAGGAATGACGAGCGATTGTCCAACGCGGATCGCACCATTGGTCAGGCTGTTTGCACTTTTGAGCGATTCGACACTTGCTCCGGTTTTGCGCGAAACGCTATAAAGTGTGTCGCCACTTTGGACGATATAGTTGCCGCCTTTATTTGTTGTGCCAGAAGATGATGGCGATGATGGCTGCATCTGTCCAAGATTATGTGGTGGTGTTCCCATTGCCTGGCCGGCAGAGGCAAGCTGCGTCGATTGTGGAGTTGACGTACCATAATTTGGCTGTGCCGGTGTTGCAGGATAAGAAGTTTGCGAAGCGACCGGTGGCAAGTCGCTACTTTGGATAGAGCCCGCCGTTTGCGGCATTTGTTGAGTGGTCGCTTGCTTGTTGATCGCCTGCTGTTGGTTGGCAGTCGCACCAGTATAGAAACTATCGGTGAAACGTTGGGTACCGGAACTACATCCTGCCGCTATTCCAGCTACGATGAACATTGCCGCTGTTCGAAGATAGCGGTGCGAAGCTTTACTCATTATTTTCAAACGCATGTTTTCTGTCCATTTACCCGATACACAACTGTCGCCATTAAATCGTGTTAATGTTACTTGTCGGTTAAAATTTCGATTTCCCTTAAAAAAAATATCGAACTTTAAAAAAATCGGGTTTGACGACACTGGAATTTGTTCGGCGTTGCTATTTAGGTCGAAGTTGCCGCAGCGGTCGGCGGACAGCTTTTATTCGTTAGAGAACGGCAATAAAAATCGCAATTGACAATAAACAAAAACCGTCTGTAAAATTAGTTTTCAATCATTTCAAGCAATCGCTAGAAAAATCATAGAAACCGCAAAACTAAAAAACAGGATTGCTTTTTTCGAAATATCGCTTTTGCGACGAGTTTACGCCCGTTGCGATCCTCCTCCAACTTTCATGTTCGTGCGTGAGATATTTTTTATTATGCGCTCTATAGAAACAGTGGCGTAAACCCTAGTGAATTTATAGTTATAAAATGGCGGCAACACCTTCTATAAAAGGCTGATAACGCACACGAAACATATCCGTCCTCTCAAAACGGCTACCGGTTTTACGGTATCTTACGACCATCTGCTCACCTTCATCGGGACCTATTGCCTGAATAAGAATTCCGTTTGCCGCCAGCAGATCGAGAAAAGCCTGCGGCTCGTCAGCACGAGAAGGCCAAACGAGAATCCGGTCATATGGCCCGGAGCCGGACAAAACACGGCTGCCATCCATTTGGCGCAGGACGATATTATCAATTCCCAGTGAATGAAAACGTTGGCGGGCACTATCACAAAGCGTTTTATAGCGCTCGATCGTGGTAACTCTGCCGGCAAGCCGCGCGATAAGTGCCGCTGTAAAGCCTGAACCAGTCCCGATTTCTAGAACCCGGTGTTTCTTTTCCAATGCCAAGGCCGATAATATATAAAGCTGTTCTTCAAGCCGTTCGATATATTCGCCACATTCTATTGGAACAACTTTATTGTCATATGCGCTATCGGAAAATTGGGCGGAAATAAAGGAACGCCGTGGCGTGCGCTCGAGTGCAGAAAATACCACCAGATCGTTAAGCCCCCTGCCCCGCATTTTCAGCACAAGGCTCGCCAGTTCCTCTCTCTCCGACAAAGGGGACTGCATCTCTTCCACCAGTCTATTTGTCATTCAGTGCATTGGCAACAATATCGCGCGCCGTATAAGCCGTCAGATCAATTTGTAACGGGCTGACCGATACAGCATTATCTTGCAATGCCGCAATATCGGTGTCCTCTCCACTTTTGCCTTCACCACGACTGAAATGCATCCAATAATAGGGAAGTCCGCGGCCATCCGCCCGTTTATCAATATGTATCCTGTGTCCTCTCTTACCCAAAACAGTGCAACGAACGCCACGAACCTCATGAACCGGACATGGCGGGAAATTGACATTTAAAAACACATTTTCAGGAAGCGGACTGGCGACCAGTTTTTTTAAAATATCCGGCGCAAGCTTTTCAACCGTTTCCCATGGAATATTTTGCCGACCGGTTTCTACAACAAACTCTTGCGACAGAGCAATCGAGCGTATGCCTTGCATCATTCCCTCGAGAGCCCCCGAAACTGTGCCTGAATAGCTAACATCATCGGCGAGATTACCACCGACATTAATACCCGAAAGGACCAGATCGGGCGGCTCGGGCAAAATATGCTTGACCGCCATGATGACACAATCTGTCGGCGTACCTTTAAGGGCAAAGTGTTTGTCGTCGATTTGTCGCAACCGCAAGGGGACGGAAAGCGTTAGCGAATGCGATACACCACTTTGATCTTCTTCTGGTGCAACAACCCATATATCATCCGAAAGCGTCCGGGCTATACGTTCCAGAACAGCCAAACCTTGTGCATGAATACCATCATCATTGGTTAGTAAGATACGCATGTTTGAACTCCCTGACAAAATTAAACTTCAATTCGCTCCATACCGCTCATATACGGACGCAACACCTCGGGAATTAAAATGGAACCATCTTCTTGTTGATAATTTTCCATAACCGCTATGAGACAACGCCCCACAGCTACACCCGAACCATTCAAAGTATGGACAAACAGTGGCGATTTTTCACCTTCTTTGCGATAGCGGGCATTCATCCGCCTTGCCTGAAAATCTCCGCATACCGAACAACTCGAAATTTCCCGGTAAGTATTCTGGCCCGGCAACCAAACCTCGATATCATAGGTTTTGCGCGATCCAAATCCCATATCGCCGGTGCACAATGTTATGGTGCGAAAGGGCAATCCAAGCCGCCTCAAAATATCCTCGGCACAGCCTGTCATCCGCTCCAGCTCTGCCAAAGAACTGTTCTCATCGGTAATTGACACCATTTCAACTTTCCAGAACTGGTGCTGGCGCAACATTCCGCGCGTATCGCGCCCTGCCGCCCCGGCTTCGGAACGAAAACACGGCGTCAGTGCGGTGACACGGATGGGAAGGTTGCTACTATCGAGAATTTCTCCGGCTACCAGATTGGTCAACGGCACTTCTGCTGTCGGAATAAGCCAGCGTCCGTCGGTTGTCTGAAAAAGGTCTTCAGCAAATTTCGGCAATTGAGCCGTACCATAAAGAGCGCTGTCGCGCACTAAAACGGGAACTGACATTTCACGATAGCCATGTTCCAATGTGTGGACATCAATCATAAATTGTCCGAGAGCACGTTCAAGACGAGCAAGGTCGCCCGAAAGCACTGTAAAACGTGCACCCGACAAACGGCTTGCCCGGTCGAAATCCATTTGCCCCAGTTTTTCGCCGATTTCAAAATGCTCTTTCGGTTTGAACGAAAAGACCGGCGGTCTACCGACCTTATAACGCTCGACATTGTCGCGCTCGTCACGCCCTACTGGAACATCGTCCAACGGAATATTGGGAATACGAGAAAGTGCATCATCAAGTTTTGCTGTCAAGCTTTTGCCCATGGCCTCGGCAGTGGACAAAAACGTTTTGAGATCGGCAACTTCCGCTTTTAATTCTTCCGCACGTGCCGCATCACCCGATGCCATTGCCTGACCTATTTCCTTCGACGCTGCATTACGCCTTTCTTGCGCAATCTGCACTTTTGCCACATGGTTACGCCGCTCTAAATCAAGCGCAATTAACTTTGCTGCCAGTGGTTCAGCATTTCGTTTCTTCAAAGCTTCATCAAGCTTTTGTGGATTTTCACGAATCCATTTGATATCAAGCATCAAGATATTCCTGTATAAAATTTAAAATTCTATTCCGTTATTAAACCACATTGTGGTTATCAGGAAGCCTTGTTCTTCTGTTTTGCCTGTTTCTTTTCGATCCACCGTGAAACTATGATCGAAACTTCATAAAGCAGGATAGCCGGGAGAGCGACACCGAACATTGTGAAAAAATCTGACGGGGTAACCATGGCTGCGACAACCACCGCCACCAGAATAGCCCATTTTCGTTTTGACACCAGCATTTGCGAGGTTAGCAAACCCGCTTTCGTCAGCAAACTTGTAATAAGTGGAAGTTGGAAAATTATTCCAAAAATCAGAATAAATGATGTCATAAAACTTAAATAGTCGGAAATGCGGGCAATAAATTCAACCTTGAGATGGGAATCCGGCAACAATTGCTGTGACAGCGAAAACCACAACATCATTGGCGCCAAAACACAATAAACGAATGCTCCCCCTAGAACGAACAATATCGGCGCACTGATAAGGAATGGCAAAAATGCCTTGCGTTCGTTACGGTAAAGCCCGGGTGCAATAAAACTATAAAGTTGAAAAGCAAGATAGGGAAACGAAAGAATAACTCCGCCAAAAGCCGAAAGCTTCATTTTTGTCAGAAATGTTTCCCATACCTGGGTTGATTGCAAACGGATACTTTCCGGATTGCCACCAGAAATTTTCATCGCCCACTGATAGGGCCATAAAAGAAAATTCAGAATATAGTCTTTCACAAAAAAACAAATGATGAAAGCAATAAAAAAAGCAATGAGCGACGCAATAATTCGCTGTCTTAGTTCAATTAAATGATCCAACAGCGGAGCGGAACTAGCTTCGACTTCGTCTTCATCATTTTGCACGGTGATTGCTTCCTAACTTTTCAAAGAGCTGCTGCCGGATATTTTTGTTTTTGCCGGCATCGATAAACTATCGCTCTTCTTTTTCGTTTTTGTAATTTTTTTGGGTGCTTGTGTGCCGTTTGCAGTTTTTTCTACAACTGTCTTTTTTGCCCCTACCCGCACGCGGTTTTTTGTCCGTGCCGGTGCTTCGGGTGTTGATCCGCCTGATGCCTTGCTTTTCTTTTCTTGATCGCTATCAAAAACGCCTGTTGAATTTTTTTCAACATCTGACTCGCGCTTATCTATCTCTTCAACCCTTACCGAACTTTCCGCCACCTGATGCAAGGATTGAACATGACCATTATTTTTATTCTCTTGCCGATCTTTTTCAACCGAAGATTCTTCCAGATTGCCTCCATCTGCATTGGCATCAGTAATTTCTTTGACTTCGATACTTGCTTTGACATCTTTTGCAACATCGCGGATCGGGTCAAATATTTTTGTCAGTTTTTTGCGCGGATCAAGATTACCCACATCAGAAATTGTTTTTTGCAGGTCATCAAGATCGGCTTCATGCATTGCCTCGTCAAACTGCCGGCGAAATTCATTGGCTGTTGTCCTCATGCGCGCCGTCGCCTTACCAAGCGCTTTCAGCATTTTTGGCAAGTCTTTTGGCCCGACGACAACAATCAGCACAATAAGAATGACAATAAATTCCGGTCCATCAATTCCGAACATTATTCAATCACCCGGTTCTGGCAGTAAATGTAACGACTTACCGCAACAAAAAGTTCAAGATTTCGGTTTGGTAGTTTTACGGGTTGTTGTCTTGGCGGTATTTTTTCTGGCTGCGGCTGGTTTTGCTTTCGATGCCGTTGCTTTACGGGCGACTGCAGCTGGCTTCACCGGCTCTTCCGTTGGCTCTGGTTTGACATCAATTGTCTTTATTCCCGGTCTTTGAGGCGATTGTGTTTCCTCATCATCCTCATCATCTTCTTTCAAACCTTTTTTGAAACTTTTGATACCTTTAGCAAAATCACCCATAAATTCGGAAATTCTACCACGGCCGAATAGAACAAGAATGATCAACAAAATCACTATCAGGTGAACTGGTGAAAAGATATTTCCCATTATGTACTCTCTCAAATGCTAGAATTGTCTTAATGTGTACTTTTAGTCACTTTTTTCAAGTCTTTTAAACACAACCACGTGTTTTTGAATATTTTATTTCCAATCAAGGCGTTTTTATCATTTTTCGTCCCGATCAAGTGGACTTAGAAGCCCTAATTGTTCCAAATTGATATCCTCAAGCGGGTCTTCCTCATCGGTTAGAATGTCAGGATTAGCTGTCGGTGATGGCATTCGGAAGTTTCCCGGCATCCTCGAAGACAAGAGCCCGGCACCTTTGAGCTCTTCCATTCCCGGCAGGTCCGAAATCTCCGGCAGGCTGAATTCATCGAGAAAGGCAAGCGTTGTTCCGTATGTTACTGGCCGCCCGGGAACCCTTCTACGCCCACGAATTTTAACCCAACCTGCTTCCATCAATACATCAAGCGTACCTTTTGATGTTTCAACGCCGCGGACGTCTTCCAGTTCCGCACGTGTTACCGGTTGGTGATAGGCAATAATCGCCAACACTTCCAACGCGGCACGCGAAAGCCGCCGTGGCCGCTCTTCCTGCCTGTTCAACAAAAAACTAAGATCGGCGGCTGTGCGAAAGGCATAAGCCTCACCAATTTTTACCAGATTGACGCCGCGTTTTTGGTAATCTTCTTCCAGCACCATCATAATGGCGGCGATATTACTCCCTTTTGGCAGGCGCTCTTCCAATGCACGCATCGTCACCGGCTCGCTTGACGCAAAAACAAGTGCTTCCGCCATGCGGACAAGCTCGGGGGTAATATTGAGTTCGCCTGTCTTATGTTCAGCCATTATTTTCGCCTAAGTCACCTAATCTACCATCGTTTCTTGTAGTCATCGCCCCTTGATCATGTTCTGCACTATCTTGTCTGTGCGCGCGAAGGTAAATTGGCGCAAAAGGTGCTTGCTGGCGAATATCGAGTTGCCGTTCCCTGACCATTTCAAGGCTCGCTGCAAAAGTGCTTGCCAACGCCGTACGCCGTTCGGCGGGCGTCGGGATAAAAGCTATCAGAAATTCATCCAACGCCTGCCAGTTTTTGCTTTCGCCGACAAGCCTTGCCAGAATAGCGCGTGCCGATTTTAATGACCAAACCTCCCGTTTTCCAACCTCGACACGTTTGACCGCCTGTCGTTGACGCAAGCCTGCATAGGCCATTAGCAGATCATATAATGACACATCATAACGATGTTTTTTTTCTACCACCACCATTTCTGGATCGGCGCGTTTGAAAATATCACGTCCCAAACGGTTGCGGTTAATAAGCTGTCCGGCAGCTTCCCGCATGGCTTCGAGTCTTTGCAACCGGAATTGCAATAATCCAGCCAGTTCTTCGCCACTTTCTTCTTCCTCGCCAGTGCGTTGCGGCACAAGCAAACGTGACTTCAGATAGGCAAGCCAAGCCGCCATAACCAGATAATCAGCTGCAAGATCGAGCCGCAAAAGGTGGGCTGTTTTGACAAAATCGAGATATTGTTGGACAAGTGCGACAATCGAAATATGGGCAAGATCGACTTTCTGGTTTCGTGCCAATTGTAAAAGCAGATCCAACGGACCTTCAAAACCTTCAATGTCAATCACAAGTGTAGGTTCGCTGACACCATGCTCCTCTTCCATCTCCCACATCGGTTCCAAACCCTTTTGTGCATGATGAACGGTTTTCTTTTTGTCGTTTCCAGTACGTTTTTTCTCGTTTAGAGACACATTGAATACCTGTTTTTAAATAGCCAGCAAACTCTGAAATTCTTCTCGCAAGGCTTGTTCGTCGGCCCCTTCGGGTTGCTGAACAAAATTTCTCGCGCTCTTTGCCCGCAACAATGCCTTACCCTCCAGAAAGGGCGTTGCCGCAGCAATTTTAAGCATCTCTTCAAGGTCGCCATTGCAATGTAAAACGATATCGCACCCTGCTTCAAATGCTTCATCTGTCAGATCTGAAAAATCGCCGGAAAGCGCTTTCATTGATAAATCATCTGTCATCAGCAGCCCGTCAAACCCGATTTCATCCCTAATAATTTGATTTATAACAGCCTTTGACAATGTTGCCGGTCGTTGCCAATCAACGCACTCATAGACCACATGGGCCGTCATCGCTACCGGCAAATGCGAAAGTGCCTTGAATGGTACAAAATCTGTGGCACGCAAAATATCAATCGGCGCACTGACACGGGCCAGACTTTTATGCGTGTCGCATAAAGCACGGCCGTGACCGGGTATATGTTTCATCACCGGCAAAACACCACCGGCTTGAAGCCCCTCTGCTGCTTGACGCCCCATAGCCGTCACAGTTTGAGGATCTCGGCCATAGGCGCGGCTGCCGATAATATCGTCGGCTCCTTCAATCGGTACATCCAGAAGCGGCAAACAATCGGCGTTGATACCCAACCGTTGCAAGTCAAAAGCATGAAGGCGCGACATAATCCAAGCCGCTCTCGACCCTTTTTGGTTATTGTGTTTATAAATTGCCCCCAACGTCGCGGCTGCCGGATAATTTGGCGCAAGGGGAGCGCGCAAACGTTGTACGCGCCCACCCTCCTGATCAATAAAAATAAAAACGTCCTCGCGTCCGCAAGCGTCTTGAAGCGAAGCGGTCAACGCCCGCACCTGACTAGCGCTGCCGATATTTCGCGAAAAAAGGATGAAAGCCCAAGGTTGATTTTCTTCAATAAACCTTTTTTCGTCCGTCGTTAAAACGGAACCGGAAATCCCTGTTATCATGGCTTTCATTTTCGCCATCTTTCTTGCGCCTTTCCTGAATTGGTCTTTCGCTTACGCCCTATTAGCGATTGTCGGTGCAATTATCGAGCTTTTTCAACCATACTTTAATATCATGAACAGCAAGTCCGCCATTCGGCGCTGGAGAATCAGCACCGGTCAAAACATTTATGCCTTCACCATAAAGAAAGCTTTGGTTGGCAAACAACCCTTGTGAAACCACAACATGCCTTTTCAGACCAACAAAAATTTTGGCATGGAACGCAACACTACCCCTGTCATTTCCTATTTCAACAATATCGCCATCGCGTATACCATATTCCGCGGCATCATCGGGATGAAGCATCAATTGGGGCTTACCTTCTTTCAAAAGTGCTGTCGGTGTTTCGGAAAATGTCGAATTGAGAAAATTGTGTGCCGGTGATGTAACAAGCCGGAAGGGATGGTTTTTGTCAGCTTTTTCAATAACATCCCAGTGATCGGGAAAATCAGGCATAGCCTGATAAGGTCCAAGATGGCCCATAGTTTCCGGCGGGGTATCCGGTGCCTGATATCCTGTCCATTGCGCTTTGAAACGAAACTTGCCATCCGGCCATGCAAAACCGTTTAAAAAATGCGATTGTTCAAATGGCGGCTGCACATCAAGCCAACGTTTTTTTCTAAGCTCTTCATAGGTTCCCCGTCGTGACACACGCAGCATCGAATCAATAAGTTCCACAGCCGATTTATCAAACCCGGGAAGATGGGCAAAACCTAATCGTTTGGCCAATTCATTAATAACATAAAGATTAGGTTTTGGTCCTGCAGGTGGTTCAACGAGTTTTGGTCCCAAAACAATATGTTGTTGTCCACCGCCGCGATAAATATCATCATGTTCAAGAAACATTGTCGCTGGCAGGACAACATCGGCAAGTTTGGCTGTATCGGTCATGAATTGTTCATGAACCACTGTAAAAAGATCGTCTCTCAACAGTCCTGCTTTGACCTGTCGCTGTTCGGGTGCGACATTTGCCGGATTGGTATTTTGTACAAATAAAACCGTCACCGGCGGCCCGTCATAAAGATCCCGTTTATCCCCGAGCAGAATTCTGCCGATTTTCGATTGATCGAGTGAACGGATTGATGCATCACAATAGGATAGCCCTTCAATCTCGTTTTTATTAAGAGAAAAAATGGCCGCATTGGAATAAAAAACTCCCCCGCCCTCATATTGCCATGCTCCGCTAACAGTTGGCACACAAAGTGCCGCATGCATGGCAACCGCGCCATTACGCTGTCTGGTAAAACCGTAGCCCAAACGAAAAAAAGACCGTTTGGTTGTACCAATCCAACGGGCAAATGTTTCAATTTCGTCAACCGATAATCCGGTAATTTCGGCTGCCCATTGCGGTGTTTTGGTTTGTAAATGTCGTTCTAGTCCATGCGGGTCGTCACTATAATGCTCAAGATAGGCCCAATCGGCAAAATTGTCGCGAAAAAGAATATGCATGACAGCACAAGCCAAAGCTGCATCGGTTCCCGGCCTCAATATCAAACCGAGATCGGCCTGCCGGACTGTGGCACTTTCAAAAACATCTATTGCGACAATACGGGCATGGCGCTGTTTGCGTGCCTTTGTCGCATGTGTCATAACATTGACTTGCGTACTTGCGGCATTCGTGCCCCAAATGACAATCAGATCGGATTTTTCCATTTCGCGCGGGTCGACGCCGGAAATTCTACCCGTTCCGGCAAAATAGCCTGTTGCGGCCGTATTTGTGCAAAATGTGAAAAATTGTCCCGAATATCTGCCGGCATGGCGCAAACGGTTGATTGAATCGCGCTGCACCAACCCCATCGTTCCGGCAAAAAAATAGGGCCAAATTGTTGTTGAACCGAATTTTTCCGTGGCTTTTTGAAAACGTTCGGCAACAACATCAAGTGCCGCTTCCCATGACGCTTCTTGCCACTTTCCTTCGCCTTTTTTTCCGTTGCGGACGAGTGGAACAAGAAGCCTGTCTGGATGGTATACACGTTCGATGTAGCGCGCAACTTTGGCGCAAATAACACCGGCAGTATAGCTATTTTCTTTTGCGCCTCTTATTTTACCAATCCGGTTTGGCGCAACAATTTCGACATCAAGTGCACAGGTCGAAGGACAATCATGAGGACAAGCCGTATAACCAATTTGAACAGGCGCCATATTTTCCCCGAATCGTTTGATGGATATCGCTCAATTTATCAATATTGCCGGTGCCACACCAGCCACACAATGATGACCAAAATTTGATAGTAAGCGTGCGTCAACCGCCCGACAACGAATTTGTGCCAATAAAAAATACTGTGTTTTTTACGATAATTGCCGGTCAGTATATCTTCCAGCATGGCAATATCAGGCAAAATCGTGCAAATTTTCGCCTGACGATCGTCATCAATCACATCTATGAAATTACGACAATTGTGTGATAAGAGTTTAAAAGAAAGATCGTGACTTTTTGCCCTCTTTAAACGTATTATCAGCCTATTATCTGAGATGTTTTCCATTTCTATCAAGACGGAATAAGTTCTATATTTTGGTTGCTTGCCGTCTAAACTATCGAGATTATAAGAATGAACAGACGCACTTTCCTCCTCTCGGCTCCGATTTTTATTGCTGGTTGTACTTTTCGCCATCCTTTGCCGAAAATGGTGCCTCTAGAAACCGATGAGGCTCCTACAACCTATATTATTGAAAAATGCGCGAGAAAAACCGTAACAAAACGAAAGAAAAAAACGTCTTTTGGCGAATATCCGGTCAATCAAAAATATGCCTCGATGTATGCTGCGACAACCGATAACGGTTTTCCTGTCAGTGCTATTAATATAAGCCGCATCAACCCGGAATATTTGCGCCAGGAAGTGGCCTTCAACTCGTCCTACAAACCGGGAACAATCGTTGTCGATCCTACCAATTTCTTTTGTTATTATGTTTTGTCGGGCGGGCGTGCCATACGTTACGGCGTTGGTGTTGCAAGGTCGGCGGCTGCCGATTTTCAGGGGGATGCAACAATTGGCCGCAAAGCTGTTTGGCCGACATGGCACCCGACCTCGACAATGGTGCAAAAGCAACCCGAAAAATATGGTCATCTGACCGGCGGCATGAATGGTGGCCCCGGTAATCCACTTGGTGCCCGCGCCCTTTATCTTTATCGGGGTGGTAAAGATACATTATTCAGATTACATGGCACGATAGAACCATGGTCAATCGGCAAACGTGTTTCTTCCGGCTGTATCCGTTTTCTCAACCAGGATATTATCGACCTTTATAATCGCGTGTCCGTGGGCACGAGAGCCATCGTCTTGCCGCATAAGATCGGCCTTGGTTGAGATCATATGTTCGGCTGAATTACTATGAATTACCGCCATATTTATCACGCCGGCAATTTTTCCGATGTGTTCAAACATATTATTATTGCCCGCATTATCGAATATCTCAAAAACAAAGACCATGCTTTTCGCGTCATTGATACGCATGCCGGTATCGGGATTTATGATCTTTCCTCTGAAGAAGCCCAAAAAACCGGTGAATGGTTTGATGGCGTCGGCCGTATATTGAGCAAGCCGGTCGTTCGCGAAATCGAGCCGCTTGTCAGCCCATGGCTTGATGTTGTTGTCGAGCTCAATGGCTCGAAAGACAAATTGATCAACTACCCCGGTTCACCGGTGCTTATCCGCAAATTGTTAAGAAAACAGGATCGATTAACCGCAATAGAACTTCATGAAGCCGATTATAAAAAACTGGCTGGTAATTTTACCGGCGATTATCAGGCGCGTATCATCCATCTCGATGGTTATCTTGCTCTTGGTGCCCATGTGCCGCCGAAAGAAAAACGTGGCCTTATAGTTGTTGATCCGCCATTTGAAAAAACCGACGAGTTCAAACAGCTTATTGAAGGACTTATCAAAGCTCATAGGCGGTTTCCTGGCGGCATTTATGCGCTCTGGTATCCTGTTAAACATTATAATGAGCTGAACCGGTTTATAAATGAACTCGAAGAAACCGCAATTCCCAAGATTTTAAGACTCGAGCTAAGGGTAAGGCAGCGTTCGGCAATTACGGGGCTTGACGGCTGCGGCATGATTATTGTCAACCCGCCTTATGTTCTTGACAAAGAAATGCACCAATTGGAGTCATTCCTTATTGAACGGCTTGCACAAGATAGCCATGCAAACTTAATCAACGAATGGATTAACGGCGAAGTTGTTTGAACTTGACGGACGGTAGACAATGAAACATATTGATCCAACAAAACGTCAACATGGAACAATTATGCCAATGCTATCGTGTTTTAATGTGAATTATAGCCAAATCTTTTGTCTGTCAGCTATGGGGTTGAGCCTTTGTTATGCAACCGCTTCGGCGGCTGATATGCAGGCAATGCACACACCAATACCCCAATCATCATCTTTTGCCGATGCCGGCGCGTGCGCCTATGAACACGTATTAAGCGCAGTCAATTACAGGTTTTATCATGAGGTCCTGCATGTTCCGGGGCTGCCTCTCGTGCGCATCAAGGAGATGGCCAACATTACGGCAACCCGAGAAGAGCCGGCTGCCACAAAACTTAATGTCCGTCGCCAATTTTGCCAAGCAACAGCAATTATGAATGACGGGTCGAGCTATCCGGCATATTACATGGTCGAGTTCGGGCAAGGTTTTACCGGCGTTGGTGGCTATAATGTCGAATTCTGTGTTGAAGGTTTCGACAAATGGCGCATT
>NZ_CALYQK010000019.1 GCF_945285465.1 uncultured Bartonella sp. | reverse complement strand
CCTCGCCCAGCCAGCGCGAACCAAAAATATCTCGAAAGAGCGGAACGCACCATTGTGGAAGATTGCCCCGGATATAATCGCTGGCATCGGCAAGCTTTCTCGTTTGCCACGATCGACAACATTGTTCACTAAGCATCTCAGGCGCAAAGCGGTCTCCTTCCAGAGCTTGCGCAAGTTCTTCCAATAAAAGGCCGCCGTCTTCGAGCAAAGCACCAAAAGCCATGTCATGAGGATCGTCACTATCCATTCGCCAGGCGAGCGAATATTGCTTACGTAAAACATCATAAACAATATTGCCAATCGCCGCGCGGTCGCCTGCACCAGCAAAACGGTGCGATAGCCCCCAATCTTTAAGGGCTTCTGCTGCCGGACGCCGTAGCGTTTTGATATTCTGTAAAACTTCAATTGCCGCCTGAAGGCGTCCACCCAACCGCATATTCTTTTCAATTCCTGACTAAGCGTTTTCCACGGGAATAACCGAATTCATTAAAAAGGAAAACCTTTGTCGTGACAAAATCAATCAGTTTCTTTTCTTTTCGACGAAAAATAACGATCCGGAAAACAAGAACAAACAAGGGCAAAGTTTGGTTCCCTCGTTATAAAACCTATGAATTCAGGCAACACCACATAAAGAGTTTTATGACTCGAGAAGCCGGAGAAGATGAATCTTGGCATTTTCTGGCAGCACCAGTTCTAAAACCGCGCAAGTGGCTAAAAAGCCTTTTTGTTGCAATAGGCCGATGGTGCCAGTCATATTGGCGGCTTTACCCGCAAAAGAAAAAATCGATGCAAGCGGCTATCATAGCAATTGCATAATCGCATTTGATTTTCGTTTGGCTAATCAACTTTTTCAACGGCAAACGCACCACCGTCAAACCTTACCAGTCGCACTCTCGTTCCTGGTGGAAGATCTCTACCCTTTGCCCGCCAGATCGTATCATCAACCCGAACACGCCCGACACCATCGACAATTGGTTCGTCAAGCACCACAACGCGGCCGATAATCTGGTCGGTTCTTCTGTTCAATAGCGGTTCGTCTGTTTCACGGTCACGTCGAAAAAAATTGCGTCCAATGAGCACCATTACCACTGAAAATATCAAAAAAAGGACTGTTTCGACTTCCCAGCTTGCAATGAATGGTGAATTGGCAAAAAGCAACGAAACTGCCGCCGTCAACAACGCACCAATTCCCAGCCAAACAAGAAACACACCGGGAAGAAGCAATTCGAGCAGAAGTAGGACAAATCCCAAAACCACCCAGTTCCATACTCCCAAAGAAGCTAGAATATCGACCATCTTTGTTCCTTTGTTAAAAACCGCTACCGATTGCGGTTTATAAATCTTAGACGATATAGAAAACTCGTTTATTTAGAACTTTTGCCCGCCGATTGTTTGTTTGCCGGAGCCCCGAACACTTCTTTGGCAATCGCCGCTATTCCGCCTAATGATCCGATCAAGGCTGATGCTTCCATTGGCATCAATATAACCTTCTGGTTGTTGGCTGCGCCAATTGATGTGAGTGCTTCTGTATATTTTTGCGCAACAAAATAGTTGATCGCCTGTACACTGCCTTTGTCGATAGCTTCCGACAACACCAATGTTGCCTTAGCTTCCGCTTCGGCCAGGCGTTCACGTGCTTCAGCCTGACGGTAGGCCGCCTCTCGCTTTCCTTCCGCCTCAAGGATTTGCGCTTGCTTAAAACCTTCGGCGCGCAAAATATTGGCATTGCGGTCACCTTCGGCTTCCAAAACCTGGGCACGCTTGTCACGTTCGGCCTTCATCTGGCGCCCCATAGCATCAACGAGATCGCGCGGCGGCTGGATATCCTTGATCTCGATACGGGTCATCTTCAGGCCCCATGGGTGGGCTGCTTCATCAACAACATGCAACAGCTTTTCATTGATTGTATTGCGGTTCGATAAAAGTTCATCGAGATCCATCGAGCCGACAACCGTCCGGATATTCGTCATATTGAGATTTAAAACGGCATAATGCAGATCCGATACCTGATAGGCCGACTGGGCGGCATTGAGCACCTGAAAAAACGCTACCGCATCGACAGAAACTGTAGCATTGTCACGTGTTATGACTTCCTGCGTCGGAATATCGAGTACCTGCTCTTTCATATTGACACGTGCACCAATACGATCGAAAAACGGCACAATAAGGTTAAGTCCGGGCATTAACGTTTTTGTATAACGACCAAAGCGTTCGACGGTAAATTGGTAGCCTTGTGGCACCTGTTTGATACCTGCAAACAGCGTGGCGATGACTAATAATGCCAGTACGAGCAATGCAACATTAAACCCCACCACTCTATCCTCCTATCGGGAATGACAAACAATAGTAATAGTTGCAGCTTCAATCTACAATGGAAAGCAGGAATCCGCTTGTATGGAGTTTTTCCCCGAGTTTATGGAGATAAACGCATATTTTGACCGATAAAAGCGCAATTGCCGGCTAGAGCCAGCCCTGAAGTTCGCGCTTTACAAGATGTGCGATTACTTTCATGCCATCGTCACTATCGTTAAGACATGGAATGTGTGAAAAATGTATACCGCCATTTTCATGAAATGTCTTTTGTGCTTCATGTCCCATTTCATCAACCGTTTCAAGACAATCGGCAACAAAACCCGGATTGCAGATGGCTATCGACTTTATGCCCTGTTTTGCAAGTTTTTCCACGGTAACGCTGGTGTAAGGCTGCAACCATTCCTCCGGACCAAAACGGGACTGGAAAGCCATTAACAATTGATCTTCGTCCATTGCAAGTTTTTGACGCAAAGCAGCCGTTGTACGTTGACATTCTTCCCGATAAGGGTCTCCCCGTTTTACGTAAGATTGCGGCACACCATGATAGGAGGCTATGATTTTTTCCGGCACAAAATCTAGCTGTTGCAGATGTGCTTTTATCGAATGGGCAAGCGCGTCAATATAAACAGGATCATCACTATAAGGAGGAACAGTGCGAATAGCAGGCAAAAACCGCCGTTTTTTCAAACTGTCAAACACCGCATCAAGCACTGTTGCCGTAGTGGTAGCCGAATACTGCGGATAAAGCGGAAAAAAAAGAATTCTTTCGCAACCTTCATCAATCATCCTGTTTGCCACAGTATCAATCGACGGCTGCCCATAACGCATTGCCCATTCAACCATGACATCAGCTTGGCCGAGCAGAACGCCAAGCTTTTGAGCCTGCGCCCGCGTGTAAGTACGCAATGGTGATTCGTTCAGCTCGTTATTCCAGATACGCTTATAAAGTGCGCCCGATTTTTTTGGCCGCACGTTCAATACAATACCATAAAGAATCGGATACCAGAAGATTCGCGGCCACTCTATTACCCTCCGGTCAGACAAAAACTCACGCAAATATTTGCGCACATTTTTCGAATCAGTTCCCTCGGGTGTCCCCAGATTAATGAGTAATATCCCTGTTCTATTTTTCCGGTTTTCCATAAAACTCCAGACTAGATCTTTCTGTTTAGCGTAAATTGCGAACCATTGCTCGAGGTACACAAAAGCTCCATCGAACTATTTGAAATAGCACAATTAACGCGCGAAACAGTACCTCTGATAATCGAACGCATTTCAATTTCGACAAATTGCGGATTACGAAACCGATAATTTCCTTCAGAGAGCTTTTCCTTTGTGTCGGAAGAGCGGGTTTCGAAAATACCGTTGCGGAAGGATGAAACAATACCGTTTTTGTCAACCCATTGGCCATCTATCCCCATCGGAATGTTTTGCACAGACGGGCGCTGACCATAATTTTGCGAAAGATTACAAGCTGAAAGGGCAAAAGCCATTACAGTGAGACAAAGAGTAAGCGCAATAGTTTTCATATGGTTTGCTCCGATAAACCGATACTAGGTAGAAAAAACAACAACTTGCATTCATGCTATGAATATGTCGCTTTTTAGGGAAAGCAAACGGAAAAGCATTTTTTTTGGAAAAAATTCTCTTTTCTGTTGCATGTAATCATCAGATTGGTAGTAAACAGAGTCTTGCGGGGCAAACGAGGTGAGATGATCCCATGGTTTGCAACCAAAAACCTGTCCATGCGTTTTTTTCATCACAAAGGAGATGATGAAAGCAATGATGGGTCCTATACTAGTAGCAGCCGAAGACTATGGTAAAAGAGCCAGCACTTCTTCCATGCTTCGTGCCCTTGGATATCGTGTAATAGAAGCAGAAAACGGTCTGCGTACGCTGGATTTGTTGCGCAGACGCCGTAATATTTCCTTCGCTATGGTTGACTTGATGATGAGCGACCTTGGTGGAACAGATCTGATTTCGACAATCCGGGTTACCGGTTTTGCCGCACCTTTGGTTGTGATGTCGGATGTGGAAAATGAAGAACAGCTGCAAAAAAGTCTGAAAGCAGGTGCAGTTGACTATCTTGTCTATCCGATTACAACGCTTAGACTAAGGGTAACGCTTGGCAATTTGTCGCTCAACAGTACTTACGAGCGCGAAGTCCATTACATACGTCGCCAGCAAGAAAACCATATGCGGTTTTCCGACCTTTATGCCAATAGTGAGTCGATGATTGAACCATTTGAACGGGCAAAACAAGCTGCCCTTTCAACCGGGAACCTGTTGATTGAAGGAGAGAAAGGAACCGGCAGGGAAACACTGGCACGTGTTATCCACCATGAAAGCGCTTATGCAACCGGAAAATTCGTGCGCATTCAGTGTATTCCTATTTCCGATTCGGTTGAAGATAGTCGGAAATGGGAAACAAAAATCCTTCCCCATATAAATTCGATTAATCACGGCACAATTTGTCTATGTGAAATTGATCGTCTTGAAATCAATCAACAAAAACGTTGGGTCGAATACCTGAAAAAACGGAAAAATAGTGAAAAAGACAGCATTCCGCAATTCAGATTGACGACAATTTCAACATCCCATCTTCAAGGGCTTGTCGAGGAAGGGCTGTTTTTAAAGGAGCTCTATGAACTCCTTAAAGAATGCCATGTTGTTATTCCCCCACTTCGGGAACGGCGCGACGACTTTGCCGATATCGCCCAGCGCGCTATCGAACATATCGTTGTTGAAAGTGGCCAACCCCATGTCCATGGCATAGCAGGCTCAGCCCTGTCTTTGCTGTTGCAACATGATTGGCCCGGCAATGTCGGAGAACTGGAAAATGTTCTATTCCGTGCTGTATTGCTCAGCAATGGTCCGCTATTGACCATTCGCGACTTCCCACAATTGACCGGTAATCAGGTAGCAGATTTTAAAAGCAATGCACCTGTCGATGTGAGTGAAAAAAATGACCGTTACTCGGTTCACTTGATTGATGAACATGGCCAGGTACGCAGCTATAATGAACTTGAACGTGAAATTATAGAACGTACGATCAACCATTATCGCGGGCGTATGAGCGAAGCAGCAAGACGTCTGGGCATAGGACGTTCGACTCTTTATCGTAAACTTGATGAATATCATGCCGAAAACCAAAAAGAGTCCCATGCCTTGCGCCGTGCAAGCTAAGTTTGGCTTTTTGGATTGAAAATGCTTGAGCGGTTGTATTGAAAGCGCAACAGCGGCAGAACAGAAAGGTGGTCGATATTACAGAAAGGTGGTCGATATTATTGTCTATCACCTTTTTTTATCGCCCTTGCCGGCAGCTGGTGAACGCACCAAGACAATAACTTGTTCACAGGATATAACGAGAGTACAGGTTATGAAATTTCGCTACGCGCTAACAAACGGGCGCATTAGCGCTCTAACAAAGCCGGTGGTTGTTTTTTATAGGCGACTGACCTTTAAAAAATTCAAAATCAAAATTTAACGACTTTGAAAAAGGCAAGAACGGTTTCTTTGTGGCGTTGACGTTGATATTCGACATCAAGCCTATGTCGAGCTGACAAAAATTCCAAACTCGATGCGCTGATAATCAAAATTGTACGCTCATTATAATACAGCTTGGTAATGCAGCTTGCCAGATGCGATGCAGCGCAAAAATATGTCATTAAAAAGAAAATATTTACCATGGTAACAAAATGTTACTGGATTTAGCAAAAATATTCTCTTCTGTGGCATTTTTGCCATGGTATGGTCGTATTTGCCTAACATGCTTGTTACTGGCTCGCATAAAGCTGCTGTTAACCATTCTGGATTACGCTTTGATAACTATAAAGCCGAATTCAAATGGTCGGTGGATGGAGCAATCAAACGTCGAAAGCTTGGTTGTTTGATCAGGCCGCTAATAACAAGACAGGTCTTATGAATGGTGGTTGACGGATTGAAAAGATCATTTTGGACATTTCGTAGTTTGTCACTGGCCGTTTTGGCAATTGGCACGGCTTTGTCCTTTATGTTGACGCCCGTAAGTGCGAAAGCTGAAACAAGATCATTAAAACTCTATTACGTCCATACCGGCGAAAAAGACGAAATTGTTTTCAAACGTGATGGCCGATACGATCAGGCCGGTTTAAAAAAACTTAATGTATTTTTGCGCGATTGGCGACGTAACGAACCCACCAACATGGATCCGCGTCTATTTGACCTCATTTGGTCGGTTTATCGGGCAAGCGGCTCGCGTGAATATATCAATGTCGTTTCTGCTTACCGGTCGCCAACGACAAATAATATGTTGCGCTCGCGCTCTGCCAATAGTGGTGTTGCCAAGAACAGCCAACACACACTTGGGCATGCTATGGATTTTTATTTACCCGATGTTAATCTGGCCAAATTGCGTGCCATCGGTCTAAAACAGCAGGTTGGAGGTGTTGGCTATTATCCGCGCTCGGGTTCACCATTTGTGCATATGGATGTCGGCAGTGTGCGCCATTGGCCGCGTATGAGCCGAAGCGAGTTGATGGCACTCTTTCCTGATGGCAAAACCATGTATATTCCCAGTGACGGAAAGCCGCTATCGGGTTATCAACAGGCAAAAGCCGATTGGCTTGCCCGTCGCGGGGCACCGGTAGTCTATGCTAGTGCCGATACTTCTCAACAAAAACGCGGTCTTTTCGGTGCTTTGTTCGGACGCAAAAACAATCCGGAACCTGCGCCATCGCTGCCAGCGAAAAAGCAGCCGGTTGCCCCTACCCCACCTGCTGCTCCCAGTGCACCGAGTGCTGTTGATGAGCGGTCAACCGTCGTTGTGGCGTTACCGAAGAACGGTGCCCCCCTTCCCGAAGTTTCACCTTTACGTGGTAGTGGTGTAGAGCCGGCAGCCGATGAAGAAGAAAACACAAACGAGACAACGGTTATGGCCTATGCCAATGTGCCGGTACCAACATTCAAGCCGGAACAGGATGCAGAAGACGAGACCGAAACGGAAAATTTGGCATCGGTTCCACTTCCCGAACAACGGCCACTAAAACAGGAAGACGCTGATAAAGTTGCATTGGCCATTGCCGATAAAGGCACGGCCACAGAAAAAACAGCCGACAATGTTCCTGGAGATGATCTTACTGCATTAATTGAAGCAAACGAGATTATCGCTGTGCCTGATGACGACTACGAAGAAGTTGATGATTATGCTGATGCCGATAACGCCCAAACGCCGGATGGAGCACGAGTTGCATCGTCAGACACACCCAAAACAGCACCAAAGGTTGACCTGCCGGACAAGGATGATATCTCGACCATTATTGCTCAAAATAGGGCACCAATGGTTACGAAAGATAGCAGCAATATTGCCCCGAACGAAGAATTACGCAAAGTTCCCAATGTTGTTTTTGTTTCGGGGCTGGAGAAGAAGCCAGAAATATCGCGCGTTGCCGAACTTCGCGGACGGGCTATTGATTTTCATGCGGTAGCGCGCATCAACAATACCTATTAGCTCGCTACAGTTTGTTGCTCATTTATTCAAAATGCCAATAAGCCTTTCTGTTTGTTAAATAGAAAGGCTTGTTCTTTTTTATTTTCCGCCTTTGATGTTCTCCCCTTGACCTTCCCCTGAGGGTAACCATTATCTTTGGCTGAGAAAGGCAAATCTTATGGCAACAACGACGCACTCAGAAAAAAATAATCCGGTTTCAAATGCGGATAATTTTCACATTCAATTCGATATTGAAGGCATGACATGCGCCTCCTGTGTGCGTCATGTCGAAAAGGCTCTGCGCAAAGTTGACGGGGTAGATAACGTCGTTGTCAATCTGGCAACCGAAAAAGCAGACGTGGCAAGCCGAAACAGGCTTCCGGTCGGCGATCTTGTCAAAGCGGTCGAAAAAGCCGGCTACGGCGTTGGTTATGTGCCCGTCGACCTTGAAATTGAGGGTATGAGTTGCGCCTCGTGTGTGCGACGCGTCGAAAAGGCACTGTTATCAGTCGAGGGCGTAAAAACTGCCATTGTCAATTTAGCAACAAACCGCGCCCATGTTGAAATGCTTAAAAATGTCGCAACAATAGCAGCTTTGGAAAACGCTGTTGCCAAAGCAGGCTATCGGGCAAAACCGGTTGATCTTGAACAAAAAACCGACAGGCAGGCTGTCGAAGCACATAAACTTGCCCGTGCACTTGTCATTGCTCTTGTGCTGACTATACCGGTTTTTATTTTAGAAATGGGGAGCCATATTGTGCCGGGCTTCCATCATTTGGTCATAAAAACAATCGGCACATTTCCTTCCCGTATAATCGAGTTCATTTTAACAACACTGGTACTTTTCGGCCCCGGTTGGCGGTTTTTTAAAGCCGGTATACCGAGCCTATTGCGTGCCGCGCCCGATATGAACTCGCTCGTGGCCGTTGGTTCTTTTGCCGCGTGGGCCTATTCTACGGTTGCAACATTTTTTGGCAACTATATGCCTCAAGGTACCGATCATGTCTATTTTGAAGCGGCGGCGGTCATTGTCACATTAATTCTGCTCGGACGTAACCTTGAAGCCGGTGCGCGCGGGCGAACCGGCGAAGCAATCAGGGCGCTTGCCGGTTTAAAACCCAAAACTGCGCGCATCATACGTGACAATAAAGACCAAGATGTACCACTTGACGACGTTGTTGTCGGCGACATCATTGTGATGCGACCTGGCGAAAAAATACCGGTTGACGGCTGTCTAACAAGCGGATCGTCCAATGTTGACGAATCCATGATGACGGGAGAGCCGGTTCCGGTTGCAAAAAAAAGCGGCGATAAAGTATATGGCGGCACGGTCAACGGTAACGGCACCTTTACGTTTCGCGCCGAAAAAATTGGCAGCGATACGCTACTTGCACAAATTCAAAAAATGGTTGAAGATGCTCAAAGTGCAAAATTGCCGATTCAGGCTCTGGTAGATAAAGTAACCGGCTGGTTTGTACCTGCCGTTTTTGCGGCGGCATTAGCGACATTTTTCATTTGGCTGTTTATTGGTCCTCTACCGCGGTTTCCACATGCTTTGGTTGCCGGCGTATCGGTATTAATTATTGCCTGCCCGTGTGCTATGGGACTAGCCACACCAACATCCATTATGGTCGGCACGGGACGAGCGGCAATGCTGGGAATTTTATTCCGCCGTGGCGACTCTTTGCAGACCTTACGTGATAGCGACATTATTGCATTTGATAAAACCGGAACATTGACACTTGGCAAGCCGGTATTGAACAGGATTATTACTGCCGCTGGCTTCAATGAAAAAGAAACATTGGCCGCAGTTGCGGCAGTCGAACTGCGTTCAGAACATCCGATTGGCGAGGCACTCAATGAAGCAGCAAAAAAATCCGGTATCATTCTCGCCAATGTTGATGACTTCAGTTCCAAACCCGGTTTCGGCATTTGCGGTAAGGTGTCGGGTCGCCAGATAGTGATTGGTGCCGACCGTTATATGCACCAAATCAATGTCGATATTTCAAATTTTTCATCGGCTGCAAAACGCTTTGGCGAGGACGGACTTACCCCCTTTTATGCGGCGATAGACAATCAGGCGGCAGCAATTTTTGCTGTTGAAGATCCACTCAAACCGAAATCGAAACAAACAGTTGCTACGCTTGAACAGATGGGAATAAAAACAGCACTCATCACGGGTGATAACCAAAATACCGCACATACGATCGGCAGAAAGCTAGGTATCAGCAAAATTTTTGCTGAAGTATTGCCTGCAGGCAAAGTCGATACGGTCAAAGACATACGCAACGCCAATCAATGTGTTGCTTTTGTCGGTGACGGAATCAATGATGCACCGGCTTTAGCCGCCGCCGATACCGGCATTGCTATTGGCACGGGTGCCGATGTTGCCATTGAAAGTGCCGATGTTGTGCTAATGTCGGGCAATCTGACAGGCATTGTCAATGCTGTTGCCATATCCAAAGCAACAATCCGCAATATCAAACAGAATTTGTTTTGGGCTTTCGGTTATAATGTTTTGCTTATTCCCGTTGCCGCCGGAATTTTCTACCCATGGTGGGGCATACAATTGTCACCGATGCTTTCGGCAGCGGCAATGGCGTTATCAAGTGTGTTCGTACTTTCCAATGCGCTTCGTCTGAGACGTTTCAAACCGGTTTTATAATGATTCATGTTTCTTGCCACCACCTTGCGAGCCGGTTTGTGCGCAGGAAAAACAACAACTGGTTTTATAAAACAAACAATCGCAATATGTGAACATTTATAATAAGATTTTGAATTGCCATTGTAATTCTAATACTTTAGCGCAAAAGTTAGGAAATTTCCCGTCTTTTGGAAGAGTGAAATAATAATGGCAAAGCATCGTGATGAAGCGACAATCAATCGCGTTTGTGAAGAATTGAAAACGGCATTCGGCGAGCGATTCAGCACCAATCGCTCTGTTCGGGAATCCCATGCACATAATATAACAGCGCTTGCGCACCAGAATCCCGACGGTGTTTTATTTGTCATGTCAAAAGACGATGTGGTAACTGCAGTAAAAATATGTGCCCGTTATAAAATGCCGATTATTCCTTTTGGTGCCGGCAGCTCAATTGAGGGGCAACTGAATGCTCCTAATGGTGGCATCAGTTTTGATTTCACAAAAATGGATCAGGTCATATCTTTCTCGCCAGAAGATATGACGATTACCGTTCAACCGGGCATTACCCGTGAAGTGTTGAATAGCTGGCTTCGCGATAGCGGCCTTTTTTTCCCGATTGATCCGGGGGCCAATGCTTCAATCGGCGGTATGGCTTCCACCCGTGCATCAGGCACCAATGCGGTGCGCTATGGCACAATGAAAGATGCGGTTTTGTGTGCCGAAGCAGTGATGGCCAATGGACAACTTATTCATACAGCAAGCCGGGCAAAAAAATCGTCGGCCGGTTATGATTTAACCACGCTTCTTGTCGGTTCGGAAGGCACACTCGGGGTGTTTACCGAAATAACATTACGTTTGCATCCGCTTCCCGAAGTCGTTTCAAGCGGCGCATGTACATTTGCCACGGTCACAGATGCCTGCAATGCCGTAATTGAATCAATACAGTGCGCCATTCCTTTCGCCCGTGTCGAACTTCTTGATGAATTTATGGTTAAAGCATGCAATGCCTATTCCGGATTGAAGCTTGATCCGCGCCCCACCCTTTGTGTCGAGTTTCATGGTGATAAATCAAGCGTTGCAGCGCAAGTTGCCTTATTCGGAGAAATTGCCGCAAATCACGGTTCAACGGATTTTCAACATTCAACCGATCCCGATAAACGGGCAGATCTGTGGAAAGCGCGCCATAATGCATTTTGGGCGGCGCAAGCAAGCCTTCCTGATTGCGATGTTTTTTCGACCGATGCCTGTGTGCCCATTTCAAAACTTGCCGATTGCGTAAGTGAAACCCAGAAGGATTTACAACAACATCATCTTATAGGCCCGATGATTGGCCATGTCGGTGACGGCAATTTTCATGTTCTATTAGGCTATCACAAGGGAAATAAAGAAGAAGAAAATAAGGTCTACCAATTTTCCGAGAGACTATCGGAACGGGCAATAGCAATGGGTGGCACCTGCACCGGAGAACATGGTATTGGTCAACGCAAGGCAAAATATCTGCGGATGGAGCTTGATGGTGCTGTCGATTTCATGTGGGCAATCAAAAAAGCTCTCGACCCCGATAATATTTTCAATCCAGGAAAATACGGCTTTGCCGATTATTAAAGGCTTTCACAGGCTATTTTCCGTTTACCAGAAAAAGCGCAAAATGGGTTTAATCGTATGACTGACCCCTTAAATCGTCTGTCGAACCAGCTACCCTTTGGCCGCACAGCACAAACCGGTTTTTGCTGAAGACAGGATGGTCTCAGATATTCGACGATGATAGGACTGGCGACAATAAGTATGACCGGCAATAATGGTCGGTCACGATATGGTCTTCGCTAAATATTATCTGTTTGCCAAAAGGCTAAAAGCCGGAATAGCTTGCCGACATTTTTGCCCATCCCGCTAACAAAGTGGAACCGTTAGTGGCAGGATTAGTGGTGGCTATTTGCCGCAAGCACTCCAGCTCCTGTCAGGGATAATGCCACCGGCTTTGCCACCTTGAACGGATCAATGCAAAAATGTGCCCGCTTTTTTCGCGTGCTCTGCGCTTGCCTGCTCTGCGCGTGTTTGACAGGAACGCGAACGGGCACCAGATAGTTTTCAAAAACCTGCTGCGTCATGCATGGCCTGCCGCATTTTTGCGCTTTGATAGAGAAAAATCCCGATGGCCAGCAACTTTACTTTATTCTGTTTGATAAAATAAGCCCGCCTTAGAGATTTTTAAGCAGCGGGCATATCGACAAAAACATATTCAACTCAATTTGTCAGTTATCGGGAAAACCATATTTACCGGGATTGAGAATATTATCGGGGTCGAGAGCTTTTTTGATTGCCCACATGTAATCGACGGCAGCCCCCAATTCCATTCGTAAATATTTTGTTTTTCTTTGGCCAATGCCATGTTCGCCGGTACAAGTGCCATCCATCGCTATCGCGCGCTCGGACAATCTTTCGGTAAATTCATATATCCTTTTTTTTTCTTCTTCATTTCCCTTGCGAAATCCGACGAAAACATGAAAATTTCCGTCACCGACATGACCAATAATCGGGCCGATAAGATTATGCTCGCGCAAATCTTTCTGGGTTTCATTGACACAATCGGCAAGTCTTGAAATGGGCACACAGGCATCGGTTGAAAAAACTTCGCAATCTGGCAAATAAGCTTCCGCCGCCCACAGGGCATTATGGCGCGCCTTCCATAATTGCGCCCGTTTTTGCGGATCGGTTGACTGCTGAAAATCAAGCGAGCCATGCGCTGCGGCAATTTCACTAAAAGCTGCAGCCTGACTTGCAACACTTAATTCATCGCCATGAAATTCGACGCAAAGCGTCGGGCGCGCTTCCAGTGTTAGCCCCGAATAGGCATTGCAGGCTTTAACCATAAACTCATCCATCAGTTCAACACGGGCAAACGGCACGGCACACTGAATTGATTCGATGACTGCATTACATGCATCACCTATTGTTGCAAAGGTGCAAATGCCGCTGGCAATAACGTCCGGTATGGGATGAAGACGGATCGTAAGCTCGGTAAATAAACCTAGCGTTCCTTCCGAACCGACAAGCAGCCGTGTAAGATCATAACCGGCAGCACTTTTCTTGGCGCGACTTGCGGTGCGAATAAGCCGGCCATCAGCCATAACAGCAACAGCCGATAAAACAGCTTCCCGCATCGTCCCATAGCGCACGGCGCTGGTACCTGAAGCTCTGGTTGCCGCCATACCTCCAATTGATGCATTGGCACCTGGATCAATCGGGAAAAACAAACCGCTGTCACGCAACCAACTATTCAGCGTTTCCCGCGTAATGCCGGGCTGGACAGTTACTGTCATGTCATCGGGCGAAAAAGATAGAACCTGGTCCATTTTACTAAAATCAAGGCTGATACCACCGTTTGGCGCATTCAATTGCCCCTCGAGCGAACTGCCAACACCAAAACCGATCACCGGCATTTTATATCGGGCACAAACCTGCACAGTTTTTATCACATCGTCGGTCGATAACGCATAAACCACCCCATCAGGCACTTGGTGGGTCAAGGTTGTAACATTATGCGAGTGTGCTTCGCGCACCGATGAATTGTCACTGAAACGATTACCGAAAATTACCGCTAGTTCACGACAAACTTGTTCAACTGTATTTTTATCTGCCCTTGCCATTCTCTGCACTCCTCTCCCATTGTGGTTAGCTCGTGTATAAGAATGACGTACTCAATCCGTAAATTCAAATAAAATTTAATTTATACTATCTGTTAGACAATAATACCACATCCACTGTTCATTTCTATTTGTCGTCTTTATATTCTCTATAAGATCATCGGTCGTTTTTCGTGTGAAATCCAACTTTCACCCAGTAACAAACAGTCGATACCCTATTGTTGAAAATATGTTGGCCGAAAGACCGAAAAGCAAACCGGATAATTCGAAATGCCAGAAAATTTGAAATGAAAATAACAGAGGAAGCCGAAACAAAAGGGGGGGATGTTCCGGCCTCCATCGGCCAGCTTTTTTACAAGTTGACCAAATTTTATCAATACAGATTGAGTGCTTACCTTTTCTGCACACCAGCCAGCTATTCTGGTCAGTAAAGTAAAAAGCAAGCTCTCAATCGCTGAAATCGGTTGGTAACCCTCCGGCAAGGCACCGACCTGACCTTTTTCAGGTCTGTGTGAAAGTTATTCTGATCGTTTGATAAAATCCAATTGCTTTTTCTTTTAATTTGTATAAGAAAAAGTTATCATGTTTACGATCAGACAATTGCGTTATTTTCATGCTTTGGCAAGCACCGGACATTTTGGCGAAGCATCTGAAAAACTGGGAATTTCGCAACCCGCCCTTTCTGTACAAATTGCCGAAATGGAAAAATCGGTTGGTGTGCCGCTTTTCGAGCGAACATCCAAACGTGTTATTTTGACACCGCTCGGGCGCAGCTTTCTACCCTATATCAATGATATTCTAAACCGGCTTTCAGCATTAGGCGATATTGTAGCAGTGCATGAGGCACCGTTAAGTTATCCCTTGAAACTGGGTATAATTCCGACAGTTGCCCCCTATATTTTACCGACTTTGCTACCAAAAGTACGCCATTGTTACCCGGCGTTGACGCTTCAAATTCAGGAAGCAAAAACCGAACGACTGATAGAACTGCTACGTAGTGGCGATCTTGATGCAATGGTGGCGGCACTGCCAGTTGATGAAGATGAATTTGTTTTTGAATTGTTATTTGATGATGATTTTTACTATGCGCTTGCGCGCGATGACCCGCATACACTTTATAAGCATTTGCGCAAAGGAGAAATCGACACAGGAAAATTGTTGTTGCTCGAAGAAGGCCATTGCTTGCGCGACCAGACGCTCGAAGCCTGTCAAACAAAGAAATACCGCCACGATATTACAGCATCTTCCTTACCAACACTCATGCAACTTGTGGCCAATGGCATAGGTATAACAGTAATTCCGCAAATTGCGGTAGCAACTGAAGCGCGTCTCGACAATATCAGCGTTGTTGCGTTTGATGGCGCCCCCCCTAAACGCCACATTTGTCTTTTCTGGCGCAGACGCAGTCGAAGAAGCAAAGATTTCAAGCGTGTTGCAGATTTGTTGAAAAGCCTTGCTGAACCTATTCTCGATCAAGCCAAAAATTATATAATGTAATTCAGGCTCCGGCCGGAAAACTTCACCAGCGGCAAAAAGAGCGGCAAATGACTGAAGCTTTTTCCTATAAATCAAACAGCAACATTTTGCTGCCCTAACTGTTAGACTGCCAAATTTTGTCATTTGCACCGGCACCAAGATGATGCAGCCATTTTTTTATGAGATAGTAATGATTTTGTGGATATTTTATTTCAGTCATCGCCATTGAAACAAGGCGATCAATGCGAAAATGACGGTATTGCTGTCTTTTTTCACAATAAGCAAGAATGACTTTTACATCATCGAAAAAAGCAACCCCGCACGGCCAGATGGTTCTTGTCGTTATTTTTTCATGCAGGTCACGATATTTGATTATTATTTTTGTTCATTGCGAATGGCTGCGCGGATCCTAGGAAACAACGTTATAGCGGCGTTTTGAAAACGGGGTTCCATTATAAGAGTTGTTTTGTCTTGAAAAGGGCAGAACGGGCTGCTTGAGACAATTCATCATCGGTTTGGCTCATAATAAAGCGCGAGCCCGGCACCAGTGCTTCAATTTCTTCGACCGAAAACATCAGTGCCGGCAAGGTAAAACCCTGTTTTAATATATAGCCAACGCTTGCTTTTCCGACAATCTCTGCTCCATGTGATTGCGGTATTGCAATATCACGATAAAGCGCACGCGAACTTATCTGCAATTTTCTTGCAAGATCTTGCCCACTCACAGGATAGCGGTGGCGACGAAGGATATCAACAAGACGAAGGAGGCGTTCGGTTCTTGGCACGTTTACGAAACCATCTCTTTGGCTTTTCTCATTATCTATCTTGGCTGCTTTTTTAAAAGCGGGACGTGCCCACATCACTTTAGAATAGCGGTCAAGACCGCGGCTTGCCAAAAAACCTTGTTTTTTACCGAAATTAATCATCGATGCGGCAATAATACCGGCAGCTGTGAAATGATTGGCGGCAATGAATTGGCGCTTTTGCAAGCCAATTTTTAAACGTTTTGACAACACGTTTTAACGCCCCATATCCAGCTATGCTTTATGCTTTGGTACTGGAGTCGGCGTTAAGCAATGTGCCATGAATGCCGGCTCCAAGGCTCCAAGGCTCCATTAACAAAATATCCAGCGATAATATTCGGAACGATTTTCTGGAGCAAGCTTGGCATTTGAAAAAACATCGGCAAGATAGTAATAATAGCAGCTGTTTCAGTCATCACTTTGCCATCATGAACAAGCGCTGCCACCTTGCCCATCGGGTTGATTGTCAGATAGTCTTCCGACTTCATTGTACCATTAAATGTCAAATATCGTGTTTCTTATTGCGCGTGACATTCTTCAAGCATCCTGCAGACATTTCATCCGCACGAAAGAGGATGGCTATAAAAAGTCAAATTAGACATAACATTTTTCCTTCCTGTTATTCTAATTCGCTGGCTGATGCTGCTGACAGTTTTTGTCAGCAGCAGCAATAATTATAAAAGTGCGCCGGGATAGTTGGGACTTTCCCGCGTAATTGACACATTATGTGTATGGCTTTCATTAAGACCGGCATTGGTTATACGAACGAACGTCGCGTTTTTACGGAATTCTTCAAGATTAGGCGCGCCAAGATACCCCATTGAAGCACGCAATCCACCTGCCAATTGATGAAGAACAGATGCTGCGGGTCCTTTGTAAGCGACTTGCCCTTCGATACCTTCTGGTACAAGTTTCAATTCATCGCGTACATCGGCCTGAAAATATCTGTCGGCCGAACCTCGTGCCATAGCCCCGACAGACCCCATCCCACGATAGGCCTTGAAAGAGCGGCCTTTATAAAGATAAACTTCGCCGGGGCTTTCCTCGGTTCCGGCAAGTAGCGACCCGACCATTACGGCACGTGCACCAGCAGCCAGCGCTTTGGCAAGATCACCGGAATATTTTATTCCGCCATCTGCAATAATCGGAATGCCGGCTTTTTCGGCAATCTCAACAGCGCCCATAATCGCTGAAAGTTGCGGTACGCCAACACCGGCAACGATACGCGTTGTACAGATGGAACCGGGTCCAATACCGACTTTAACCGCATCGGCACCGCTATCAATGAGAGCCTGGGTTGCTTCGGGGGTAGCAACATTTCCCGCCATAATGGCCGTTGCACCGGCAATTTTCTTGATCTGCCTGACGGCATCAAGCACACGTTGCGAATGGCCATGAGCCGTGTCAATAACAAGAATGTCGACGCCAGCATCAATGAGCCGCTCGGCTCGCTCCATGCCGTCATTGCCGACCGTGCTGGCAGCAGCAACGCGTAAACGCCCATGCGCATCCTTGGCCGCATTCGGATTAAGCCGCGACTTTTCAATGTCTTTGACAGTTATCAAGCCGACACAACGGCCTTCATTGTCGACAACCAGAAGTTTTTCGATGCGATGTTGGTGAAGAAGCCTTTTGGCTTCATCATGTTCAACATTTTCGCGCACAGTAACAAGATTTTCCCGTGTCATCAGCTCATAGATTTTTTGCTTGGGATCGGACGCAAAGCGAACATCGCGATTGGTTAGAACACCGACAAGACGCCCGGGGGCTTTTTCGCCATTTTCCACAACAGGAATACCGGAAATGCCATGGGCAGCCATCAGTGCTTTTGCTTCTTCCAGGGTTGCCTCAGGTCCAATAGTTACAGGATTTACCACCATTCCGGATTCAAACTTCTTGACCTGCCGAACTTCTTCGGCTTGCTCTGAAGGTGTCATATTGCGGTGGATAACGCCCATTCCGCCCGCTTGTGCCATGGCAATTGCCAATCTGGATTCAGTGACTGTGTCCATTGCCGCCGATAATAACGGCAAGTTTAATTCTATGTCAGTGGCAACTCGGGTCTTAAGATCAACCTGTCCTGGCATTACTTCAGAATGGGCCGGCTGTAAAAGCACATCGTCAAATGTCAGCGCTTCGCGACCTGTTGCTGTTTCTATAATTTTTGCCATGTCCAATTTCCCTTTAAAAACGAATTTACCGCTGGAACTGATTGCAGCGGTTTATTCGTATTGCATCTTATGGATTGGCGCTGGTTCGTAACATGCCGTGAGCAAATTGAAAAGGGGGGATATTAATCACATTTTAGGTCATTTGTCATTTTGCAAGCTTTTTTTAACCTAAGAACGGAAAAATGTCCTCTCGTGACATTTTGAAAAAGTTGATGAATTTTATCCCCTTACCTGTCAATTGAAAAAATGGCAGAAATCTTTCAAAACAGCAAAAAAAACAGAACCCAGCTTTTTAAAGCCTTTTAAAAAGAAAATTGAAAACTTTCTATGCTAAAAATTTCATCAAAGAAACTTTGCAAAATTTTTGCGATAAAAACAATTCATTGCTTTTTCTTAAATGTCGGGCAAAACGATTTTATTGCCGAAGCGCCTATGCAGCACTTTAATCAAGATCGTCTGATTAAAAGCCTGTTTATAATTTGTCTTATAATTGCGACTGGATGGGCAACCAGCTAATTATTTTTGCAAAAGCGCGTCGCCAAATCCGGCTTTCAGGCTCTCTTTTTGCAAGACAGGGCTTTCCATCTTCGATATAATCCCAGTAAATCCTGTTTTTATTGTTGAGGTGGAGATCGTAACTCATTTCTCCAGTTGTTTCTTCGGCAAAAAGCCGATTCAACTGGTCGGTAATAGGCGGGCACTCGAATAGAATGCCCATTTCAGTGTTCAGTGAAGCAGAACGCGGATCAAAATTAAAAGACCCGATAAAAGCGGTTTTGCCATCTATCAAAAAAGCTTTGGTGTGAAGACTGGCGCGCCCCGAGCCGAATAAACGAAGCCGGTGAGCCTCACCGTCGGGTTTTAATTCATAGAGTTTTACCCCGCCTTTAAGGAGCGGTTTGCGATAAGGCGCATAGCCACCATAAACAGCCGCAACATCTGTTGCAGCCAGAGAATTGGTAAGAATGCGCACATCAGCACCATTTGTCACGAGTAAGCACAACCGCTCGGTTCCTGCTTTACCGGGCACAAAATAGGGAGAAGTAATTTGAATTTCACTTTTGGTACCGTCTATCAATGGCGAAAACATCGTCATAAGCCAGTTTTCCGGGTGATGCCCCAAAGCTTTTTCCGGTGGATCAGACACAACATCAACAGTCAAGGCGCAAAATAGTTTTTGTTGCGGCTCGATAAAGTGGTCGAAACTCATATGTTGCCTAACATAATCGAGATAAGGTTTGGCTTTTTGCGAATTACAAAATTCTGTAAGCTTGTTTTTCCAGAATTCTAGGTCACGTGCTTTTTTGGGTATCGTCAAAGCATGAATTGGCAAAGCCACAGCGCTATTCCAGAAGCTGTCAAAAATCGTTTCAACTTTCTTGACAGATGGTCCGACAAGCATCAGATCAAGATCACGAAAATTGGACGCTTTTCCAGCACCAAAATAAGCATCAGCAATATTGCGACCACCGACAAAAGCGATACGCCCATCGATTATAAACGCTTTATTATGCATCCGCCGCGTTACGGTCAAAGCCCGCAACATCATTTCAAGACCACGCCTTAAACCGCCGTTGCGCGCACGGCCCGGATTGAACATTCGCACTTCGATATTTGGATGTTTGTCGAGCGCAACATAAGCCGGATCACGCCCCTGTGCGTTAATGTCATCAAGCAGCATGCGCACACGCACACCGCGATCGGCAGCATCGGTTACCGCTTTCAACAGCAAACGTCCGGTAAGGTCATCGTCCCAGATGTAATACATGAGATCAAGACTACGCCCGGAAAGGGCCGTTCCTACTGCGCGACCGGCAAAAGCATCAAGATTACTGATAAAAAGTGAAAGAGCGTCCTTTTCTACCCCCAACCCGTTTTCGTGTTTGGCAAGATCCTCGATCTTTCTGTCTAACTTTGTCTGACCTTCAATCACCTTCAACGCAAAAGCTTTTTCTCCTCTGGCACTTTTCGCAAAACGGCCATAGGCATAAACGGCAAGCATTGATGCTATGGCAAAAAGCGCGATAAAACCGACAATGAATGGCAGAATATCCAAAGGAAAAGCTCTCTAACTCAAAAACCAACGTGTTTTAATATAATACTAAAAAAACGTCTATTCACTTTCACGCGCAATTCTTTGGTAGAACTCTCTTTATCATTGTCTCCTGCAAGTTTTATCGACCTTTATAATAATGTCGGCGACCTGCTGCAAAAATTCCACCACTACGGGAAATTTTCCAGAATTCTTGGATCATGAAGGGCAATCTTGTTATAATCTGGAAAAATACGATCACATTATTGTAATCAAATTATAATCATAAAAAAACCGGATGGTAAAAAATTGTCCGGTTTTCAATGCATTCGTCTTATGTTTACTGTTTAGAAATATTTCACGTTTTGTATGACGGTATAGAAAATCGCCTGGGTTCAGTGGTCAGGTGCAATCTTTTCACCCTTCCAGTCAATCAACGTCGGAAAAATTGTCAGCTTTGCACTTGCTGAAATCAATGTTTTGTCAAAACAAATTTGTCCAATAATCGGCAAAATGTATGAAAAACTTTAAAATTTTGCTAGATCAGATTTTCTATAGAGTTTCTCGGGTTTCAAAGATCATGGCCGGACAAGTTGAAGAATTTACTTTTCAATGGCGTTCTAACATTGTTATCTCGGCCTTCGGTGCCTTTACGACAATTGTCGGCATGACTGTGTTGTTGCCGTTTCTACCACTTTTTATTGAAGAGGTCGGCATTCATGACCCAAAATCTATCGCACAATGGTCAGGGATAGCCTATGCTGCCACTTTTTTTTCGGCAGCTCTTGTCGCACCATTATGGGGGCGTTTGGGCGATCGCTTTGGCCGCAAACTCATGCTAGTGCGCGCAAGCTTCGGCATGTCGATGGCAATTGGCCTCATGGGTTTTGTATCCAACATTGAACAACTGGTATTATTACGCTTGTTAACTGGACTTGCGGGCGGATATGCCTCCGGAGCGGCAATTCTGGCCGCAACGCAAACACCGAAAGAAAAAACCGGCTGGACACTTGGCATTATTTCATCCGGTATCATGGCCGGAAACTTTGTTGGCCCGTTAATTGGCGGAATTCTGCCAAACTATATCGGAATAAGAACGTGTTTTGTGTTTGTTGCCGCAATTATTTTTGTAACTTTCATTGTTACAGTATTTTTTATTCATGAAGACCGAAATCACTTGGTACGTCATCGCCCAACCGACAAAAAAAGCCGGAAACAGCATTTTATCTTTAATACGAGTGTAATGGCAATGCTCTTCACCGGCGCACTATTGACATTTGCCAATCTGTCGATTGAACCTTTGATCACAATCTATATTCAGCAACTTCATACCGCAAAAGAAAGTGTTATATTTTGGGCGGGGCTTGTCATGTCTATGACCGCACTGGGCAGTGCACTGTCAGCAACGGCATTGGGGCGTCTTGCCGACCGGATCGGATATTGGCCCGTACTTATCGGTGCGATGGCTTGTTGTATCTTGTTGTTGCTTCCTCAGGCATTTGTGCATTCGGCCTGGCAACTGGTTATATTACGGTTTTTTCTCGGTCTGGCTCTTGGTGGATTAAGCCCTTGTGTCACAGCAATACTGCGCCATCTTGTGCCTAATCATATGATTGGAACTGTTTTAGGATTTTCCGTTTCCGCGCAATATATCGGACAGGTTTTAGGGCCTGTTTGCGGCGGTTTCATTGGCGGGTGGTTTGGTGTGCGTCCAGTCTTTTTCATGACGGCATTCGTGCTGTTGATTGCGCTTATGGTGAATGTAAAGCTACAAAAATCGCATAAAAAGGCGATCGACTGACCGCCTTTTTACTAATTCGCGCCGAACAATTGACAACATTAGTGGTCGGAAGCCGACGACGCACCGATTCCGGTTTCGGATCGAACTTCCTGCGCTGGAAAACCGGCACGATCTTCGGCTGCCCTGCTGCTATTGTCGGTTATTGAAAAAAACCACACACCACCAAAGCCAAGTATCATTGAAAATAACGCTGGTGATGTATAAGGAAACAAAACCGTATCGGGTGAAAAACCGAATGTCGATACCCATACCGCCGGTGATACGATGGTAAGCCCGACTGACGAGATCAAGCCCATAAAGCCGCCAATGACCGCTCCTCTTGTTGTACACTTGCGCCATAAAATGGAAAGAAGCAAAACCGGAAAATTGGCGGATGCAGCAATAGCGAAAGCCAATGCCACCATGAATGCGACGTTTTGCTGCTCAAAGACAATACCGAGGAGAATTGCGACAATTCCGATAAGAACAGTTGCAATACGCGATATTCTCAGCTCGACAGAACCGGATGCTGTTCCTTGATGGATGACCATATTAAAAATGTCATGCGAAATTGCGGTTGCGCCGGAAAGGGTAAGGCCTGCCACCACAGCCAGAATAGTAGCAAAAGCAACAGCCGATATAAAACCGTAAAACAGATTTCCACCAACTGCCTTGCCCACCATGACAGCCGCCATATTGGCCGCGCCGGGTCCACTAGAAAGCGGTGCCGCCAGTTCGGGTGTGGATAAAACAAGAGCAATAGCACCAAAACCGATGATGAATATGACAATGTAAAAATAGCCGTTCCAGACTGTTGCCCATAGAACCGATTTTCTTGCTTCTTTAGCATTGGGTACGGTAAAAAAGCGCATCAAAACATGAGGCAGGCCTGCAGTGCCGAACATTAAAGCCATCCCGAATGAAATTGCCGAGATCGGGTCTTTGATAAAACCGCCCGGTGCCATGATGGATTGGCCAGCAGCTATCGCTTCAGGCGATGTCGGATCTATTCCCTGCTTTTGAGCAAACAGATTAGCTTTGACATGGACCGCAGCCTGAAAGAACGATTCAAAATTGAAATCGAACTTAAACAACACCATGAAGGCCATAAAGGTCACGCCGATCAAAAGCATGACTGCTTTAATAATCTGCACCCATGTTGTCGCGGTCATGCCGCCAAAAAGCACATAGATCATCATTAAAACGCCAACAAGAACGACAGCGTAAAGATAATCGAGACCAAACAGAAGTTTTATTAATTGTCCCGCACCGACCATCTGCGCAATAAGATAAAATGCAACAACTGTCAGTGTGCCGCACGCGGCAAATATCCGGATTGGCACCGTTGCAAAGCGAAAGCCCGCAACGTCGGCAAAATTGAAGCGCCCGAGATTGCGCAACCGTTCGGCTATAAGAAACATAACGATTGGCCAACCCACCAGAAAACCGACGGCATAAATGAGTCCGTCATAGCCAACGCCCATAACCATAGCCGAAATGCCGAGAAACGACGCAGCAGACATATAATCGCCGGCAATGGCCAAACCATTCTGGAAGCCAGTTATTCCACCGCCTGCAGTATAGAAATCGGCACGCGATCTGGTACGGTTTGCCGCCCATTTGGTGATCCATAGTGTTAATGCGACAAACACAAAAAACATGATAATCGCCGGCCAATTTAATGGCTGTTTGGCAAGTGTCCCGCCAATTGCATCACCATGGGCATAACTGACGGATAATATAGCAAGAATTGCAGAATAAATTACCGATTTTTTGAAATGGGAAAGAAGGCTCATTTCATCACCTCCTTTTTAATTTCGTCAATGTAGATATCATAACTTCTATTCGCTACCAGAATATAGATGGCAGTAAGCCAAACCATAACGACAATAACACCGATACCGATAGGTATGGCGATCGTCGTGACACCAGAACCGATACGCTCGCTTAAAAACTGTTTGTCAAATGCTATCAGTGCAATCCAGCCATAATATACAATAAGTGCTATAATAGTCAGAATTCCACCAAGTCTATTACGTTTTTTCTTTAACGTAATATAAGAAGGGTTAGCTTGTATTATCGAAATCATTTCATTATCCATAACGGCTCCTCCTCCGTGCGGATGACTTTTATCAAAGCGGAAAATTGTGCTGACGGACTTGCGCGAAGCAAACCGAAAATGAAACTATAATATTTTTATTCTTTTAAAAAATTTCTGTAAAAATTTATTATTAAATAATTTCAATGAGATATATTCTTGCTGAATATTTTTTTGTTTTATGCTATAAAAACATAACACAATCATCCGGTTTTACGGTTTTTAGGTGTTTTGAACTTGAGGTTTCCTCCTTACCTTTAGGTCATACCAGAAAATAATTATTCAAATCAAAGATTATGTCAATACGGTAATAAAGCCGGGTAGATGTTTTATTTATATTTGCCATTCAATTTTTCGTTTGTTTATTATCGATGCGATAATGTGAAAAGTTTAAACAACAAATTTTTGCACTGATCGGACAATTGCAACGATTTTCCTTAACAAGTGGACATCATCGGCAAAAAAAACCAGAACCGAAATGCTATTGTCAACTTTTTACGACAAAACATATTATCCCGTTGTGTTTGATAATATCGCGCTACCTGTCATTGAGCGGTCGAGAAAAATCAATGTTCGATATTTTTGATTGTTTGTGACACAAGAGCGAATGTTACAAACTTGCCGCTTCTTTCAAGCAATTGCTACAAGTTGTCGGTTCTTTCACGCCATTGTCACAACCATTTTTGCAAACCTTTTAAAATCTTTGTCGGTCAATCTGTCCGCCTTTTTACAATACCATTTGCCAACAATGCAATTTAATACAAAAAAACTGTTTGAGATTGCTTCAATAAAAGGAAAAAAACCACAAAAAACTTCGCTAACCGACCGTTTATCTAAATGCCAAGCGTAGAATTCAAACTCCTGACAGACGAATTTAAACGTCTGGCGCGTCAACAAACTTATAAGTATGTGTTTTTCCAAACAAATATTTTTTATTAAATGTCGTTAAAATTCAACGTTGCCTATGGGTAATAAACACTGGAGTTTCTATTTTTTTTATCAGCCGGGCCCTCGAGGAACCAAATATCAGCTGCTTTATCCTTGATTGGTTAAAGGCACTCAACACTGTAAGATCGATCTGATGTTCGTGAATAATTTTATTTATAATATCGCTATTTATCTCTTCATCTATAAAAGCTGGCGATGCGGCCATTTTCGCATGTCGAAGTGTTTCGATAACCTCGTCAACATTATTTTTTTGCATCGGCAATCCGCCTTTTTCAAAGACAACCAAGCATGATTTACGCTTGAATAAATCATGATGCTTAATGTAGTCCAATATTGATTTAATTTCGAAATCTTCCCCACATAATATAAGAATTTTTTTTATCGTTCGCACTGGCTGGGAACCGGTGAGCACTGGACGATGCGATGCGCGTACTATTGTTTCAAAATTTCGGCCTACATTGACGTTTTTAAAATCTTTTGCATTAAGCTGCCCGCCTTTGCCGATAATAACAATAGAAGAGGTTTTGCTATAAAGATCTATCGCATCGGCTAAACTATCATATCGCTGTCGCGTATCAACTTCGTTGTGAATGTGTTTTTTCAGATAGTCTTCGGCCTCGTCGAGAATCAATTGCCCCAATTCTTGCATCAAACGTGCATAAGAGGCAGAACTATCATGTATTTTTCCGGCAAAATCGCCACGAAAACGATCGTCAATATTCTTTGCAATGTCTTGCGGCAACACAATTTCCGGTTCCGACTTATCGAGAACATGAAGCAGACGCACAGGTGCATTCAGCATACGCGATGCCCAAGCAGCAAGACAAATCACCGACTTGCGGTAAATGGAATTATCAATAAGGGCGAGTATAGGCTTTTCCATATTACCTCTGCCAAATAGTCATCATTCAGCGAATTTTATCCGACAGGCGTATTTTTTCAATCAAATTTATGGTATTCATTATATTTTTCTAAAACTTTTACCAATGTGGTTAATAAACCAACTTATAAGTTAAATTTAATATTATAAATTCGATTTTTACTAAAGTTATCATTTAATTTTTTCGCGTGTTAAAGGTTGAAAATAGACCTTTGAGAAAAAATTCACCATGCGAATTTTATATCTGTTCAACAACAAAAGCGGTTTTTTCTAAAAAATTTGATTTGCTTCTGTTCCCAGAAACGTTGTAAACAGATTTATCGACAATTTTTTTCAAAAATAAGCAAAACGACGAATATAACTATCTGTTGTAAGCCGACAAATGCCAAATACGATAACTTTCCCGATGTATTTCCTATAATTTAGATTTAAACCTTATCTAACGGTTGTCTGTCTTTTAAAACGGGAGATGCTCTTTAAACAGAAACTTAAACCGAAAAAATCCTTACTCCAGTCATCAGTGCGCAGCCAACATTGACAACAACCGTCTAGGCACCTGTACCGGATAATGAAACAACAAAAACTGTCGAACAGCGCAGTCCGGTTTTTATGGAAAACTATTGTTACTGGAAGAGTTTGCGCATCAAAACCGCGAACGGATATCGCAACGCCTGGTTCATGCAAAAAATATAGGCGCCCATAAAGTTTTAAACACTGCCAGCGACATTAGCCGTTTTACCAAAGCAGCCATATTCAAGTTGGAAGCCGAAACTTTGATAGCCGGTTGTGGCCAAGCGGTTTTTTGCTTGCCAAATTATCCGCCCTTGTTCGCGTTCATCGTTTGTTGCTGACTATTGTCCTTGGTGCACGATCAGAGCAAGCGACGAAGTCTTGCCATGATAATTTATCGCTTATGTCAGGCTGACGAAGCGTAATCGAGTTTCAACCTCTATCTCGGTATATTTTTAGTAGAGCCTTTTGCATCATTGAGCACAGTTTGCCCAACTTCGTGCATTAATCGTGCATAAGATGCGGCGTTTTCCTATATTTGCGGTTAAAATCGTCAACCGACGATCATCAATCTCCTCACGATATTCTACGGGATTGTGATATTATCATCAGATTTTTCCAAAACGTGCAATAACCGAACCGGTGCATTTTGCGCTTTTGAAGCCAAACAGCAAGTTCGCCCGTTGGCTTTCCGGTAAATAGTGAATCGACACGTACAAGTACGGTGCTGCGCCTAGTAACTCGCGCTCGCTCGTAGATGGATATAATTTCTTTAAAAATTTTATATAGCTTTTAGATGTTGAATATCGTTATATCTATTTATTGGTATAAAATAATGAACTTTATTTTCGTGGCGGCTGCCGTTATAAACAGCTATAAAAGCCAAGATGCTTTTGTGGGGTGTTTGTTATTATACCGTCGTTGATATTCCGGTCATTGGCTTCATTAGGATTGGTATGGCGGGTAGCCATTGCTCGCTATGGCCTTCACCTTTATGGCCATAGCCGTGGTTCAATGATTATTCAAAATGCTATGGGTGCGCTT
>NZ_CALYQK010000018.1 GCF_945285465.1 uncultured Bartonella sp. | reverse complement strand
CCGGATATGCCCAACATCATGTTCATCCGTTTTAGAAAAAAGATCGGTAAAAACATGCCCTCCCGAAAGGCTACCCGCGGCAAGCGGGGTAACAAATTCTGTTGCCGTTTTGGTCATTACTACGGTGACTTTTGCCCCCCGCTCTCGCAAACGGCGGATAAGATCGAGTGCTTTATAGGCGGCAACACCACCGCTAATGATCAGAAGGATAGATTTTGACTGCAATGATTGCATTGTTTTCAAACTGGCTTCACTTAGAAAATTTTTGCCAGTTTTTCCCGCCATCAGCAGCTGGCGCGCTTCCTCCTCCATTGAATGCCCGTTTTTTGCAGCATTTATACGCAGCTTTTCTTTTGCACTATCAGGTAAATTACGTATTGTAATGCTTGCCATTAAAGGCCTCCGAGAAATCAATGAAATCAAAGTTATGATATCATGTAGCTGTTAGTGTTGCCCAAGACAAGAGCACAGACGTGCTCTACGCCGGATAAATGATAGTTATCCGCCACATGTTTAAGACAAATATCACAAGTCAAAAATAATGTTATTGCTGGTTTTTTACAAAACAACATTATCTTGCGGAAAAAACCGGTCTCATATAAAGTTTCTTAAAGAAATAATCCGCTAATACGGGTAAGATCTATGCGTCGTTTCTTTCCATACTTTATTCTATGGTTGGTTGTATGCGGTTTTTGTTCTAACGGGACATGGGCCCAAACACCGTCATCAAGTGGCAGTGGTTTTGCTGTGACCAATGACGGATGGATTTTGACCAACGCCCATGTGGTCAACGGGTGCCAATGCGTTGAAGTCGGCAATATGGCGTTGCCGAGGATATCCGCATTGATACCAATAACGATCTTGCATTGCTAAAATTGCCAAACGGTATCAAAACCAAGATGCTATATTTGCGCCGCGATGTTATACGATTGGGGGAAGATATTATTGCGCTGGGTTTTCCGCTCGACGGGCTTTTGTCCGATTCGATCAAAATAACGACAGGAAATGTGAGTGCCCTTTCCGGTGTTGAAAACGATACACGATATCTGCAAATATCGACGCCTATTCAGCCGGGTAATTCCGGCGGGCCGGTTATCGACAGGAATGGTCACGTCATCGCCATTACGACAGCAGGACTTTCAAAAAATTTTGCTGACGAAAGCGGTTTTATCGCACAAAATGTCAATTTCGCTGTCCGCGCTACGGTCGCCGAGATGTTTATGCAAGCACAAGGGGTGAAAATTTCTTATGCCGAAGACGACAAAGATGTAGCACCCCATCCTTCAACCGCCGACATTGCCGAATCAGCCTCGCCATCTGTCTATAAAATTCTATGCTTTCAAGAAGAAAGACACGCCCGGCAAATATCCTCTGACGAAGAGGACGAGCCACGTTGTCAGGCTTTTACCTATAATAAACGTTGGCGTATTTGTTTGTTGAAAGATGATGTGGTTGCTCTTATCCGCAATCGCGATGCCGATAGCGGTTATCGTTCAGAACGGAAAAAAGAGGTTCGGATAACCGATTTCACGGCTTTCAGCAATATGGATTTAGCGGGTGGCGATTATAAACAGATTGATGATACAAATTATTTTGCCTGCTTTATGGGCTGCATCGGCGATCAACGTTGCAAAGCATTTTCTTATATCACAAAGAAAAAGCAATGCTGGTTAAAAAATAAAATCGGCAACCCGCGCCCGAACAAAGGTGTCGAATTGGGAATGAAGTAAGATAACACTGCCCCCAACTTATAATGACGATGGTTAAAAGCGAAGAATACACCGTTTTTTACCACCACCATTCAAGCTTAACCGCGCTTTTTTGAAGCGTGAATGCCGGTGCCGATAGTGGCAGGCTTACTGGTTTTAAGCCTATCGGTTTATTGTGTCATACGCGGCTGATATTGCCAATTTTTTATCTCAACGCATTGGCAACGTTCGGTTTTAAATGCGTTATGGCAACTGGCTTATATAAGTTTCCAGGTTATTATAACCATACAGACGGCGATCAGCATGACAGCGTAGCGGCCAAAACGATTTTGTTTTCCTTGAGCGCGCGCCAGCCGTATAATTGTCGCATCATCAAGATGTAGCCCGTTTTGCGCTATCTCGTCGGCACCCTTCTTGATACGCTCGAAACTGCGGACAAGCTCGGGTGTTCGACGCGCCAATGTCAGCAGGGACTGTGCTCCTTCCGTCAAGTCTTTGGCCATGCCGATCGGGCCCATATTTTTAGTAATCCACTCTTTGACAACCGGTTCTGCGGCTTTCCACATATTGAAATGAGGATTGAGTGTGCGGGCAACACCTTCCACGACCACCATGGTTTTTTGCAAAAGCAAAAGTTCGGGCCGCGTTTGCATGTCAAAAAGTTCAGTTACTTCAAAAAGCAAAGTGAGAAGCTTTGCCATGGAAATAGTTTCAGCTGACTGCCCGTGGATTGGCTCGCCAATGGCGCGGTTTGCCTGGGCAAAACTTTCAATATCATGGTGGGGCGGTACATAGCCTGCCTCGAAATGCACATTGGCAACGCGATGATAGTCACGTGTGATAAAGCCGTACAAAATTTCGGCAAGAAAGCGTTTTTCCTGTTTGCCGAGACGGCCGGTAATGCCAAGATCAACGGCGACAATGCAGCCATCTTTATCAACAAACAAATTTCCCGGATGCATATCGGCATGGAAAAATCCGTCACGCAAAGTGTGTTTTAAAAATGACTGCATCAGTGTTACGGCAAGCCCGTTCATGTCGAAACCGGCCGCTTTAAGCCCTTCAATATCCGACATTTTTATGCCGTCAATCCACTCCATTGTAAGCACATCGCGGCCTGTCCGCTCCCAGTCAACGATGGGAACGCGAAACCCTTTGTCATTTGCTGTATTTTCGGCAATTTCGGAAAGGGCTGCTGCCTCAAGGCGCAAATCCATTTCAATTTTTGTGGTTTGGGCAAGTGTGTCAATAACGCTTATCGGTTTTAAACGCCGCGTTGCCGGCACATAGCGCTCTTGAATATCGGCCACCAGATAAAAACCTTCGAGATCTTTGGCAAAACGGCGTCGGACACCCGGACGAATGACCTTTACCGCGACCTTTTGCAGGCTTCCATCGCTATGGCGCACAATTGCCGGATGAACCTGCGCCATTGACGCAGCGGCGATTGGCGGACCAAACTCGACAAAAAGGTCGTCAATTTTACGTCCGAGCGAGCCTTCGATTTGGGCAACGGCCTGTTCATATGGAAAAGTTTCGACATGATCCTGGAGGCTTGATAGATCCTTTGCAACTTCTGCCCCGACGAGATCTGGTCGTGTGGCCAGAAATTGGCCGAGCTTGATATAGGATGGTCCGAGCTTGTTCATTGCCCGCGACAGATTTTCTGACCGGCCGGTATTTTTCGATTTCTTTTTTGCAATCCAGCCGGCAACACGATGAAAAAACGACAGCGGTCTTGGTAACTCGTCACTCGGAAAAGCGCTCAGCACACCTTCGCGTGCCATGATATATCCTACACGTATGAGACGAAAGGATGCGGTAAGTTTAGACATTCAGATCTTCCATCCGGAGTGGATTGCAGCAATGCCGCCGGTAAGGTTACGGTAGCTCACATGCGAAAAGCCCACCGTTCTTATCATTGCGGCAAAATCTTCCTGTTTTGGAAATTTCCGGATTGATTCGACCAGATAACGATATGATTCCTTGTCTCCGGCAATCATCTGCCCGACACGCGGAATGCCATGAAACGACCAGATATCGTAAAGCTTATCAAGAATAGGCATTTCCACTTCGGAAAATTCAAGACACATAAAGCGGCCGCCGGGTTTTAGAACGCGGAAAGCTTCCGATAATGCCTTGGCAATATGGGGAACATTGCGAATGCCAAAAGCAATTGTATAGGCATCGAATGTATTGTCTTCAAAGGGCAGTTTCTCGGCATTGGCTTCAACAAAATCAACATAAGGCAAGAGCCCGTTTTTTTTAGCCCGCTCACGCCCAACTTCCAACATGGAACTGTTAATATCAAGAACAGTGGCACGGGCGTTGCGCCCTGACGCTTCAATTATACGAAATGCAATGTCGCCAGTGCCGCCGGCAACGTCGAGAACCTTGTAGCCATCGACATGCGAGGGATGTAGCCATGCTACAAAAGCGTCTTTCCAAAGACGGTGCATACCAACCGACATGACATCATTCATAATGTCATATTTTTTGGCGACTGAATGGAAAACCCCGTTAACCATCGATTGTTTTTGCGATTCATCGACTTTCTTGAAACCGAATGAATTTTCCATTCCGCCTGTTGCCCCGACGCGCTCTGTCTCAGCAGTCATATTTGTGACCTTTCAATTTTATTCCACCTTTTCTCTAACCTAACTTGCCCGTTTAGGGAATGGTCTCTGGCGAAAAAGGTAAAATCAACGCCACTTACTCTTTTCATTCCCGATTAATGGTTTTATAGGGCATATAGTATGCTGTTATGAGGAGAAAAGCCCATGGGTTTAACAATTGTTTCCCACCCTCTCGTCCAACATAAATTGACTATGATGCGCCGCAAGGAAACTTCAACCGCCGAATTCCGCCAACTGGTGCACGAAATAGCTTTTTTAATGGGCTATGAAGTAACCCGCGATCTCGAGCTTGAAACCGTGCATATCGAAACACCGATGGAAGAAATGGAAGCACCGATGCTCAAGGGCAAAAAGCTTGTCCTTGCTTCTATCCTGCGGGCTGGTGAAGGCTTGCTTTTCGGCATGCTCGACCTTCTTCCCTCAGCGCGTGTTTGTCACATCGGTCTTTATCGTGACCATAATACGCTTGAAGCGGTCGAATATTATTTCAAGGCACCCGAAGATATTTCCGAACGACTTGTTATTGTTGTCGATCCGATGCTGGCAACCGGAAATTCTGCTGTCAAAGCCATTAAGCAACTGAAAAAACACGGCGCCAGACACATTCGTTTTGTGTGTATTTTAAGTGTTGAGCAGGGTATCAAACGTTTGCAAGAAGCCCATCCCGATGTCGATATTTTTACCGCTTCAGTTGATCGCGGACTTGACCCGGATTCCTATATCCTGCCCGGATTGGGTGATGCCGGCGACCGTATGTTTGGTACCAAATAAAAAGCCGTCAGTTATTAATTATGTCTTTGGCCTGATACGTATTTTAATACGCAATCGGGTAATCAGGATAATCGCATAAAACTACACCAAACCGCTTTCTACGGATAGGAAATAACGCATAAATGCGCCGGAAAACGTGGGTTAGTTTTAAACTGGTATCAAGACAGACAAGAAATAGCTAAAACATTAGCCAAGTAGCAATGTCAAAAACAACACTGCAAAACAAAAGCATCGTAAACCGAGAGGGTATTAGCCGGCAATAACGGCTTTAAACCTTCCAGCCATGGTCAGCGCGACAAGATTTTCCAACCATTATTAAAAATAAAACCAAATGCAAATTATGTTTCAGCAAACCTTTAACTATTGCCGCAACAAACTTTCCCTTATCAGAAACGAGCAAATGATAAATACCTTCACGATTATCTGAATTATTGGGCTTTTTTGTTTTTTTTCCAATGAATAATTTCGTCAAGAATGATAAAAATCGCACCGACGGTAATAAAACTATCGGCAAGATTGAAAATTGCAAATGAAAATACGTCGCCAATGTGGAACCAAATATAGTCAATAACATAATGGAAACGTACGCGATCAATAAGGTTGCCGATAGCACCGCCGATGACCAGTAAAAAACCAAACCGCGACAAAGATTTTTCCGGACCGGCATTTTTCCACAGCCAGATGACAAAACAAATAATAAAAAATGTCAGCGCAATGAGTCCCCAATCGGAAACCGAGGAAAACATCGAAAACGCAACACCGGAATTGCGGGCGTGATAAAGTGAGAGAAATGGCAGAAGCGCAACCTCCTCACCAACATCAAGCGTATTGACCACCCGATGTTTGACCAATTGGTCGAGCCCGACTGTTATAAAAAGTCCGATGACCAATATGACGATTGAACGCTGCTTCATGAGCGCGCCTCGCGCGGGTCAAGTGTCAGGCTTTTGCGACGTATTTCATAAAGCATGACGCCGGTTGCAATAGCAAGATTGAGTGAATCGGCACGACCGGCCTGTGGAATACGGGCCAGCATATCGCAACTGTCGGCCAGATTGTCGGGCAAACCTTGTTGCTCGTTGCCCATGAACAAGATAGTCGGCTCTTTGCCATAATCAATGGTGCGATAATCGACAGAGCCTTTTAAATGCGTGCCAATAATTTTGCCGCGAAATTGGCTGCGCCATTCAAGAAATTGTTCGCCACTGCTGCGATAAAGCGGAAGCGCAAAAATTGACCCCATTGTTGCGCGTACTGTTTCGAGCGAATAGGGGTCAGTCGTATCACCAACCAGAATAAGACCTTTGGCGCCGACGGCATCCGCTGTGCGGATGATAGTGCCAAGATTGCCAGGATCGCGGATTCGATCCAATGCTACATAAACATCATCACCTTTAGCGGTGAGAGATGACAGATCAATCCAGCGTTGTTCAAAGACACCGACAACCATTTGCGGATTATCGCGCCGTGTCACAGATTCCATCACTTTCTGGTTTGCTTCGATAACAAGCCCGCCGGCAGCCTTGGTACGGGCGGCAGTTTTTTCGATCAGCGGATTACCAAGACCGGCTTTGGCAAACAATAGGCTACGAATTGTCCAGCCAAGGTCAAGCGCATCAATAACAAGCTTCAATCCTTCGGCCATAAATACCCCGTCCCTATCGCGATTTTTCTTTTGCGACAGAGATTTCATGTCTTTGATAATCGGATTGGCAAGCGAGGTAATTTCTTTGACCTGGCCGAAATGTTTTTGTGATGTCATATTAAAAAATCCAGCGGCTGAAAAGCGAGGTAGAAAGGGCTCGTTTTGCCGTTTCTTCACGTAAAATGAGTTCACCTGATTGAACCTTTCCACCAAGGCCGGTAAATTCATCGCGCATGAGTTCGTGAATTGCAAAAAACGATGCCCGAATTGAATAGGCAGTCAGAATGACCGAAATTGGATGATCCGATAAAATTGCGCGGCATCCTCTGATCATATCGGCCAAATGATCAAAAAGCTGCCAGACTTCTCCATGGGGGCCACGCCCATAAGCTGGCGGGTCGAGCAAAATAATATCATAGGTTTTGCCGCGCCGCCCCTCGCGTTCGACAAATTTCAGAGCATCATCGCAAATCCAGCGGATAGGGCAGTCCGTAAGGCCGGCAACCTCCTGATTTTCTTTGGCCCATAATATTGCTTTTTTCGATGCATCGACATGGGTCACTTCTGCCCCTGCCCGTGCTGCAATCAGCGAGGCAAGACCGGTATAACCGAAAAGATTCAAAACTTTGACAGGACGGGATGCCTTTTTAATCAAATTTTCCATAAAACGCCAATGGGCATCTTGTTCGGGAAACACCCCGACATGACGAAATGAGGTAAAACGGCCAAGAAAAGGCATTCCATCCCATGAAAGCGGCCAGGTTTCACCCAATGGCTGCTTAGGAAAATTCCATCGCCCCAGACCTTCCTCATCGGTATTGCCGGTAAAAACAGCATCAACATTCTGCCATTCTTGTTCGCTTAAAGCCGGTTGCCATAAAGCCTGCCCTTCGGGCCGGATAATGCGTAAAATGCCATAACGTTCCAGTTTCAGTCCGTTGCCACTGTCAATAAGCGCATAATCCTTGCGTGGTTCTGTCACCAAAATAACAGGCAAATCTTCCTTTGGCCGAATTCCGGTTGGCCGTTCGGAAAAATAGTTTGTTGATGGTGCAGAAATTACCGAATAGGCTTCTTCAGGCTGGTCGGGTTGTGATTGGTTCTTTCGCACCGGACTTAAGATATTTTTCGGAGTTTTCTGGATACGCCCGCTTTTGTGCCGATTATCCGATGAGTTCCAATTATCTGAAGTTGCGGTTTTGCCAATCGTTGTCAGGTTGCGTTTTGTCGTAACAGCGCGTTTTTGTTTTTTGGTTTTTAATGAGGCTTTCACAATCAGGCGGCTTCCATGGCTATCAGCAAATTATTATGCTTATAAAACATCTTTTTAAAAGAGTGTATTTTTTTCTAACCGCTTGAAAACCTATTTGTCAAAAGGTTGCATATTTTTAAAAAACCATTCCGCTCAGGTCATACAAACAACCGGATTATCGCCACCCTGCGAATTTATCAAACCGCTCACGAAAATCTGTCATAGGAAGGGGAAGGCTAGAAAAACTACCCTTTTTATGAATGGTCACCAACCGTCAAATCGGCCTTTCTGGCAGCGTTGAGTTTCAGACCTTGCAATTCGGCCTGGGTATCTTTCAAAGCTTTGCGAAACCGATGTTGAGTCAGCCAGACCGTAAGGCCACCTATAATAATACCGATAGCCAAAAACAAAAACAGCCAGACAAATAATGGTGCATGATAGGTTAAATTGCCGGCCCCATTATCGAAAGGATCAAGGCTCAACATGACGCTTGCTCTGTTGGCGATAATAAAACAGATCAAAATGACGCCAACAGGTATCAGGACAATCAAACTAACAATCTGCTTTAAAGTCATGGTGTTACTCACGGTTCAATCGGTCACGTAGTTCTTTACCCGTCTTAAAGAATGGCACCCATTTTTCTTCAACCGAAACCGTTTCACCCGTTCGCGGATTGCGCCCGGATCGGGCAGGCCGATTTTTTACCGAAAAAGCACCGAATCCTCTAAGTTCGACACGATTACCCTCAGCTAAAGCCGAAGATATTTCGTCAAACACCGCACTGACGATATTTTCGATATCGCGTTGGAAAAGATGAGGGTTACGATTGGCGATAATCTGCACAAGCTCCGACTTAATCAAAACAGCCTCCAGTTCTAACCAGTACAGTAACAAATTGCCCATTTTATATTAATATGGCCAATGATGTTTCGTCGATTTCACATTTCCCTAACCGGCAAGCCTAAGGAAGAATTTCTGCCAGCAGTGATTCAACGTCGATTATAAAATGCCGTTGATATTATAGTTTATTGTCTGTCTATCGCATTTCGTCAACGCTTTTAGGCTAAAAAATATTGCAAATGAATAAAATCAATGGAAAATTATTTTTCAGGTTTTTATTTTGGCGTATTTAGAAGTTCGCTATAGCCAATGAATTGTTGAATGGTGGCAAGAATTGCCTTACATGTTCAAAAATTGGGATGGCGATTTTTATAAAGTGGTTATATCCTGACAAATAGTTGCAACAGATTTAAAGGGCATAATGAACGACGGCTCAGAAATTTTTTCACCAAGCTATAAATCTGATGCTGTTTTTAATGCGGCACGTCGCCATTCGGTGCGTGTACATCTGTTAAAATTTCTTTTGCCAATTGTGGCCATTATTATTGCGCTGGTTTTTTCATGGTTTACGTTTTTTGCAACCCCCAGTTCAAGTGATTTGGTGGTGCTCAATGGAGATCAGGGTGCAGGTGGGCAATTGACAATGACCGATCCGAAACTTGAAGGTTACACCGCCGCCAATAAGCCATATTCATTAAAAGCCAAGAAAGCTCTTCAAGACCCACATAATCCGGGAATGATCGAATTGCAGCATATTGTTGCGAGCCTGCCACTTGGTGAACGGGGTGAAGCAACCGTCAATGCGGTGGGAGCTTACTATGACAATGTCAACGGACGTTTGCAATTTGATAAGCCATTCGTGGTAAAAACAGATGACGGAATGGTGGCAAAGCTTGAAGCAGCCGATGTCAATCTGGCAACAAGCCAGCTAAACACAGATCAGCCGGTCGATATCCGTCGTGGTGGACAACATCTGACAGCTAACGGCTTGCAAATCCGTGAAAACGGGCAAGTTTTATTTTTTAATCGTGGTGTTAGTCTTGTCATTGATAACACAAATGGGCAATAAGGGACTAAAGACGCGGGCCTTTTAAAAAACGGTATCGCGTTTATTTGAGGATTGTGGAATGAAGCCGTTAAAGCAGTTTTTGTATAGTATGGGTGCGCTCGTCGTAAGCGGTGTTGCCTTTATAAGCCTTAATGGGGCCGCGGCCCAGGCTCAACAGACCAATTTCGGCGTCAATCTTTCCGGTGGCAAAGAACCGGTTGAACTTAATGCTGACAATCTGGAGATGCGCGATAAAGATGGTGTTGCTGTTTTTACCGGCAATGTATCTGTGGTTCAAGGTGACAGAATTTTACGCACATCCAAACTTATTGTCCACTATGCCAAGGCAGCTGATAAAAAAAGCGATAAAGACAAGCAGGATTCGCCGGCAAATGACGATCAGGAAAAGCTTGCCACGGCAGATAGTGGCGGCGGGCTTGGTTCAACCGGTGTTGAAAAAATGGAAGCATCCGGCAAGGTTTACATAAAAACTGCAACCCAAGTTGCAACAGGTGACGAAGGCGTATTTGACGGCAAATCCAAACTCATGGTTTTAACCGGAAAGCGCGTCATTTTGGCAGATGGCGACAATGTGGCAACCGGTTGTAAACTGACGGCTCATATGGATACGGGCAAAGCTTACTTGGAAAGCTGTAAGTCGCCGGGGCAAAACGGTCGTGTGACAATTATCATGAACCGCAACGAACAAAACGGAAATTGAGTGCTTTATGTCACAAAGTGATTCGCAGACAGCTTTCGAGCAGATTGCCTATGGGGATGGTTCGGACGAAAATTTTGAAGAACGTCTGAAGGGGACCTTGGTTGCGCGCGAACTGACCAAAACCTATCGCGGGCGTCAAGTCGTCAAGGGTGTGTCGTTTGGCGTGCGGGCTGGCGAGGTTGTCGGCATTCTGGGGCCCAATGGTGCTGGTAAAACGACCTGTTTTTATATGGTTACCGGACTTGTCGAAGTTGATAGTGGCAGTATCGAGATCGACGGCTTTGATGTTACCGATATGCCAATGTACCGTCGTTCGCGTCTCGGCATCGGATATTTGCCACAAGAAGCATCGATTTTTCGCGGCCTTTCGGTTGAAGACAATATCAAAGCTGTTTTGGAAGTGGTAGAAAAAGACCGACATAAGCGCGCCGAAGAGCTTGATGCATTGCTAGACGAATTCAAGATTGCCCATTTACGCAAAAGTCCATCTTTGGCCTTATCAGGTGGTGAAAGGCGGCGTCTGGAGATTGCCCGGGCACTTGCCTCGCGGCCGAACTTCATGTTGCTTGACGAACCTTTTGCCGGTATCGACCCGATTGCTATTGCCGATATCCAGCAACTGGTGCGTCACTTGAAAAGCCGCGGCATTGGCGTTCTTGTTACCGACCACAATGTGCGGGAAACTTTGGGTCTGGTTGATCGAGCCTATATTATTCATGACGGCCAAGTGCTTACCCATGGACAGCCCGATGATATCGTCACCAATGCGGATGTACGCAGGCTTTACCTCGGAGATCAGTTTTCACTCTGATTTTGCCATTCTTTAAAAGAAATGCGCTTTATATCGAATGTATCATCGCATTTTATGTAGGTTGAACCTTGCATCTTGCCAATAAGATCGAGCTTTTGCGTATCAATATGAAAACGTTGTTTATCAACAATATATTCGTCATCTATGCGAATTTGATAACGCGCCCGATGACCAGATATTGACGCGCACCTGTGAGCATTGTCGCATGGTTGACACATTCAAAAGCTACAGGTGAAAGCGCAATCTGCGGAACGTTGACGGTGTGTGAGGGTATAGTTGCAACATGGGCCGCCTTCAGTTCGTCAAAGCCATATGGCGCATCAATAGCAGTAAAACTCATTTGTTCGGCAAGCTTCATCGGCACAAGATTGACGACGAACTCTCCCGTTTCAATAATATTGGCAATGGTGTCTTTTTTGTCTTTATCATAGGATTTATCAATGCTGAAAACTGCCATCGGCGGCTCATCACCCATAATATTGAAAAAGCTGAAAGGTGCAGCATTGACTGTTCCTTGTTTGCAGCAAGTGGTTACCCAGGCAATCGGCCGCGGCGTTACGGTAGCCGTCAACAGTTTGTAGATAGCTTTGTGGGATAGGTCATCGACAGAATAGTTCATTCGGCACATTCCTTTCCTGAATAAATGAGAGTGCAAAAAAGCTTGCCGGCATTGCTTAAACCGGATAGCTCGCCCCCCAAGCTTTTTAATAACTAAAAAAATTAACAAGAACAGCTTTTGACGACAGTAAATATCGGTTGATGTTCATTTTTTTAGTTGACAAGCAAGGATCATACCACTTTCCATTGGAAAAGAAATTTTATAGGGATAATTTCTTTTAACGGCATAAAAAAGCGGTTCGTTTCATGCGGTTTTCATAGAGGAGGAACAAGTTTTATGGCGCTTTCACCATCGCTTGGATTGCATCCTTCGCAATCGTTGGTCATGACACCGCAATTGATGCAGTCAATAAAGCTTCTGCAGATGACGTCGATAGAACTGGAAAAGTTCATTGACGACGCTTTGGAAAATAACCCCTTGCTCGAGCGCAAGACTGTTGATGACACAGATGAAGGCAAAAATATTGCCGCAAGTAACAACGACGTTTCTGATGAAATGGTCAGTCTGAATACCTTTGAGCTGTCCTCTTCACAGGACGTTATTGACCGTGAGACGGCATCAAATATGTTTAATGGTGGTGATGAAACAAATTTTTCACCAACAAAAACCGTTGATGCCGGTTTTACAAAAGACCGATCGTCTGATTTTAGCAATGTGTCCGCAAAAACCATTCCGCTTGATGAATTTGATATTGTCGAAAACATTGCTGGCAAAATGAGCCTCAACGATTATGTTGCCGAACAAATTGCCTTTGAATTTAAAACACAGATAGAACACGATATAGCAGTTTATCTTAGTTATGAACTAGATGAAGCGGGATATTTTACCGGCTCAATTGCCAAAGCGGCTGAAGATTTCTCTGTCGGGGAGGAGACTGTGCTATCAGTCTTGAAACGGCTACAACAATTCGATCCGCCAGGACTTTTTGCTACGTCATTATGTGAATGTCTTTCATTACAGCTTGAACGGCAAAACCGTCTGGATCCGGCAATAAAGGTGGTACTTGACAATTTACCGCTATTGGCAAAACGTGATTTTTCTGCCCTTGCCAAATTGTCAAGTCTCGATGAAAACGAGGTTGCCGATATTTTACTGGAAATTCGCAATCTTGATCCTAAACCGGGCATGGCTTATTGCCGAACAATAGCCACTCCTGTCATACCCGATGTTATCGTCTCTGAACTTGGTAACGGCGAATTTTTTGTCGAACTTAATCCGGCTATTTTACCAAAACTTGTCATTCATCGCGATTATGCGATAAAAATCGTCAATAATAGCATTGAGAATAATTTCATAAGCCGCTGTCTTAGGGAAGCAAATTGGCTTATACGCGCGCTTGATCAAAGGGAGAAAACGCTGGTTTCGGTGAGCGCAGAAATAGTGCGCCATCAACAGGAATTTTTGCGTCGGGGTATCGCTTTTCTCAAACCACTCACATTATTGATGATCGCCGATGCCGTTGGCATGCACGAATCAACGATAAGCCGGGTAACGGCGAATAAATATGTGGCGACCCCGCGCGGCATATTCGAGATGCGCAGCTTCTTTTCGGCCGCTCTGCAATCGAGTGAAGGCGACGAACACTATGCGGCTGACGCCGTTCGCTATCGCATTCGCGAATTGATTGACGGAGAAAATGTCGACCAGATTGTGTCCGACGATATGCTTGTCCAGCTATTAAGAAAAGAAAATATCAACATAGCACGTCGAACAGTCGCCAAATATCGTGAACAGTTGAATATTGCTTCATCTGTTTTACGTCGAAGGGAAAAGAAATTAAAAAGCAGAACAACTATAGATTGATTTTTGTTGATTGACTTATCCCGGATAAATCACTAGAAGCCCGCCTTATAGTTAAGTTTATGATCTTTTTGGTAAAAAGGCAGCGCTTTGAGTTGCTTCCTTCAGAAGATACCGTTAAACTGCACTGATCACGAATTATGAACGAGGTTTATAATGAGCTTGCGCATTTCAGGAAAGCATATGGATATTGGTGAAGCTTTCCGCACGCGGATTGAAGAACGCATCAATGATGCTGTTGCAAAATATTTTGCTGGAAGCGTTACTGGACATATTACAGTTGTTAAATCGGGTTCGCGTTTTTCGGCAGAATGCGTGTTGCATTTGAGCTCGGGAGCTGTGTTACAGACAACAGGCCAAGCACAAGATCCGCAAGGAGCGTTTGATGCCGCGGCTGAACGTCTTGAGACAAGGCTTCGCCGTTATAAACGCCGTTTGAAATCGCGCAGCAACAAGCAAAACGAAAACGTGGCTTTTGCTGAATATGCTTATCACATTATGGAGCCGGTTCCTGACGAAGATGAAGGGTTGCCGGAAGATTATGCGCCGACGATCGTTGCCGAAACCTCGATGACGTTGCGTGATATGTCGGTGGCTAATGCTGTTGTCGAACTTGACTTGATGGATAATCCGGTGCTTGTTTTCCGTAATGCAGCCGATGGTAAAATCAATATTGTTTATCGTCGTGCCGATGGAAATATCGGTTGGATTGACCCATCATCCATCACAGCTAAAGCTTGATATAGGGAAAACTTTCTTTTTCTAGTAAAGTATATTAAGACCATTAAAGAAAGCGCTATTCACAACCTGTAAAACTCGTGGCCTGATAGGCTGGAGCGAATATGGGGTGGCAAAAAGGAAACCACATGGATCTTAGTGATTTGATAGCACCGCAAGCCGTTATTCCTGCACTTAAGGCAAATTCAAAAAAACAGGTCTTGCAAATAATGGCCGAGAAAGCGGCGTCGTTGACAGGGCTTGATGAACGCACAGTGCTTGATACAATTCTCCAGCGCGAAAAACTTGGTTCGACCGGAGTGGGTAACGGTATTGCAATTCCTCATGGCAAGCTTGCCAATATCGGGCGCATTGTCGGTGTTTTTTCACGGCTTGAAACGCCGGTCGATTTTGAAGCATTGGACGACGAACCTGTGGATTTGGTCTTTCTGCTTTTGGCACCGGAAAGTGCCGGTGCCGATCATTTGAAAGCCTTGTCACGGATTGCCCGTGTGTTGCGCGACCCCGATATGGTACAAAAATTACGCAACACCCATGACGGGCAGGCAATCTACACATTCCTAACGCAACATCCGGCAGCGTCCAACGCCGCGTAAAGTATTTTGCGATTTTTTTTGATCGTTCGGCGTTTCTGTTTGAATACAGCCCATCAAGAGAAATACCAAACGCATGGTGATTAGTGCCGGATTTATTTCTTGTCGCGTCTTGAACGATTTTGTGGAAGGATAAAGGCTGATTGCAAAAAACACATCATCTGGCGTTTTTTGGCAGCCGGTCAGCAGCGTCTGCCAGCACACTCACCGAAAAAACATTAAAAAAATAATTGCTTATTGGCACAAACCGGTGCCAAGACAATAATACGCCACAATCGCCCATCATCGAATTGAATTGTACCAGACCATTCATGCGAGACCCGGTCTCATGAAATGGCGGCAACATTCAGCTATTGGCAAAAGAAACTTTCGTTATCGCAAAAATATTTGTTTGCGGTTGGTGACTCGACAAATCCGAATGAGGTTTTATGCCGCTATTGGCGATAAAACCTGTTAAAGAAACCGCCGGTTTATGCCGGCGATTGCAACTTACCGGTACTTACTAATCCGGTACTCGCAGGCGCCATGCACATTGACCCGGTGCGCAATGATAGTGGGATGCAAGATTTCCATCACGCTATGACCGTTCACATTACGCCTTTCGCCGGTTCTTATCGACCGACGACAATGGTAAAGCGGCGAAGCGGCTTTATAATGTTGACGCAAACTGGCCAAATGCGCTTCGTCTCGAAATGGTTTTGTTATCCTGCCTTGTCGACGTTTTGTCTGACTTTTGGCAAAAACACTTTTATCTATCTTCAGGACTTTTGCGCCCGATACGTGAATGACCAAGGTGATACCAGGGGATAATTTTTCTGCTATTAAAATGAACGGCTGGGTTATGGTTAACATTCTGTTAACAATCTCGGCTTTAATTGAGTATCCATGACATTGATTCGTGATGTTTCTTTGACCTGCTATTTTATGAGGGGAATATGCGTCTGAAATCTTTTTTGTTTACCGCCAGCCTTTTAGCCGCTGCAACGCTTGCCGGTTGTACGACGACAGGAGGTTCTACATCGACAGTTGCTGCCTATTCGGCAGTCAATGATGGCGGGTTTGTCGTTCCGGCTATTAAAGCCAATGAAATCAAGCCCCAATTCCGTCGCCAGATTGTTGCTTATCCGACTGACGAAAAACCCGGTACGATTATTATTGATACCGAGGCTAAGTTCCTTTACTTCGTTATGCCGGATGGAAAAGCAATGCGCTACGGTATCGGCGTAGGCCGCGATGGTTTCCGCTGGACAGGCAATGCCACAATTGGTCGCAAAGCGCTTTGGCCAAACTGGGTACCACCACAACGAATGCTGGTGCGCCAACCGGAATTAAAAGAATTTGCCGGTGGCATGGGGCCGGGGCTCAAAAATCCTTTAGGTGCGCGCGCACTTTATCTTTATAAAGGTGGCAAAGACAGCATGTTCCGCCTGCACGGAACACCTGAATGGTGGACCATTGGTACAAATGTTTCATCAGGGTGCATTCGTCTCATCAATCAGGATATTATCGATCTTTACAACCGCGTCGATGTCGGTGCCAAAGTGATTGTCAAATAGAACTCGCAAGAATATTTGGTTTTCAAGCGCGGATTTTTTTCGCGCTTTTTTATTGAACAGCAGCCATATAGTCGCCGGTTGGTTCCGGCAAAAAAACCGGCCATTTTTAGAATGCTATTCCTGAAAATGTGCTGTTTAGGCAATACGAAAACCAACAGACCCGACAAGTTACAGCAGCAAGAACACGAGGATTTTCTAAGCTGACGGCTCGTCAATTAAGATAGAAGTTGGTGATGACGGCAATGCATATTGCAGAAAAGAATGTTGGTGCGCATTGGTCGTAGCGTATGGCTCAGCGCCACCGGTCTTTGAGTTTTTTGGACCGGTTCTTAATCTTATAGCAGTGCCGGTCAGTTCGGTTGTTAAAGAGAATTTTAGCTTTTCTGCTCCCTTCAAGATGAAATATATGCCTTGATGTTTCTGTCAAACAGCGCAGCTGAAGCCAGTCTGCATCATAGCACAATATCGGCCATGAGTTCGTTTGTATCCAGCGGAGCCGGCAACAATAAAGTTGCTTTTTTGCAGTCACCCATCTGTCTTTTTGACGGAAGCAGGCCGCCTATCGGCTTTCCGTCCTGATTGCAGACTTTATGCAATTTTGCTTTCAAGCCGCCGTTTCAGCGGTCGATACAGCGGGCGACATCGCCTTTTTTAACAGGCTTGCTGCGGAAGAATGCTTTTTGCGCAGTGTGTTGTATCAATCATAATGCGTTGAGGCCTTGCTTGCCCACAGGCAAGGGCTCTAAAGATGCGGTTGAACACCCCCCGGCTCCTGCCCTATGAAGCGGCTATAAAGCGTTTTATGCCAGCCTTAGCCAACAGGGACATCTTTCCATTGCAGGACATGCTTGACGACATAGATGATGCCGCTTGACAAAACGCCGTTCATCGACTGGGTACTCCATGAGAAAGCGGCAAAAAAGCGATATGCGCGCCATCTCATTTTCGCACAATAAAACTCGTCGGCCTTTGACTTTATCGCTATTAAAACCAATGAAACACAGAAACACCAACACGGGAATCGACAAAATTAATAGATGTTGAGCCTAGCAAGATGGGCGCGTCAGAATATAAATTGAAATCGATATCAATATAACGGCTGTTACAAGAGCCAACCAAAGAGCCGGTCGGGCAATCAATAGAAATGAACAAAATCCGACAGACATACCGCCAATGGCAATGAACTTTATAAATGGCGCAATTGCCCCTTGTTCTTCCCATTGTTTGATAGGCGGACCAAAAACTTTGTGGTTATGAAGCCAATTGTGAAAGCGCGGCGAAGAGCGGGCAAAACACCACGATGCGACCAGCAGAAACGGCACAGTCGGCATGATGGGAAGGACTGCCCCGATAATCCCCAGAACGATCATGAGGCAACCTACGATATAATAAACGACACGCAATGGCCCCCGTGTATTAAATTCTTTCATCTCACTTCCACGTCAGAAAATACTCTAAGTTGTATGAACAATTGGTTCAAAATGAACCAACTATTTGATAATTAACGCGAAATTACCTTTTAAACGCCATTTCAGCACCACAACCAACAGTTACACAGCCATCTCGCTTTATACACCGAAACTCTAACCGGTTAGCAGGATATGTGTGTTTTAACTTTTAAAAAAAGACTTCTTCCGCTTCTAACGATAATTTTTATAGTTTGTTCACTTAATCTGGGTCACGCCAGTCAATGCGGTGGTGCATCATGGTATGCACTCCATTCAAAAACCGCTTCAGGTGAAAAGATGAATCCTATTGCTATGACGGCAGCACACAAAACATTACCGCTTGGAAGCAAGATCCGTGTCACCAACAAGTTCAACGGAAGATCAATAATCGTTCGTATCAATGATCGCGGGCCATTTATCGCCGGTCGTATTCTCGATCTGTCCAAAGGAGCAGCAAACCAACTCGGTTTTGTCCAACGCGGGCTCACAAAAGTTTGTTATGAACGAATAAGCTAAACAGCGAAAGCCAAAAAAGGGGAAGAGAATGTCTTCCCCTTTTTTTGCCAATTTTATTTACCAAAATTTTTCAGTGCCCGTAGACCAAATGAAAAGCCAATCCAGCTCCACCCTTGGAAAATAAGGTCGATAGACAAAAATAAACCTAAAACCCAAAGCGTATTGGCCGGCCAGCCGGTTGTAATAATAAGGCCAGCGATAGCGGTTACTATGCCAGCAGCAATAATCCATCCATATCCTTTAACGGTGCGACTTTGAAAGCCGACAACGACGCGGATAACACCGGCAACAACCAGCAGAAAACCAAGAAGGAAAGTGAATACCGCCGCTGCCAGGATCGGCTCGAGCAAGCATATAACGCCACCAACTGTATAAAGAAGCCCGGCTAATAACCAATAGAAAAAACGTCCCCAGCTTCTGACACCAAAAGCATGGATGATTTGAATAACACCGCCAATAAGCATCATAATGCCGATATAAATTGCAACTGCTGCCGTTGCAAAAGGTAATGTAAATGCTGCAATAATACCAACAACAAGCAGGATAATACCCAAAACCAAAAACCAACCCCATTTCGCCGTTAGTTCTTGGCCACCTTCAGGGAGATTCCAATTATCTGATCTCACGATGGTTTTTCCTTTTCAAAATGAATGTTTAACACTAATTTTTTTAAGATACCAGTATTTGCCCTGAGCAATACCATCTCGTATCATCTTTGCCTAGAATATATAAAATAAACAATATATAAAAGACATCAACGAACAGTTGCCCCCCATAAAATTCAATCACAGGCAATATGGTACAATATATTGAATTCCATTAGGCAATTGCATGTTAGCCAAGACCTTGACGAAGACAAAAACTGCAACGTGAATGCCGAAAACTTATGTAAAAGGCGGATTTTTATCGCAAACTGCAAGACGGTATAATGAATATTTCTAGTCCAGCTTCCAGCTTTCTTCGACGACATAGGGACCCCCGCCAACTGATTGCCGCGATGACATCATAACAAAACGTGAAACATCAAAAGGCGTTGTTGAAAAATTGCCCCGCGAAGAAAGGTAGGGCAGAAGATCATCGAGTTTGACCTGATTGAGCCGAGCCACTGTTACATGGGGGATGAATTTTCCCTTATCGAGTTTTAACCCGAGTCTTTTGGCTATTTTATCAATGTTGCTTTGCAAAAGCAAAAGCCCGTCGCATAGCTCGACACGCGCATAAATCGAATGGGGCTTTTTTGGACCAAAAACACCAATTCCTTTTAATTGAAGAGCAAACCGCTGTGATTTGATGCGGTCGAGTGCATGCACGAGTTCGTCAGCAATTTCGTTGCTCACATCACCAAAAAAACGTAAAGTAATATGGTAATCTTCGGTTTCGATCCAACGGCTACCCGGTAAACCACCGCGCAAAAGCGAAAGCGACAACGCTGTATCATGCGGCACTTCCAATGCGGTAAAAAGACGGGGCATTACTCTTCCTTTGTTCGGTCAGTTGAAACAGGTCGATGAAACTCTTTGAACAATCGACAAAGCAACAACGACTATTGGGTTTCATTAATAATCTTTTTCGTAAAATACACCAACACTTGAATCACCTTGTGCACCAAGAGCACCTTTTGCTTTCAGATTCTTGGAAAGATCAAGATTGACTGTACCTTTGGTATTGCCTCCTGAACCGGCTTCTACACCAAGATAGATATTATCACGAATATAGCGCCCGGCACGCACACCTGTATTGCCTTGTTTGTCGGTGACTACATCCAGATCATCAAGCCCGGTTGTCGAGCGCAAGGAACCAAGAAGCGAATTATTGGTAACGCCGGCAAGTTCGGCCGCCGCCGATGCAAGCTGGGCAATCTGAAAAGGTGACAATTCGCTTATTGACCGATTAAATATTAAACGCGCCAAAACTTCGTCTTGTGGCAAAACCGGCGTTGACGAAAATGTAACAGTCAAAGCTTTTATGGGCCCGCTGACTGTTACCGTTACTGTAATATCACTCCCCTGCGTCGTTGCCACAAAGTTGACCTCAGGGTTGAAATTACCAGCCAACGTCACGCTGCCTTCTGTAAAGGTAAGCCGCTGCGACAGAATTTCAAAACGCCCGCGCAACATCTGAAAACTGCCAACGGGGTGAATATCATTGAGCGGGCCAAATAAACCGATCTCGCCCCCCAATTCAACATCCAGTCCCATGCCGCGAACAAAAATCTGGTTGGGCGCACGAATACGCATCTTTAACTGGACAACCGATGGCTTTGTGCGATTTTCTACCGTTTTGTTTTTACCCGTATCAATTTTTGCCCGTTCCAATGTTGTTGCGATTTTTTTGGTAAGATGTTTGTGTTTAACATCAATGAGTGCAGCCCCACCAAAACGGTCTGGCACCGTAATCTCGGCTTTTTCAATAACCAGATCACCACCAATCAGAGGGTTTTGCAGCAGCGCACCCGTTACCGTTACGGTGCCGTCAATGGTTGCAACGACCATTTCCCCGTCGCTATAGCGTGTATGATTGAGCCGTACAGTCATGTCGGCCGGCAGACCGGACGAAAAATCGGTAGAAATCGAACCGTTAGCTACAATTGTACCACCCGCAGATGAGGAGGCATTCGCACGATTAAGGATAATTCTGTCACCATTTAAACTTGCATCCACACCTATATTATTGAGCCGTAAATTGGTTTGGGAATCAATAAAACTGCCATTTGATAAAGCAAGATTTCCCTTCAAATCCGGTTTCGTCAATGATCCGCGAACGGCTGTATCAACCGTCGCCGAACCGGAAATTTGCGCACCCCGTTCTGCCAAGAATTGATTGGCAAGTGCCATTGGTGCCGAACCGCTAACGTGAAGATCCAGATTATTTCCCTTCAACGGAATGGTCCCATTTGCCGAGACATTAAGTCCTTGCGGACCGCTGGCATTCAACCGTTCGAGATTGAGCACAGAATTGCCATAAGTGCCCGCCGCATTCAGATTTATCGGCGCCAGACCATTTCTGGCAATGAGATCGGCTTTCAACCCTTGTCCCGTCAAATTGAATGTGGCATCAGGATTTTTAAGTTCTCCGCCAATATGGGCACGGCCATTTATTGTTCCACCAAGGTTTTGTCCTTCAACAAAGCCGTTGGCAAGAGCGACCGGCAAATTTTTCAAGATAACATCAAGATCAAGATTGCCACCGGCCAATGGCACTTTTCCATTGATTTCGGCATCAAGCCCGCCTCCGGAAAAACTCGAAGTGACATTCAGCGCTTCGCCGTTTGTGATACCTTGTGCATGAACAGTCAGCGGGGAAATTTTCTTGCTTGCCAAGGCAACAACCGTCAGATTTTCGCCTTTGACATTAAATTCGATATTGGGATTTTTGCTTGTTCCGCTTATGGCTGCGTTCCCTGTCAAACTGCCCGCCGCTCCGAGGTCGGTTTTTACCAGATTGACAAGAGAAAGCGGCAAATGGTCCATGTTCAGGCGAAAATCCAATTTGTCACCGCCTGTTCCGGCCAGTGAAACTTTGCCCCCATTGACATCGAATACCACCGGATCAATCTGATAACTATTGTCATACAGAATTAAGGAGCCCGGTTTTGCCAGTTTCGCATGAACGGTATCGTGCTCGACATTGATAGTATCAATATTGACAGTTAGCCGTCTATTATCGGCAGTTTCATTGTTTGTTTGACCATTTGCATAAATGACAGCACCGGATATAACCGCCTTGATATTATTCTGAACATCTGTCGCCAGATCGAACGCTGTTTCGCCATTATTGTCTTTGGCAACAGCCCGTACATTATTGATAATAAAATTCGCCACCCGAATGTCGGAAGCGTTGACATAGCCGTTGAGGTGGAATGTCCCCAACGGGTCGCTCAAGGCAAGCTCCATATCCAGACTTTCGGCGTGGTTTTCGCCAAAGACCAATTTGTCAATATGGGCAGACAGCCGGGCATTTTGTTTGCCGTTATCGTCGTTAAAGACAAAATCCCCCTTCATACCGCCGTGGCCGTCGGTTAATGCGAGCGCGCTCAATGTAGAAATATCCGGCGCATTGATGTGCAGTTTTCCCTCGATAAGGCCGGTAGAATTTTGTAAAAGATCACCCGTCACCTGCGTACCGCCGACAACGATATTAAGATCGCTCAGGCTTTTTGATTTGCCATTATTATTAAGACAGCCGGTAATTTCGAGTTTTTCACCGGCAAAAACACCTTTCCCATCTATTGACCCGTTCAAATAGGATGCAATCGGCGATGTATTATCAAGCACCGCATTGGCAAAAATAGCGGTATTTTGCATTTTTTTCCCTGACAATGTGGCATCGTCAATTTTTGCCCCCAGACTGAAAGCTATCAAACGATTATGTCCACGGATCGCACCGGAAGCACTTAAACGCCCCGTCATGCGCGGATTGATCAGAGAAAGGTCGGAAAAATCGGCCTGATAATCCATATTGGCTTTTTCAGTCGAAAAACTGCCATTAGCTTTGAGCTGAAGATTGTTATTGCCAAGAACGAAATTGCGCGTCGCTATGCCATTTTCATCACGTTTGATACCACCAGACAAAACGACATCGCCCGCAAGCAGGCGATCAGTCGTTGCATTACCAGTTTTGATCGCAACGGTTTTTCCGGCAAGATCAAGGTCAAAAGCTCCACTTGCCAAGCCAATGGTGCCCGTCGCATTAATGTTGGCGGCTCCTGAAAGCGGTTTTCCGCTCAACACTGCCAGAGGTTTCAACGTATCGGCTTTAATACCGAGTTCACCCTTGAAATCAAACTTTTCAATTTCACCTTTGAGCCACAATGTCAGGCCGTTCGCCGTAAGATTGAGATTGTGAACACTCATCGGCATGCCGGCAAAAACATCTGCATCCACCGTCAAGTTGACAGATTTGTCCAAAGCATCCGAAAGCTTGCTTTTTTGCGTAACCATGCCATTGATAGCACCGCTTATCTGCACGCCGACATGGCGGTTTAAAGCATCATCCAGATTTTCGACATTGCCCCCCATATCTACGGTAACATCGTGAGCACTGAAATTTTCATTGGCAAAATTGCTGACGACAAATTGTCCATTCCACAGAGTGGAATCTTTGCCACCATAATCAATATTCAGTGCAATTTGATCAGCACGTGTTTTACCACCGGAAACAGGTAAAACGAGTGCCCCCGCCGATTGCGCCTTTACCAATGCGTTCACCTTTAAAACACGCAAAAAACCGTCTGCCAATGTTTCGGCTCGTGCATCGACACGTATACCATCACCTTTGATTGAAAATTTATCAAGCCGCATACCGCCTTCTTTTTTTAATAAAGCAGCCACATTCAATTCGGTTTTCGCTCCAAAGAAGTCACGGTATTCATCGGGCATCAACAGTATAACGGGCCCCGAAAGGTCAACAGCAACGGCTTTGCCATTGGCAACGCGCTGTAGTTTTAACGAGCCGTTCAAAACCGGGTCGGCTCCGGCTTTCATTGCAAGATTCAACAAAAAATTGTCAAGCGAACCATCGCCTTTTGCCGTAAGTGCAACAGCAGGACGATTTTTAATTTTTAGCAGATTGGCAACAATACCATTTTCAGGCTCTGACATTTCAATATTAATGTTGGCCTTATTGCCGCTGTTGGAAATATCGGCAAAAACAGTAAACTGCCCCGGTGCATCAAGGCGCTGCATGACGAGTTCGCTTTTAAGATCATCATCGGCAAGCAACAAGCCGCCTTTCAGCGAGACAGAAGATGAAAGCCCGAAAAGCGCTTGGGCAAATGATATATTTTTTGCTTCCACCGATTTAATACTGACAGCAACTGGCAGTTCGGGAATGGAAAACCCCTTGGATTGCGGCGAAGGTAGTGAATCATCAGCAAGAGGTTTTCGCAAAACATCAACGTGTTCGGCGGTCAATTCATTGATGGAAATTTGTCCGCGCAACAATGCAAGGCGGTTCCAATCCATCTTGGCATTCGTAATTTTGAGCCACACACCTTGGCGGTCGGCAATTGTAATCGAGCCGATCATTGCACTTGAAGATAATGCCCCTTGAATATTGGCAAACCGGATTTGCCGATTGGGTTTGGAGATTTTACTTTCAATGAAAGACAAAACCCAGGATTTATCCGTCTCGGTTGCGGTTTCATTTGTTGGAAGGGAATTTTGCGCATGAATACTTGCCATGCCGACAAAGGACATAAAAACAGCAATTATAAAAACGGAAAGGGAAAGTTTTTTCATCATCAGAATGCCTGCCCTATGCCAATGTAAAAGCCTAAATCGGGGTCACCAACTGCACCATCAAGCGGCGTTGCTACATCAAACCGCAATGGTCCGAGACCTGTCATATAACGTAAGCCGATACCGACACCCACTTTTGTGTTTTCCGAAAAATCGGGGTAAGTATCTTCTCCGACCACGCCGGCGTCGACAAATCCGACAAGTCCGATTGTATCGGTGATCATTGTACGCAATTCTGCCGAACCTTCAACAAGCGAACGACCGCCAATTGTATCACCGGTATTGGTTCTGATACCGATATTACGATAGCCATATCCACGTACAGAGCCGCCACCACCGGCAAAAAACAGCATGTCGGAGGGGATTTCGCGTGCTTGTGGCCCGGTAATTGAACCAAGTTTTGCCCGCGTGGCAATGACATATCGCTCTTTTGCGTCGAGAGTGAAATAGGAACGCCCCTCCAATGTCGTTTTGCCAATAAAATTGCCATAGTGGATTTCATAAATCGGCTCGACAACTGCTTCACCGTAAAGACCATGCTTGGGATTGGATTTGTTATCGCGGCTGTCATAGAGCAAGCCACCTAAAAAACCGACCGGTGTGAAATCGCGGTTGCCAAAATAATCATCTTCCGACTTGGTCTGGGCGGCATTGAAATAGAGACGTCCCGATAATTCGTCAGAAAATATTTGTGTTAAACCGAGTTGGCCGGTAATGCCGGTGGTCGTATAATTATCAAGAACTTCACGTTGACCTTTAAGACTTGCAACAAAATCGGTGTCGGGCGTTATTACCCCCGGGCGGGTAAAAGTAGAGCCGACAAGATAGCTAAAGTTTTTCGGATTATAAGAATCATCCTGATTGCCGCCAATGCCGCTAATCTTTGCATCAAAACGCAGTCGTTCGGCATGCCCGAAGAGATTACGCTGCATCCAGTAAGCTTCAAGTCCCGCGCCATCAATAGTAGAATAGCTGCCACCGGCACCAAACCTATGTGGCGGGCGTTCTTGAACCACAAGATTAAGGGGCAGCGCTCCATCGGGTTCAATCTTGTCGGCTTCTTTCACGTTGGCGGTACGGAACACGTCCAGACGCGCCAGCCGTTTATTCGCTTTGGCAATATCGTCGGGATCATATTCTTGGCCCTGTTGCAATCCTGTCATCCAGGCGACAAAAGGTGAATCCATCCGCGGCTTATCACTCACATTTGTCACCGTAAGGGCACCGTAATGGGCTTGACGACCGGGGTTAACTTCAATATTGGCATCAACGGTTCTGGTTGCATGATCGGCAACAACTTCACGTTTCGTTACGGCAGCTTTCGCATAGCCCTGCTGGCGCCACCCCTCGACAGCGAGTTGTTCGGCTTTAAACACACTGCCAGATTTGGCAATATCACCGGCGGCATAACCCGAATCTTTAGGAAGAGGAACCTTGTCTTTTCTGTCATCGGTATGCGGGGCAAGCTCAAAAATATTAGCCACATCAAAATGATATTCGGGCCCCGTGTCAATCGCAATTTCTACTTCGGATTGATCGGGCAGTTCTGCGTCAGGGCGAATATTGGCCGCCTCTGCTCCATTGACCAATATGCTGATTGTTCCGCCATAATAACCTTCAGCATAAAGAGCGGCAAGAATTTTGCGATAATCACCACGCGCTTTGGCCAAAAGACCAGCCGAACCGGATGCTGGCTTATCTTCATCATCCACCAGGGATGATGCAGACTTGACAATTTTTACCCCCTCCTCAGGAGCCCCGGGAACGGCTGACACTTTGACTTTATAGTGTTTTGGAATGCCAATAACATCAGAGTTATTATCCGTCTGCTTTTTCTTGCCCCATAAATGAATGCCGAAAAGATCAAAGGCATCGGCTTTTTGTGGCAAGGAAAAAGCCAAAGCAAAACAGGCTAGCAAAGCAATAGCCGCACTTCCTGTTTTCAACCTTGATTTTTCACTCGATATTACCAAAACAATTAAACTCTTAACAGCAAATAGTCCTAAATCGCATGCCCATTTGACGATATAGTGTCCGAAAACCGCTCCGACATTCTATTTATCCAAAACCCACACACAATAAGTATGATTGAATTTCGTTCTTAAAGCCAATGCCTCACTTCCTCTCGTTACCATAGCCGATGCTCTAATCATACACCGACAATCACAAATTTGCTCTATTTTCGTCAAGGAAGTGTTAAACTGCAACATTTACCCGATTATTTTAAAAAACCTGTAAAACCAATAGTGTTCATGAAATGTTCTTGATTTTTTTTAAAAAAAATGATTGTCTTATTTTGATACAGATTAAAAGAGAACATAATAAATGGTTGCACGGATAACAACAGTTGCCTTTTCAGGCATTGAAGCTTTGCCTGTTGATGTACAGGTTATGATTGCACCCGGCAAAATGGGAATGTCGATTGTCGGCCTTGCCGATAAAGCTGTTGCAGAAAGCCGCGAACGCGTACAGGCAGCACTTCACGCATGCGGTCTATCCATGCCGGTAAAACGTGTAACAGTAAACCTCGCACCGGCTGATTTACCAAAAGAGGGCTCGCATTATGATTTGCCGATTGCGGTTGGCTTGATGGTGGCAATGGGGCTTTTACCGGTCGAAGTCGGGCAAAATTATATCGTTATGGGTGAATTGGCTCTTGACGGTTCTATTGCATCGGTAAGCGGGGTTTTACCGGCAGCCATGGCGGCGGTCGCATCCGACAAAGGATTAATTTGCCCCGAAAAATGTGGGCCGGAAGCAGCCTGGGCCGGTCCTGATATTGCTATTCTGGCACCTGCAAGTCTTCTGGCGCTGGTTAATCATTTCAAGGGGATGCAGGTTTTGTCACGACCGCAACCCCGCCGTTATATCATACAAGACAATTTACCAGACCTTGCTGATATCAAAGGACAGAAAGCAGCCAAACGCGCGCTTGAAGTTGCTGCTGCCGGTCGCCATAATCTTTTGTTTGTCGGCCCGCCCGGTGCTGGAAAGTCGATGTTAGCCGAACGTCTACCGTCAATCCTTCCGCCACTGGATGCACATGAACTTCTTGATGTTTCTCTGATTGCATCAATTGCCGGCGAAACAACAAATGGATCGGTTTCCATTCATCGGCCTTTTCGTGCACCGCATCATTCCGCTTCGATGGCAGCCATGGTTGGTGGCGGTATCAAAGCGCGTCCGGGTGAAGTTTCGCTTGCCCATAATGGTGTGCTGTTTCTGGATGAATTTCCCGAATTTTCACCGCAGGTTCTCGATTCACTTCGCCAACCGCTTGAAAGTGGCGAATGTGTTGTGGCACGGGCAAACCACCATGTAAGTTATCCGGCACGTATTCAGCTTGTTGCAGCGATGAATCCGTGTCGCTGTGGCATGGCAGGTGAACCCGGCCATGTTTGTGCACGCGGCCCCAAATGCCAGACAGATTATCAGGCACGAATTTCGGGGCCGTTGCTTGACCGGATTGACTTGAGAATTGACGTGCCGGCCTTGACGGCTCTTGATTTGATTGCTCCGGCTGAAGCAGAATCAAGCCATGTTGTGGCAAAACGTGTCAAACGCGCACGAGAAATACAAATTGAGCGCTATAGGCAATTGGGCATGTCGAATATCAGGACAAATGGTGATTGTCCGGCAAATCTTGTCGAAAAAATTACCACTCTCGACAATGAAGCGACCACGCTTTTAAGAACTATCAGTGAAAAAATGCGTCTTTCGGCGCGTGCTTATCATCGGGTACTCAAAGTCGCACGTACGATTGCCGATCTTGATGGCGCAAAACTGTTATCAAAACACCATCTTGCTGAAGCGGTGTCTTATAGAATGGGAAATGAGCGACTGGCTGCGGTTGCCTGAAAAAGATTTCAAATTATTGTCAACGCGGTTTTCAATGGAAATCACGTGACTTCGGAAAAGCCCTGAACTGTCGCGGGTGGTGCGCCACAGGCTCGCTTTCAAAATCTGAAAAGCGATCAGGCATTTCACTTAAATTAATAAGATCCATGCTTCTATCTTCGATTTGAGCGGCAACAAGATGGGTAACACCCGATGAATCCCGCTGTATTTTTCCTGTTACCAGTAACAACTTGCCACCCATCACCTCGCGACGAAAGCGCACCATTTTTTTTGGCCAAACAACAATATTGGCAATGCCGCTTTCATCTTCCATGGTTAAAA